>NZ_JAATJL010000001.1:1580747-1896897 GCF_011927905.1 Arthrobacter pigmenti
ACCGCATCGCCTTCGCGGCCGTCGGTAAGTACAACGAATTTGAGAGCCTGCGTCAGGCAGGAGTGCGCTACGCCGACGTTCGCGGATACTCATACGATCGGGAGGACGTGACGGCAAGGGGGCTTGCCAGTGTGTATGCGCAAAGCCTCGGCGCTGTGTTCACGGCGGAGAGCAAGCCGTTCGAAGTTGAGCTCGCGGTCGCCGAAGTTGGTCTTCACCCGGGCCAGGACCACATCTACCGGTTGACCTTCGACGGTTCCATCGCGGACGAGACCGGCTTCATTGTGATGGGCGGTCAGGCAGATGCGGTCGTTGAAGCCTTGTCCGGACGATGGGAGGCAGAGCTTGATTTCGCGCAGGTCATTCGCGCGGCCGTGGATTCCCTCAGCTACGACGCCGGGACTTCCGGCGAGCCGCGGGCTCGTCTGGATTCCGCGACCCTGGAGGTCGCCGTTCTGGACCGTGATCCCTTAGCGGCCCGGGGAAGCGCGCGCGCGTTCAGGCGCCTACCGGCAGCAGAGGTTGATGTTGTACTGGCAACGGACAGGACCTCCTCGTAATGGACAGACGCATCTACGGCATCGAGACGGAGTTCGGGATCGCGTACTCGGGCCCCAACTCTCGCCCCTTATCGCCCGAGGAAGTGGCCCGCTACTTGTTCCGCAAGGTGGTGAGCTGGGGGAGGTCCTCTAATGTCTTCCTCACAAACGGATCCCGCCTCTACCTCGATGTCGGGTCCCACCCCGAGTACGCAACAGCCGAGTGCGACGACGTCGCGCAGCTGATCGCCCATGACCGCGCCGGCGAGCTCATCCTGGAAGACCTCATTACCGAGGCTCAGCGAAAGCTTGGACAGGAGGGTTACGACGGTCGGGTCTACCTCTTCAAGAACAATACGGACTCAGCCGGTAACTCCTACGGATCCCACGAGAACTATCTGATCCCGCGCAAGCTGGAGTTTTCCCGCCTCTCGGATATTCTCATCCCGTTCCTCGTGACGCGGCAGTTGCTGGTCGGCGCGGGGAAGGTACTAAAGACTCAGTCGGGTTCCATCTACGCCTTCTCCCAGCGCGCGGACCACATCTGGGAGGGTGTATCTTCGGCCACCACCCGCTCCAGGCCAATCATCAACACCCGCGATGAACCGCACGCGGATGCCGAGTACTATCGGCGCCTGCATGTGATCGCCGGCGATTCCAACATGTCCGAGACCACCACTCTGCTGAAGGTGGCCTCCGTGGACCTCATTCTGCGCATGATCGAGGCCGGTGTGATCATGCGGGATTTCCGGTTGGAGAATCCGATCAGGAGCATCCGGGAGATATCCCACGACCTGACGGGCCGCCTGCCGCTGAAGCTCGCTAACGGACGCCGTGTTTCGGCGCTCGACATCCAGCGCGAATATCTTGGCCGCGCCCGGTCATTCGTCGAAACGGAGGGCGCCCACACACCACACCTCGAGCGGGTGCTGGAATTATGGGAACGCACGCTCACAGCGGTCGAAACGGGCAATCATTCCCTGGTTGAGCGCGAGATCGACTGGGCGATCAAGAAGAAGCTCCTCGATCGCTATATGGACAGGAACGGCTTGGACCTCGAGTCGGCCCGCGTCGCCCAGCTCGATCTGACCTACCACGACATCTCGCCGGGGCGCGGGCTGTTCTTCATGCTGCAGGCCCGCGGCGAGACCGAGCGCGTGGTTGACGATGTCGACATCAAGGCAGCAGTCGACATTCCGCCCCAGACGACGCGTGCCAAGTTGCGTGGAGAATTTGTCCGGCGCGCTAAGGAAGCGAACCGCGACTTCACCGTGGACTGGGTCCATCTGAAGCTCAATGACAGGGCTCAGCAGACCATTCTCTGCAAGGATCCCTTCGCATTCGAGGACGAGCGCGTCAGTGCGTTGCTGGAACATCTCTAAGTTTTACGGTGCAATCCCGGGAGAAACTTTCGCGCCCAACCCGTTAGGGTAGGTAAGTCCGCCGCCGTGAGGGTGGCCGACACGATCGCGAATCCTTCTCCATCCCACCTGAAAGAACCACCGTGCGAAAAGTACTAGCTATCCTGCTGCCCGCGATGCTATTCCTCAGTGCATGCGGCGGAGCCAGCACGCCCGCAGACTTCGAGGATGGCAAGTCCGCCGGAGCCGCTGAAACCCTTGAGTCCGTGGAGGTTACTGACGCGGGAACTGACACCGCACCGGAAGTTGAATTCGACGCCCCGCTGGAGATTACAGAACAGGGCGTGCGCACCGTGACGGAGGGCGACGGCGATGTGATCGAGGTCGGTCAGAACATCAACGTGCACGTTGTGTCCCTCAACCCGGAGGACGGCAGCCCAATTCAGGATTCCTACGCGGCTGGCACGCCCCAAACACTTCCGGTCGATGACCAACTCAAAGAAGTCTACCCGCCCCTATACGAAGTGCTCGTAGGATCGAAGGTCGGTTCACAGATCGCCTTCGCCATTCCGGCGGACCCTGAACAGCCGCAGTCCCAGAACACTTTGCTCGTCCTCAAAGTACTCAGCGCCGAGAGTCCGGCGAAGAAGCTCTCCTCGGAAGAGGTGGCTGAGCTTGAGGAAGCCGGCCAGCTGCCCACCGTTACCCTCGACGACGAGGGTGTACCCTCGATCGAGTTCCCCGAGAATGAAGCGCCCTCGGACCTCGTGGTCAAGGTGATCGAGGAAGGTACCGGTGAGGAAGTCACCGAAGCCGACACAATTGCGGCAAACTACACCGGATGGAGCTGGCAGGGCGAGCAGTTCGATTCCAGCTTCGAGCGCGGGGAGCCGAGCGAGTTCCCGCTCAGTGGAGTCATTCCGGGATGGACTCAAGGCCTTTCCGGTCTGAAGGTGGGCGCGAAGGTGCTGCTGGT
Source organism: Arthrobacter pigmenti (assembly GCF_011927905.1). NCBI lineage: Bacteria > Bacillati > Actinomycetota > Actinomycetes > Micrococcales > Micrococcaceae > Arthrobacter > Arthrobacter pigmenti. Next base: position 1,583,624 of record NZ_JAATJL010000001.1, read on the forward strand.
CATTCCGTCGGAGATGGCATACGGGGATGCTCCCGCGCAAGGCCAGCCCGCCGGGCCACTTGCCTTCTACGTTGAGATCGTCGAAAAAGTACCCCAGAACTAAGGAGCACCCATGTCGTTTGGAGCGCGAGAGTATGACCGCAACAAGCCTGAAGTCGATTTTCCTGGGCAGGACCTGCCCGAGGACCTCGTAGTCAAGGACCTCATCGAAGGCAACGGCCGTGAGGCACAAGCCGGAGACACAGTGTCCGCACATTATGTGGGCGTTGCATTCTCGACGGGCGAAGAGTTCGATTCCTCCTGGAACCGTGGCACGCCCCTCGATTTCAGGATCGGTGTGGGACAGGTCATTCAGGGCTGGGATCAGGGCATCCCGGGAATGAAGGTCGGTGGCCGCCGCCGCCTTGAGATCCCGCCGCACCTCGCCTACGGCGACAGCGGCGCGGGGTCCGCCATAGCGCCCGGAGAATCACTCATATTCGTGGTGGACCTGATGGGCGTCCGATAACCGGAACGCTTGCGCAGGGATTCGCAGGGCGGGTGCTACACCGACGTGTAGCACCCGCCCTGTTGCCGTTCCAATGAGGGGGAACGGGTATCCTAGCCATCGTGTCTGCGAAACGAACGGAACGCCTTCTTACCTTGGTGATGCTGCTTCTTTCCGGCCGCCGGGGTTGGACCAAGGAGGAACTGTTCCGCGAGGTCGAACAGTACGCCCAGGCGCCAACGACAGCGGCACGGGAGAAGCTCTTCGACCGGGACAAGGCCACGCTTCGCGAGCAGGGCATACCTGTGGAGTCCTTTACCGATGATCCATTCTTCGACAGTGACAACGCCAACGTCCGGTACAGGATAGACGCCGAGGACTACCGGCTTCCGGGGATGAGCTTCACCCCGGCTGAATCAGCTGCCCTCACAGTGGCGGCCGGCATGTGGGATGAAGCCTCCCTCGGATCTGCAGCGTCACGCGCCCTGCGCAAGCTACGTGGTAGGGGAGTGGACACTGGCGGGACTGCGGCACTTCCGGTTGCCGCGCGAATCCAGACGAACGAGCCATTCTGGGATCTGCTCTGGCGCGCCACCACCGGCCGCCGCGGCGTCAGGTTCAGCTACCGCGCTGCCAGTACTGGGGATGAACGTGTGCGTACCGTTCAGCCGTGGGGGATGGGCAGCCGCTTCGGGCATTGGTACCTCGTCGGTTTCGATGTGGATCGACAGGCCGAACGATGGTTCCGGCTCACGCGCATCACCTCTGAACCGACGTTTGTCGAGGGCACCTACGAAGCCCCCGCGGACTTTTCCATGGCGCGCTCTTTGGCTTCGCTGGACACCGCCTCGCCACCCGCAATTGCTGCCGTTGATATTCGACCGGGAACATCACAGATCCTCCGTGCACGGCCCGGCGCAACCATCATGGAAGGTCCCGAAGGGTGGCAGAGAGTCACTTACAGCTTCTCTGACCAAGCCGCCGCGAGCGGGGAAGTTGCGTCGCTTGGACCGAATGCCCGCGCCATGGCGCCGCCCTTGCTGGTGAACGACGTCCGGGGGCGGCTTGCAGGTGCCCTGGAAGCGCTCATCCAGGAACCGCCGTCGTTCATCCTGAGTGCCCGGCCGGCCGCCACCGGTTCGTCTCCTGGTGCGTCGACGGAGGACCGGCTCCTGAGGCTGCTCGACCTGGTCCCCTACTTTTTGGGCAAGCCTGGAGTGGACGTTGCCACAGCCGCCCGGGACTTCAAAATTTCCGAAACGCAGCTTCTGCGGGATCTGGAACTGTTATTCGTCAGCGGGCCGCGCTACTACCCAGACGGCTTAATCGATATCCACCTCGAGGACGGCCGTATACACGTAAGCGATCCGCAGGAGCTCAGCGAGCCTATCCGGTTCGGCCTCGACGAGGTGTGCGCGCTCCTTGTTGGTTTGGAAACCCTCAGCGCACTCCCGGGCCTGCCCGAGCGTTCGGCGGTTGTGTCCGCACGTAACAAGCTCCGCGAAGCCACTGGCGAAATTGGGCGGCCGGACCGTTCCATCGCTACCCTCCTTACCGAAGACAGCGTTGCGCCGACGTTGAAGCTCATCCGAACCGCAATGGACCAACAGCGGCAGCTGCGCTTGAGCTACGTCGTCGCGGCACGGGATGAAATCACAGACCGCTTCGTGGAGCCGCTGAGAACGTTCCTCCAGGACGATGTGTGGTATCTCGATGCATGGTGCCACAGCGCGCAAGGGCGGCGGCATTTCCGCCTTGACCGCATTGGGAGCGCCCGCCTCACCGACCGTCCTGCCACTATCGGACCACAGCACGACGACGGCGCCACCAGGCTGTTCGATCCATCCGAGGCGGACGAAACAGTCGTGCTGATTCTCGCGCCGCACGCCCGCTGGATCGCCCAGCGGTACGCAGCGCAGCACACTGCTGAACTGCCGGATGGACGATTGGCCGTCGAAATCAGGGTGGCCGCCACGGGCTGGCTCCCCGGCCTTATTGCAAGTCTTGGCGGGGACTGCGTGGTCGCCGCACCGGACGCCGTCAGATGGGCGGCGGTCGCCTTCACCGAAACCGCGCTTGAGAGCTATACAGGGCCTGGGGAAGCCTGAGTTAGGCTGGCTCCATGGTCTGGTGGACATGGATTCTCCTGTGGGTGGCACTCATCGCTGTCTCCCTGCTCTTCTTCGGTTTCCTGGCGTGGCGCCTTTTCCGTGGCTTCACAGCGCTCATGGAGGAGACCGGGCGGGCCTCAGAAGCACTGACTCCCTCATTCACTGGTACGGAGACGGCGGAGAGCCGGCACTTCGTTTCGTCTGTGTTCAGAGCCCCCACAGAGGTGAGAGCAGAGAACGCCCTCAACACCCGGCTCCGGCGTTGGGCACGGTTGCAGCGGCGGGTCCGTCGGCGGGTATTACGCCGACAGCCCCAACTTCTTCGTGATCTGCCCCACTTATGACCTAGACTTGAAGAAGACTCATCGAGAGGAATTCCGTCATGCAGATCCAGGGTTGGCACATACTTATCATCATCGCAATCGCGATACTCCTGTTTGGTGCGCCCAAACTTCCCGGACTTGCCCGGAGCGTGGGGCAATCTCTGCGCATCTTCAAGTCGGAAGTCCGCCAGATGAAGGAAGAGAACGGCCCGAACGACACCGATGGATCATCGCCGGTCGAAGGTCGTGTAGTCGACGAGCCGCGCAGGGACGGAACCCAGGAGCACGATTCCCAACACGGAACGCCCCGTGCGTCCGGGCCTGGTAGCACCTCCTCCAGCACCTGACAGGCATGCCACGGGTCAAAGGGCGCAAGGCCGCCAATCCTGAAGGGCGGATGGCGCTCAAAGAGCACCTGAAGGAAGCCCGTAACAGACTGTTCAAGTCCGCGATCGCTTTGGTTGTCGGCACTGTTATTGGTTTCTTCATCTACAACCCGGTGCTTCAAGCACTCTCGCAGCCAATCCGAACCATCAATACGATTGACGGTCGCAATGCTGCACTGAATTTCGATGGCGTTGGTTCTCCGTTCGACCTCATGATTCAGATCTCGGTTTTCCTGGGCCTGGTCATTGCAAGTCCGGTATGGCTCTATCAGCTGTGGGCTTTCATCACCCCAGGTCTACGGGTCAAGGAACGCCGGATAACCCTCGGCTTCATTGCCGTTGCGGTTCCCCTGTTCCTCGCCGGGCTCGCGCTGGCGTGGCTCATCCTGCCGAGCGCCGTTCGTGTGCTGACGGACTTCACGCCTGAAGGTTTCGCCAACTTCATAACCGTTCCTGTGTACATCACCTTCATGCTCCGGTTGATGTTGGCCTTCGGGATTGCGTTCCTGCTGCCGGTCGTGCTCTTTGGCCTCAACATGGTCGGAATCGTCAAAGGCAAGCAGATCCTCAAATCGTGGCGGATCACAGTGTTCCTGGTCTGCCTGTTCGCCGCTATGGCGGCTCCAGGCGGCGATGCCATGAGTATGTTTTACCTCGCCGTCCCCCTCCTGCTGCTCTTCTTCGTTGCCATAGCCCTGTGCCTGCTCAACGACAAGCGACGCGAGAAGAGGAATGCCGAACGCGACGCCGATATCGAGACGAACGCAGACCGCGCCTCAAGCCTTGAAGGGCTCTGAGACCCCCGCTGACGCTCGCCTCGGGTCCCTGCCGATAGGCTTAGACCATGACCACCCCAGCCGAGCAGTACCAGGCAGCGCGGGCGCGTAATCGGTATGCGAAGACCCGGCTACACGAGTTTGAGCAAACCCTCGGCTTTGAACTGGATGAATTCCAACGGGACGCCTGCACATCGCTTGAGTCCGGCCGGGGGGTGCTCGTCGCGGCACCCACGGGGGCGGGGAAGACCGTCGTTGGGGAGTTCGCAATCTTCATGGCGCTCTCGAACGGGCTCAAGGCTTTTTACACGACCCCCATCAAGGCACTGTCCAACCAGAAGTATGCCGAACTAGCAGCAGTGCACGGCGCGGACCAGGTGGGCCTGCTCACGGGCGACACGAGCATCAACCCGGAAGCCGCCGTCGTCGTAATGACCACAGAGGTCCTGCGGAACATGCTGTACGCGGATTCGGATACGCTCGCCGGTCTCGGCTATGTGGTCATGGACGAAGTGCATTATCTCGCGGACCGTTTCCGCGGCGCCGTGTGGGAGGAAGTGATCATTCACCTGCCCACCGAGGTGAAAGTCGTGTCGCTGAGCGCGACCGTCTCGAACGCCGAAGAGTTCGGCGCGTGGCTGCACACGGTGCGCGGGGATACCGACGTCGTCGTATCCGAGCACCGCCCCGTTCCGCTATGGCAGCACGTCATGGTCGGTCAGGAGCTGCTGGATCTTTTCGCTGGGGAAGTCGCATTCGATGAGGCTGCGCCGGTCGGCACAACGGGAGCCGAGGAAAAGTTCGCTGTCAACCCCGAGCTGCTGGAGCTCGCGACCAGTGAGACCCGGCTGAACCAGCGGGCGCGCTGGGGGTCTGGTAATCGGCGCGGGCGCGGAGGGCCCAACCGCTATCAGCGTCCGCACACCGCGGTGGCCAGGGCGAACCGACCACAGGTCATATCGGCGCTCGATCGTGAGGGCCTGCTGCCCGCAATCACTTTCATCTTCTCGCGCAACGGCTGCGAAGCCGCCGTCAGCCAGTGCCTGGATGCCGGGCTATGGCTCACCACGGAGTACGAGCGGAGCATCGTCAGTTCCCGCATTGACGAGGCAACGCTGGACATCCCGGAGGAGGACCTTGAAATACTCGGATATTGGGCATGGCGTGAAGGTCTCATCCGCGGATTCGCTGCCCACCACGCGGGCATGCTGCCCACCTTCAAGGAGGTCGTTGAGAAACTCTTCGAGGAGGGGCTTGTAAAGGCAGTTTTCGCGACGGAGACACTCGCACTCGGCGTCAACATGCCGGCGCGCTCGGTTGTCCTGGAGAAGCTCGATAAGTTCAACGGAGAATCCCATGTGAACATCACGGCGGGGGAGTACACACAGCTCACCGGCCGCGCCGGACGCCGGGGAATCGACGTCGAAGGACACGCGGTAGTGCTGTGGCGACCCGGGACAGATCCGGGCGCCGTGGCCGGGTTGGCCTCCCGGCGCACCTATCCGCTGAACTCGAGCTTCCGGCCGACCTACAACATGAGTGTCAACCTCATCTCACAGTTCGGGCAGCACCGCACGAGGGAGATCCTGGAGACCTCGTTTGCCCAGTTTCAGGCAGACCGATCGGTGGTTGGCCTGGCACGGCAGGTCCGCGCCAGGGAAGAATCCTTGCAGGGTTATGCAGAGTCGATGACCTGCCATCTGGGAGATTTCTCGGAGTACTCGGGCATTCGGCGTGAACTGTCGGATCTGGAAACGGCTGCATCAAAGGCCGGCGCCCGGAGCTTGCGGAGCGCGGCCGCTGAGTCGCTTGAGTCGCTTCGCCCCGGGGACGTCATCGATGTTCCCGCAGGCAGGATCGCGGGCTTCGCTGTAGTCCTGGCGGGGGATTCCTCGCGTGAACCGCGTCCAACGGTGCTGACCATGGAGAAGCATGTTCGCCGCCTCGGGGTCCAGGACCTGGATGGGCCGGTGGAGGTCCTCTCGCGAGTTCGGATACCCAAGCAATTTGATGCCCGCAAGCCGAAGGACCGCCGCGACCTCGCCGCATCACTTCGCAATGCGCTGAACGAGAACCGACCACCGACCACGCGACGTACCCGGGCATTCGCGACCGCCGGTACCGACCGTCAGGAAAAGGCTATCGCGGAGCTGAGGGGACGCCTTCGGGCGCACCCATGCCATGGCTGCAGTGACCGGGAGAACCATGCGCGGTGGGCTGAACGCTGGTGGAAGCTGCGCCGGGAAACCGACAGGCTGGCTCAGCAGATCCAGGGCCGCACCAATACCATCGCGAAGATCTTCGACCGGGTTTCAGAGGTGCTGCTCGAGTACGGCTACCTGCAGCCGGACGAGGACCAGGGGCTCACGATCACACCGGCAGGGCAAAATCTCCGGCGCATCTACGGCGAGAAAGATCTACTGATCGCCCTGTCGCTGCAGCACGGCGCGTTCGAAGACCTCGAGGCGGCTGAGCTCGCTGCCCTCGCCTCGGCCCTCGTGTATCAGGCCAAACGGGAGGAGCGCGGACTTCGCCCACGGATGCCGAGTGTTTCGCTGGAGACCTCGATCGACGTCGTCATTCGGCAGTGGTCCCGCCTTACCGACTTCGAAGAACAGCACCGCCTCGCTGTCACGAGCGAGCCTGACTTCGGCCTGATGTGGCCGATGTACAAGTGGGCACGCGGCAGGGGGCTGCAGAACGCCCTGCAGGGCACGGAACTGGCCGCAGGCGATTTTGTGCGCTGGGCCAAGCAGGTGATTGATCTCATTGATCAGCTGGCCAAGGTTCCCGATCTTCCGGCCGGCTTCCGACGCCGGTGCCTTGATTCGATCGACCTGATCCGTCGCGGTGTTGTAGCGTACTCCGCCGTCACCGAGTAACCGTCTCCCTACCTGAAAGCTGCGTCAGCCGTGCCCAGTCCCAACCCTATGCCCGTCCTATACCGTAATGGATCCGTCTATAGCGCAGCTGATCCTTTCGCAACCGCCATGCTGGTAATCGGCGATACCGTTGCGTGGGTTGGCTCCGAGCATGCCGCGGCCGCCCTGGCGGACAGCAGCATGTTGGTGGTGGATCTGCAGGGTGCCCTCATCGCGCCGGGTTTCGTTGACTCCCACGTTCACACCACGGAGACGGGACTTGCGCTCACCTCCCTGGATCTAACCCAGGTCAATAGCCTCGATGCACTACTCGAGTTGGTAGCGCGTGCTGCCGAGACCTCGACTGGAACGATACTGGGCAATGGGTGGGACGAGTCACGCTGGCCCGAACGTCGGCCACCGTCTGCGCTCGAGCTTGAGAATGCGTCGAAGGGACGTGACGTCTACCTGGTTCGTGCAGACGTGCATTCGGCCGTCGTGTCCGCTTCGCTCGCGCATAAACTCTCGCTCTCCGCCCTTGACGGCTGGGATGACGGGTTCGTTGTCCGTGACGCCCACTTCGCTGTGCGGACGGCTGTACGTGCACTGAGCGTGCCCGAAAGGGAGGACCTGCAGCGTGTGGCGCTGGGCGCGGCTGCGTCCGTTGGCATCGTTGCGGTCGTCGAGATGGCGGCTCCTCACATCGCCCCGCGGGAGGATGTCCTGTCCCTACTGTCGCTAGACGGTGGTTTCCCCGAGGTCCTCGCCTACTGGGGGCAGGCTGCCGGATCCGAGGACGAACTGCGGGCGATTCTCGACGAATTCGACGGGCGCGTTCTCGGTCTGGGCGGCGACCTGAACGTCGACGGCTCAATTGGCTCGCATACCGCCCGCATGCGGGTGCCCTATGCGGATGCTCCACGTTCCTGCGGAACCGCTTTTCTGCAGGCTGACGACGTCGCGGCTCACCTTGGCGCAGCTACGTCGGCAGGGGTGCAGGCCGGCTTTCATGTCATCGGGGACGAAGGACTCGATACCGTTCTTGCCGGTCTTGAGAAGACTGCGGCCGCACATGGCTTAGAGAAGGTAAGAGGTGCACGCCATCGCCTGGAACATGTAGAAATGGCAGACGACGGCGCGATCAGCAGCCTCGCCCACTTCGGGATCACGGTCAGCGCGCAGCCAGGGTTTGACGCCCTGTGGGGCGCATCAGGCGGGTTGTATGAGCAACGTCTGGGCAGTGCCCGCTATCGCCCGATGAACCGTGTGGGCAGCATGCTGGGACAGGGCATACCAGTTTGCCTCGGTTCCGATTCGCCAGTAACGCGCGTGTCGCCCTGGCAGTCGATCCGCGCTTCCATCAACCACTTCAGTCCGGCCGAACGAATCTCGGCCCGGGCCGCCTTCATAGCACATACACGGGCAGGGTGGCGTGCAGCGGGGGCAGGACATCCTTTGCTGGGGCAACTTGTTCCTGGCGCGCCGGCGTCTTACGCCATCTGGGAAGTGGACGAGCTCATGGTCCAGACGCCCGACAGCAGGGTTCAATCCTGGAGTACCGATCCAAGAGCGGGTACTCCACTCCTGCCGGCGCTGGACACAGGCCGTGAACCGCGCTGCCTGCAGACCGTTCACCACGGCCGACTACTGTTCTCCAGCGGTGAACTGGGAGACATAGCTTGATCCATCGGATGGAAAAATAGCTGTCCCATAACCGTTATGGCCCTGACCTGCGGAAACACTCAAAACTGCAGGTCAGCGAGCTGTTGACACTTCCTCCACAACCCGTAAGCTTTTAGATCTACGGGTCGGGATCCATGCTTCGGATAGACCTGACCGAGTCAGCGCATGCAGCGATGCCAGGGGGGCCAGTCATATGGACGTTGTGTTCTTCTGCGTGGTCGAAGGCTCGGTACTGATAACGGGTAGGTTCGCACGCCAGTAGAAAACAGCGCCGATCGATTGATCACTGCTGGCCCGAAGGCGTGCGAACCTACCCGTATCCACATATCTCCTGGCTCCGTTTGAGCCGGCGTTCCGGCTGAGAGCTGTCAGCACCTTCCTGCTTTCACGCCCAACGCTCGTGGCACGCTCAACCTAGGAACGCATCAGCCTATACTGGGTAGTCGATCCGATCCTCCGCTGCGCCTTTGCGCACCGCTACCCGCTGAAAGGTCTCCTGAGTGCGCACTGTCACCATCATTCCCACTTACAACGAGCGTGTTTCCCTCCCCTTGACGCTGGGCAGACTGCGGGACGCAGTTCCGGATTCGGATGTACTGGTGGTCGATGACAACAGTCCGGACGGTACCGGGAAGCTTGCGGACGACATCGCGGCCCAGGACGCCGCCGTGCACGTGCTGCACAGGCAGGGCAAGGAAGGACTGGGCGCCGCCTACATCGCAGGATTCCGATGGGCATTGGAACGGGGGTATGAAGTCCTGGTTGAGATGGACGCTGACGGCTCGCATCGGCCGGAAGAGCTTCCCGCCCTGCTCGAAGCGGTCAAGGATGCGCATCTTGTCATTGGTTCACGCTGGGTCCCAGGTGGCTCAGTTGTGAACTGGCCGGCACACCGCAAGCTTCTTTCGCGCGCGGGAAGCCTTTATTCGCGCACAATGTTGGGGCTTCCCGTCCGTGATATCACAGCAGGATACCGGGCCTTCCGCAGCGAGACCCTGCGAAGCATCGATCTTGGCAGTATTGAGTCCGTAGGCTACGGGTTCCAGGTGGATATGACGTTCCGTGTTGCGAGCCAGGGCATGCGGATCGTCGAGGTCCCAATTACCTTTGTTGAGCGGGAGTACGGTGATTCCAAAATGAGTGGAAACATCGTCTTCGAGGCCATGGCTAACGTGACCCGGTGGGGACTGTCTGCCCGCCTTGCGGCGATTCAGCGAGCCTTCCAGCGACGCTCAAACGCGAACGTGAAGTAGCGGCGGGTAACTGGCGCAGTTCCATACAACCTGCGCGAGGACTGACCTCCGGCCGTCTCGACATGCAAAAATGCCCGGGCACTTCTCTTGAAGCGCCCGGGCGTTCGTCGATTATTCAGGCGGAACGGCGCTCTCCGCGGCGTTCCCGCAGGATGTTCAGCCGATCCTCGAGGATCTGCTCCAGTTCCTCCATGGAACGGCGCTCCAGCAACATATCCCAGTGGGTTCGTACGGGCTTGTCGCCCGAAGTGTCAGGACGCTCACCGTCCACCAGCAGCGCCTCCTTGCCTGTCTTCGAAACCCACACGGGAGGGATCTCGGCCTCCGCGGCAAAGGTCACGAACACGCGCTCTCCGTCCTCGCAACGATATTCGATACGTTGCCGGGGTGCGGGCTCGACGCCGGATTCGGTTTCCATGCTCTGGGCGCCAAGGCGCATACCCCGCAGGCTACGGTCGCTCATCATTTCTCCCTACTACGTATGGCATCCTGGACTTCCAGATACCTCTGCTGCGCTTTCAGTTGGTGCGCAACACAGCGGCTGCTACACCGCGTTCCACCACGTATAACGCAGGGCGAACGCGGCGTGTTCCCGGCGGTGTGGTAATCCGGCAAACACCCAACTATACTCATCGACCGGCCTCAGCGCCCAATCGACAGCCACAGAAACGGCGACGGCCGCCTCACGAAGGAGGCGGCCGTCGTCGTCGTTGGTCAGGAGCGGGCAGGGCCACCCGGCGCAGCAGGGGATGGGTCCTGGTCCTCCGGTGTGGTGGCGCCCAGGACGCTACCTATACCCTTGAGTGCTTCGCCAACTTCACTGGGGATGATCCACAGTTTGTTCGAGTTGCCCTCAGCCAGCTTGGGCAGGGTCTGCAGATACTGGTAGGCCAACAGCTTCTGGGTTGGGTTTCCCTTGTGGATGGCGTCGAATACCTTCTGGATCGCCTGGGATTCACCGTCCGCCCTGAGGATGGCAGCTTTCGCATCACCCTCAGCGGCCAGGATTGCTGCCTGGCGCTGGCCCTCGGCAGTAAGAATCTGGGACTGCTTGGTCCCCTCTGCAGTAAGGATGGCCGCCCGGCGGTCGCGTTCCGCGCGCATCTGCTTCTCCATGGAGTCCTGGATGGAGAGCGGTGGATCGATGGCTTTCAGCTCGACACGCGAGACGCGGATGCCCCAGCGACCAGTGGCGTCGTCAAGTACACCGCGAAGTTGACCGTTGATCTGGTCACGGGAGGTCAGCGCCTCCTCAAGGTTCAACCCGCCGACCACGTTACGAAGTGTTGTGGTGGTCAACTGCTCGACGGCCTGGATGTAGTTGGCGATCTCGTAAGTCGCCGCCCGCGGATCGGTGACCTGGAAGTAAACGACGGTGTCGATGGATACAACGAGGTTGTCCTCGGTGATGACGGGCTGAGGCGGGAAGGACACAACCTGTTCGCGCAAGTCGAGCAGCGGGAGCAGCCGGTCGACGAAGGGAATGAGGATCGTCAATCCGGGCTGAAGCGTCCGCTGGTACTTACCGAGCCGTTCGACCACTCCGGCTCGGGCCTGCGGGATGATCCGCACAGACTTCACCAGAATGATCAGAACGAAAATGATCAGAACGATCAGAACAATCGTCAACCCGATTGCTCCTGCGTCTGTAGGCATGTTTCCCCTTTATTGGTTTTGGATACGGAATAAGACCGTGGTTACGGGGCCGCGGTGGTCCCGGGATCGGGCTGACGGACACCGGTGACGACGGCAGTGGCGCCATCGATGCGCGACACGGAAACCCTCTCACCTGCCGGAAGTGACGAACCGTCCGCGGTGCGGGCCGTCCACGTGTCACCACCGATTTTGACCGTACCGGACAAGCCGCTGACAGGTTCCAGCGTGAGGGCGTCTTCGCCTACCAGCCGGTCGATATTAGTACGTTGATCCTTGGTGCCGAGCTTGAGGTGTCTCAGGGCGACCGGCCGGACGAGCAGCACCATCAGCAGTGAAACCACGCAGAATAAAAGCACCTGGATGAAAAATGCCGCTTCAGCGAGGGAAGCAATCAGGGCGGCGAGAGCGCCCATGGACAGCATGATGAAGAAGAGATCGAGCGTGATGGTTTCGACTGCGGCAAGCCCCAGAAGCAGAACCAGCCACAGAACCCAGGTGTTTTGTATCAGCCAATCGAACATTGTTCCCTCACGTTCCGGCCGCTAGCCCGCAGGATCTCCCGATGGCGCACTTGCCTTTCTCCATCATGCCAAATCGGGGCCGGGGAATATAGCACTTGGCCGCTGATGCGGACCACCGTTATCCGTTTGGAAGGATCCGCACCCGGTCAGCTGCGAGCGGACGGAAGGCCTGTACCGTAAACGCGCCGGTAACCAAAACATCAGTCGGCAGTACCCGGGGATCGGGACGGGGCCGATGATGGCCGGCGGGCCCCATCCCGGCCACGTCGGCGATGTCCTCCGACGAGAGCCTCATCGAGAATTCCACGGTCGATGACCCGAGCTCCTGGAAAGTGCCGGCGAGACCGGCGGCGACGGCGTCGTGCTTGTCCGGCTGAATCTCGAGAAGTCCGGCAACCTCAGCAACTTCGCTGAGATGCGCTGCCAAAGGTGTGACTACGATCAGCGTCCCGGTTTCGCCCAGGACGCGGTGGAACTCGCCCGGGTTGCGGGGGGCGAAGATGTTGAGGATGACGTCGACGCTGCCGTCCTGGAGCGGCAGGCGACGCCACACGTCCCAGACCAAACAGGGCATTCCAGGCAGGAGGGCGGTTGCCCTCCTGAGGGCGTACTTCGAGATATCGATTGCAATTCCGGTGGAAGAAGGGAGGCGGTTCCGCAGGGCCGCGAGATAGAATCCGGTGCCGGCTCCTGCGTCCAGAATCACCGGATCCGGAGCGGAATGTTCCTGAGCCGCGGCGCACACGGCCTCCACCAGGGCGTCGTAGTGGCCGCGGCTGAGGAAATCGATGCGCGCTTGAACCATCGATGCGGTGTCCGGTTGCAGGGATGTCCCCTTGCCGGTCAGAAGGTTGAAGTATCCCTGTCGTGCCGCATCGAACCGGTGGCCCTGGGCGCAGTGCAGGACGCCGCCGTCATCGTCTGTACTCAGGGCGAGGGCGGTCCCGCAGACAGGGCAGGCAAGAATCTCTTCGAGGGCGGCGGTCATTGGACCATGGTAGGTCCAACGGCCTGCCGAGACTTTGGGCGGCGCCGCCCTCGGGCATAGTCTCGTCAGTGTGAAACCAAACACACTGAATCTGCTGAGCGACGTGAGCACACCATCGCTCCACCCGCAATCCCGGCGCTGCGTTGTCTCGGTCACCCGACCGGACTACGACGCCGACACCTACGTTGGTCAACTGTGGGAGGTGCCATTGGATGGTGCTGAACCACGCCGCCTGACCCGCGGCTTCAGGGATGTCTCGCCCCGATACTCACCCGACGGCGCTGTGCTGGCATTCCTGCGTGCGAGCCAGGGCGGAAAACCACAGATCTTCATCACAGAAAGCGGGGGAGGGGAGCCCCGACAGGTGACGGACCAGAAGCTTGGCGTGTCCGGGTTCGAATGGTCGCCTGATTCCCGGCGCATCGTCTTCACGGCACGCGTTCCCGACGAGGGCCGGTACGGCACAGTCGACGGTGTGGCCGGCGGCCAGGAAGATCCGCGTCTCATCACGGGCTTCAAGTACCAGATGAATGGTGTGGGGTACACCGCCGACAAACGGACGCAGTTGTTCCTCATCGATGTCCCGGCGGTGGACGAAGAACCGGCCGTTGAACCCGTGGGACGTGCCAAGAAAGCTGCCGGCGATGACGCTCCGTCACTTTATCCGGAGGCGCGCCAGCTCACACACGCGGACGCGGACTCGTCATCGCCCTCCTTCTCAAGCGACGGATCGCTGATCCTCTTCGCAGCCTCGCTTGAACCGGGATCGGACTCGAACCTGCGCACGGATATCTATTCGATTGCCCTGGACGGTTCTGACAGGCAGCGATTGAGCAATCTTTCAGACGAATTGATCGGTTGCGGCAGGCCAGTCAGCAGTGCAGACGGCCGCTGGCTTTACTATCTTGGCAGTCCACTTTCAGCCAGCGGCCTTGACTTCGTCGCGCGGAACACTGCGCTGTATGCCGCGCCCATCGACAATCCGGCTGACGTCCGCCTGCTCACCGATCCCGAAACGCAGGACCTTGGCGAAGTAGGCGACATTGTTCCTTACCGTGACGGGGTGCTTGTCTTCAACCGTGCCAGGGGCACGGGTCAGCTGCTTGCCGTCACGCCCGTTGGCGGCGTGCGGACGCTCGTCGACGGCGAATTCATCGTGACCGGCGCAGCAGCAGCCGACGACGACATCGTCGTCGCCTTCACCGACCCCCGGACTGCCGGCGACGTGGCGCGCGTCGACGGGGGAGTCCTCAACCGGTTGACGGACTTCTCGGAAAGGCTGCGGGCCGAAACGGCAGTGGCCGAAATGCATGAAGCGACGTTCAACGCACCGGACGGCTATCCCGTGCACGGCTGGGTACTTGTACCCGAGGGGGAGGGTCCGCACCCTGTTCTCCTGAATATTCACGGTGGGCCATTCGCCCAGTACGGCTGGGGCTACTTCGATGAAGCGCAGGTCTACGTCGAGGCGGGATACGCCGTCGTCATGTGCAACCCCCGCGGAGCCGCCGGCTACGGTCAGGACCACGGCCGGGTGATCAAGGAGGCGATGGGCACGGTCGATATGCAGGACGTGCTGGCCTTCCTTGAGGGCGCTGTGGCGCAGTACGGCCAGCTCGACGGCGACCGGTTGGGCGTCATGGGCGGTTCATACGGCGGATATCTGACCGCCTGGCTCGTGGCGAACGATCACCGCTTCCAGGGCGCGATCGTGGAACGCGGCTTCTTGGACCCGGAATCGTTCATCGGCTCATCTGATATCGGTTGGTTCTTCTCGGAGGCATACACGGGCGCGGATCCCGACAAGGTCCGGGCGCAGAGTCCCTATGCGCATACCGACAAGGTGAAGACTCCAACGTTCGTGGTCCATTCGGAAGAGGACCTACGATGCCCGCTCGAGCAGGCGCAGCGGTACTATACGGCGCTGAAGCGTAACGGCGTGGATACCGAGATGCTGATTTTCCCCGGGGAGACCCACGAGCTCTCGCGTTCCGGAACGCCCTGGCACCGCCGCCAACGCTTCGAGCACATTCTTCGCTGGTGGGCCGAAAAGCTCCCGAGCAAGAAGAACCAGCCTGCTTAGTAGCGGAGCGTCCTAGAAGCCGAGCGAACGCTGGGCCAGTTCGATATCAGGCTGCGCCCAGCGTTCGCTGTATTCAGCGCCGCTGACAAGTGACCGCGGGTTCGCCTTGTCGATATAGATGGTTCCGTTGAGATGATCCGTCTCGTGCTGGACAATACGCGCGGGCCACCCGGTGAACTGGCGGATTACACGCGTCCCGTCGGGCTCGAGGTAGTCAAGCTGTACCCGGCGATAGCGTTCGACGACGGCCTGCCATCCGCTGAACGACAGGCATCCCTCGAAGAACGCGGCCGTTTCGTTGTCGACCGGCGTGTATCGCGGATTGACAACGGCGAAGAATGGCACCGGGGTGCGCTCGCGAACGCGGACAATCTCCTGGGGCTGAACTCCGACATCCTCGATGACTGCCAGGCGAAGCGGGATGCCGAGCTGCGGCGCGGCCAGTCCGACGCCGGGCGCATCATGCATGACCTGGCGCATTGCGGCAAGCAACGCAGTAAGTTCTTCCGTGTCGAGCTGACCGTCGAGTTCCTCAGCCGGAATTCGCAGTGCCGGATGCCCCAGCTGAACAATGGTCGGTCTGTCCTGTTCGAGTAAGCGCTGAACGAGGTTTTTGATGTTCTGGCTGTTGTCGGTTGGCACTGTCTCATCCTAGGCAGAGTCCTCAGCCAAGGGCTGGCACCCCTCGAACGGGTCAGCCCTGACACGGCTCGCGGTCCTGTCAGCCCGGGTGCGTCCCCAACAGCGGTGAGATGATGAAGCGATGACAACCTATTCCGGCGCAAAGAATTTCGAAGGCGCGACCTTCGTCAAGGCCAGCTTCAAGGGTGCCACCCTGCGATTCTCCGACGTCAGCGGTGTGACGATGCGCGGCGTCGATCTAGACGGACTCGATATCGACAGCCACGACCTGTTCTTCGGCAGTCTTCTTGTAAACGGGGTCGACGTTGTGCCGCTCGTGGACGCCGAGCTCAACCGGCAGTTCCCGGGCCGCGAGCTGCAGAAGGCTCAGACGCCCGAAGGTCTGCGCGAGGGTTGGGTCGTTGTGCAGTCGGCGTGGCAGGCAACGGTGGCAGGCACGCCGCTGGACCTGGTGGACGCCCACGTCGAGGACGAGTGGTCCCTGGCCCAAACCCTGCGTCACCTGATTCTGGCGACCGACGCCTGGCTCCGCGGTGGGATCCTGCGGATGAAGCAGCCATTCCACGAGATCGGCCAGATCTTCACCGGTGCCGACCAGATCGGTTTCGACATGTCAATCTTCCGCACGGATTCGCCGACTTACGAGGAGATACTCACCGTGCGCGCCGAGCGACAGCAACTCGTGACGGACTTCCTGGCCACAGCCACGGCGGAGACGCTCACAGAAGAACGCGAAAACCCGTGGGGCGGCGATGACTGGCGTCCCAGCGTCGGTGATTGCATTCGAGTGATCCTGGAGGAGGAATGGGCGCACCTGCGCTACATTCGTCGGGATCTCGCGCGTTTGCGGTGACCTTCTCTGCTTCGGCACGCCAGTCTGAATCGCCGATAATCTACATTATGTCAGGTAGAATAGTGATTATTGCATCTGATGCACGATCGCTCCTCCTCCACGCATTGCCATCCGGCGTCGCGTCGCTTGAAGCCGAAATGTGCTTATGACCTGCGGAATCAGCGTGCAAAGGGTCAACCGGGGTCTACCCGTGAACCCATCGCGCAGCCTTCAAGAGCTGGTGTGCGTCAGGCTGGAACAGCCTTCTGATCCGTGGATTTGCACGGGTTTCGCATTAATTGCATGATTCTTGCATCAAATGCAGTGTATCAGGAGGCTTGGTGGCGGTCGATTCAGCGGGACGGGTGCTCGACTTCGGCGCTGTGCGTTTCCTTCACCTGGAGGACCACGTGTTCACCCAGATGCTCACTGGCTGGCGCAACCAGCAGTTGAGCCGCAACCTGGCGTTTGGCACCATCGAGGGCCGGGAACGGCTGGTGACGCGGTTCCAGGAGCCTACGAACGAATATCCATGGCAGTGGACGCCGGCCCACGTGGACGAGTTCTTCGGGGATCTGCGCAGCGTGAAGCACGCCGCGCAGTCCACCATCCGGAGCTATCAGGCAGCACTGAGGGCGTTCTGCGCATATGCAGCGTCGCCTGAGTATGGCTGGGACCGGGTCTGCGAACAGTACTTCGGAACGCACCCTGCTCAGGTCTGCTTTGACTGGAACACCGCGGTCCATGCCCAGGCAACAGAGTCAGCTCCTGTCCGGCGCCCCTTCACCCGGCAGGAACTGCAGGCCTTCTTTGACCGGGCCGATGACGAGGTGGACCGGATCGCGGCCCTGGGTCGCAAGGGCTGGCTGCCGGCCTACCGCGATGCCGTTCTGTTCAAGGTGGCCTATAGCTGGGGTCTACGACGCAATGAGGTCAGGCATCTCCAGTCCGCGGATTTTGCCCGGAACCCGCACGCCCGGGAGTTCGGCAAGTACGGGGTGCTGCAGGTCCGCTATGGGAAGGCCATGCGGGGTTCTCCCCCGAAACGCCGCAGCGTCCTAACGGTTTTTGACTGGTCGGCGGAGATTGTCGCCGATTGGCTCGAACGCGGCCGCCCACACATGATTGACGGGCTGGACCTATTCCCCTCCGAGCGCGGAACCCTGGTTTCCGAGACGGCGCTGAACCGCAGGTTCAACCGCTACTGCGAAGACCTGGGCCTCTCCCCCGGACTGGACATCCACTCGTTGCGCCGCTCCTACGTCACCCACCTGATTGAGGCCGGCATGGACCCTCTGTTTGTTCAGCACCAGGCCGGGCACGAACACGCCTCGACCACGGCCCTCTACACGTCCGTTTCCAGCGACTACCGCGTCAAAACACTGCGCCGCGCCCTGGACTCGACCATCAGGGATGCACTGGCCGGAATGAAAGACTGAACCTCATGAAACGAGAGATCGACTACCGGTGGCGGCTTGCGGAACTCATGGCAGCCCGAGGAATGCACAACAGCACCGACCTGAGCCCGTTGCTGAAGGAACGCGGCATCGAACTCTCTGCCTCCCAGGTCTATCGGCTCGTCACCCAGCGCCCGGAACGCGTTTCACTGATGATGATCGCTGCGCTCTGCGACATCTTCTCCTGCGGACCCGAGGACCTCGTGACCGTCACGGCAACGGATGCCAAGGTCCGCAAGGTCGCCTCCGACGCCAACGTCGTGGACCTGAACAAGACCATCCGGCCCAAACGGGCCCGCGTGATCCGCGATGACGGCTGAAATTACACCGCGGATTGTCGTCCGCGGCCGGCCCCGCACGACAGGGGCGTTCACCTGCGACAGATGCTCCAGGGCAGCCAGCAGGCACCGCGCCAGCTGGCCAGAAGGCAGGATCTGCGGGACCTGCTTCACCGTCGCCATGCGCACGCACGGGACCTGCCCCAGCTGCCGAACCGAACGCATGCTTCCCGGGCGGTCCGCTGCCCACGGCGACCAACCGGTCTGCGTCGATTGCACAGGTATCACCCAGGATTACCACTGCTCCCACTGCGGCACGGAAACCGAGCACTACCGCCAGAACACTTGCGCGGGGTGCTCACTTCGGGACGACCTCACCGCCCTGCTGCGCGTCGATGAGGCCCGGGGATCGGAAACGACGGCGACGAAAATGCTCGGCGCGCTCTGCGGAGCCCAACGACCCGAAAGCATCCTCACCTGGCTGCGCAAACCCGGTGTCCGCGATTTGCTCGCCCGGCTTGCCACCGGCGAGATCCCCCTCAGCAATGAAGCGCTGGACAAGGAACCAAACAGCCTGCGGGTGGAACACATGCGCAGCCTGCTCACCCACCACAAGCTACTCCCAAACAGGGACCACTACCTCGCCCTCTTCGAACGATGGCTCACCAACAAGCTCGCGGACGTTGACGACGCCGACATCAGACGACCCGTTGAATCCTTTGCCCGGTGGCACCACCTGCGACGCATCCGGAGCCTCTCTGCAGACGGGAAACCCACCCGCGGCCCAGTACACAGCGCGAAGCAGGAAATCACCGAAACCATCAAATTCCTCACCTGGCTCAAGCTCACCGACGGACGGACCGCCGCCTCCTGCGTCCAAGCTGACGTCGACGCATGGCTGGCCGACGGCCCCACCACCAGACACGCCATCAGAACCTTCTTCGTCTGGGCGGTAAAGAACCGGACCTGCACCAACATCACCATCGGATTCCGACAAGCCAGGACCGTGCCAGTTCTAGGCCAGGCACAGCGGCTCGCAATGCTCAAAGCCTGCCTGATCGACAATATAGATACCCTGCCTTACCGCGTCGCTGTCGCCTTCCTGCTGCTCTACGCCCAGCCAGTCGTGAAGATCGCCGCGATGAAAAGCACAGATGTGATCCTCACGCCCGATGGCCTGCGACTGTCACTCGGCGACGGAGATCCAGCGCCAGTACCGGAACCTTTCGCCTCACTGCTCACAGATCACCTGGCCTCACGGCCCAACATGCGCACCGGCAGCAGCTCGGGCAGCGAATGGCTGTTCCCCGGCTACCGCGCAGGGCAGCACATCCACCCCAACACCCTCATGGAACGGCTCCGGGAAACCGGCATCAACCTCCTAGGCGCACGCAACGCAGCCCTCCGCGCTCTCGTCAACGAGGTGCCCGCCCCGCTCGTCGCAGAAATGCTCGGCTACAGCTATCAAGTCACCCAAAAACATGCCACCGCAGCAGCAGAACCTTGGTCCCGCTATCCAAGAAGCTAACCAGCGCGGATAATGGCTGACACCGTAGGACCGGGAGCCTTCACTACGACTGAAGCCGCCCCATTCCACATGCTTCGGGGCGAATTGCTGAAGGCTTCCCCAATTGGCGCCAGCGCAGTAGGAAAGGAAAAGCCCATGGCCGGTCAGAATGGCATCGATATGAAGCTGCGAGCCGCCTTCATTTTGCCAGCGGTGGCACTCATCCTGGTCCTGGCGATACTTGCCGCTTCCTTTCCAGACCTCCTCAGACCGCTGACGTTCGCTATGCCTGTTGTGGTTTTCGTAGCTCTGGGGGCTCTGTTTGTGACGGAGCGGAAGAGACGACGTCGCGAACCAAAGTAGTCGACCCCTTCTCAGCAGTTACGGCAACAAGTACGCGCCCACTAAAAAGCTCCCGGCCGAGCGGAAGATACTTCCTGGCCCGACGCCGAATAGTTCGAAAACAAATATGCACCGTTACCAGTAAACGGTTGAGAGTGCGTCCCCAGATCCTCTGCCTGCTCGAATCCGCTACTGCTGCGGGGATGTTCCCGCGATGTTGATCAGCCAGGCAACGCCGAACTTGTCTGTGCACATGCCGAAGCGATCTCCCCACGGAGCCACCTCGAGTGGGACGGTAACCGTGCCCTCGCCGGCGAGCCGGTCCCAGTAGCCCTGCAGTTCATTCTCGTCCTCACCGCTGAGTGAGATGGAGAAAGTGTTGCCCGGGTTGTAATCCATGCTGTTCGGTGTGTCGGCGGCCATGAGGACCATGCCGTTATCGGTGGTGAGCATCCCGTGCATGATCTTGTCGAGTTCGGCTTCGTCCTCGCTCGCATGGAAGTCGCGGAACGTGCTGAGCGTGAGTTCGCCACCAAAGACTGACTGGTAATAGGTCATCGCATCCTTGGCAGTATCGCGAAAACCAAGATAGGGATTCAAACGAGCGCTCATGGTTGATCTCCTGGTACTTCGGCTGTAGCGGCCGGTGCCTGGTGAACCCAGATGCACGTCTACGGCGCGCCACGTGATAATACTGCCCCACATGAACCGATCTGCCCAGCATCTTTTTCTGTTGGGCAGTACTCCCCTAGGCCGTCGCGAACCGCTTCGCTGAGCGTTCCTTCGCCTTTGCTGCTTCCTCGTCCCGGTCCTTGGGCGGAGCGGAGGTGACGAGGTCAGCCAATAGGCGCTCAGTGATGGCTGTGATGTCCGCTACAGCCCTGTCGAAGACTTCCTGATTCGCCTTCGAGGGCTTCGTGGCACCGCTGACCTTACGCACATACTGGAGCGCGGCGGCCTGCACTTCGTCGCTGGTGGCAGCGGGCTCAAAGTTGTGAAGTGTTCTGATATTCCTGCACATGTTCCAAGGGTAGGCCTCGAAGCGACGAGGGGAAACGGTTCGGCGGGTACGGATCCAGAAGCGCTGTGCCAGTAGGCTGATTCCATGACAAGGGCACCGGCACAGATTCGACTGGTGTGGGCGCTTGTGGACATCGCCCTCATCCTGGTCTTCGCTTTCCTTGGACAGGCTTCGCACTACGATGCGGTATCCCTGCCCGGAGCATTAGCGACCGCTGCCCCGTTCCTCGCTGCGTACTCCATGACGTATCTCGCCTGCCTAGCCTGGCGTCGGCCCGCGGCGCCGCTGCGTACGGGCGTCCCGATGTGGCTCGGAACCGCCGTGGGCGGTCTGATGCTTCGGGTTTGGTTCGGTGAAAGCGCAGCACCGGCCTTCCAGATCGTCGCCGTGGTCGTTCTGGCGCTGTTCCTCGTCTTCCCCCGGCTCGTGGCCGCGACGCTGGGTGCCGTGCGCCGTCGTCGTCGTCGGCAATCTTCTGCCCACCACTCCCCCGCCCAGAATCAAGGAGCAGCCTCATGATCACAGCGTTCGTGCTTATCCAGACCGATGCCTCCCGCATCCCCGAGTCCGCCCAGGAAATTTCGGAGATCGACGGGATCAGCGAGGTGTATTCGGTGACCGGTGAGTGGGATCTCATCGCGATAGCCCGTGTCAACCGCCACGAAGACCTCGCAGATGTCATCGCCGACCGCCTCTCCAAGATCGAGGGCGTCGAATCGACCACAACGCAGATAGCGTTCAGGTCCTACTCGAAGCACGACCTCGATGCCGCTTTCTCCCTCGGTTTCGAGGGATAGCAGCGGGCGGGCCCGCTATTGCCCGGTCACCGCAACCCAGCGGTCAAGGGCTGCCTGCGCCGCACCCGAATCGATCGACGCGGCGGCCCGGACCATCTGACGGTTAATCCTGTCCGTCAGCGCCGCGGAATGGTCGGTGTCAAGGGCCACCAGCCCTGCCGCCGCGTTGAGAACGACGGCGTCACGCACCGGTCCGCGCGCACCTGCAAGGACATCGCGTACTACCTTTGCATTGCTTTGCGCATCGGAGCCTTTGAGCGCTTCGACGGGCACAACAGAGATGCCGAATTCCTCCGGGTGAACGGTGTGTTCGGTGACTTCACCCGCGCGCACCTCCCAGATAGTCGACGATCCGCTGGTCGTTAACTTGTCCCGGCCATCGCTGCCACGGAAAACGAGAGCCCGGATGCCCCGTGCAGCCAGTACACCCGCCATCAGCGGAGCCATTCGTTCATTGGCGCACCCCATCGCCTGGGCCTCGACACCGGCCGGGTTGCTCAACGGACCCAGGAAGTTGAAAGCTGTCGGAACGCCAAGTTCCCGGCGCGGCACTGCAACGTGGCGCATCGAGGGATGAAAAACCTGGGCGAAGCAGAAAGTGATGCTCGCCTCCTCCGCTGAACGTGCGACGTCCTCAATCGACAGGTCAAGGCGCACGCCCAGCGCTTCGATCACATCAGCGGCTCCGGCCGACGACGACGCACTGCGGTTCCCGTGCTTAACCACCCGCGCACCCGCGCCAACAGCCACGAGGGAAGACATCGTGGAAATATTCAGCGTGTCGAGACCGTCACCGCCTGTGCCGACGATGTCCAGGGTTCTTCCCGAAACCTGAATGCGATGCGCGCGTGCGAGCATCGCTTCGACAAGGCCAAGCAGTTCCTGAACGGACTCCCCTTTGCTCTGCAGGCCGACCAGGAAGCCGGCCACCTGCGCATGAGTTGCCTCGCCCTCCATAATGGATTCCATCGCCCAGCGGGTCTGTGATGCCGTGAGATCCCTGCCTGCGATGAGGGCGGAAATCAGTTTCGGCCAGGTAGTGGAACTTGGCGCCGGTGCGGAAATCGGAGTCACTCACCTAGGTTATCTACGAAATGTAGAAAGTCATGACGTTATTACTCCCGCGCCGTTATTGGCCGGGAAGGTCATCACGCGTGCAGACGGGCCACGCCGAGGCGGTTTCGCATTGGTGAACTGGGCATCTTTAGAGACATAATGTCAGGGTGACGACAGCGACCCATGCCCCAAACTCCACTGCGCATCCAACTCTGAACAGGCCGAACATGGTTTCGGTCGGCACGGTTGTGTGGCTTTCCAGTGAACTCATGTTCTTTGCCGGCCTCTTCGCCATGTATTTCACATTGCGCTCCACTTCGGGCGAGCTCTGGGCTGCCGAGACGGAGAAGCTGAACGTACCGTTCGCACTGGTCAACACCATCATCCTGGTGTCAAGTTCCTTCACCTGCCAGATGGGCGTCTTCGCGGCCGAGCGCCTCCAGCCGCGGCGGATCGGCGGGATGTTCAACATGGCCAGGTGGGGCATGGTCGAGTGGTACCTGCTGACCTTCCTCATGGGAGCAGTCTTTGTTGCTGTGCAGGCTTACGAATACGCCGAACTTGTTGCAGAGGGCGTATCCCTCTCCTCCAATGCCTATGGCTCCTCGTTCTACATCACTACCGGCTTCCACGGACTTCATGTCATCGGAGGGCTGATTGCGTTCCTCTTCATCATTGGCCGCGCTTATGCCGCCAAACGTTTCGGCCACTTCGAAGCCACATCAGCCATCGTCACTTCCTATTACTGGCACTTCGTGGACGTGGTCTGGATCGGCCTGTTCATCATCATCTACTTCTTGAAGTAGATTTCTCTTGAACCCTTTTCTACCCGGGGTAGAATTAGCGTGGCGGTCGCGACCGGGACTGGCACCAACTGTGCAACGTACAAAGGCAATACAGAAGGCAGGAATCAGGACGTGAAGGCACTTTCGCAGAGGCGGCGCCACCCCCTTGCAGCAATAGCGCTGCTGCTGATGGGGCTGTTGTTAACCGGCGGCATCTATGCCATTGCGAGCAACGCGAATGAAGCCAAAGCGCAGACAGCCGTTTCTGCAAGCGACATTGAAGAAGGGGAAAAGCTCTTCGTCGCCAACTGCGCCACCTGTCACGGAATGGGAGCGGCGGGCACCGAGGACGGCCCCTCCCTGGTCGGTGTCGGAGCCGCAGCCGTCGACTTCCAGGTCGGAACAGGACGCATGCCTCTTCAGATGCAAGGGCCGCAAGCACTCGAGAAGCCAGTCCAGTTCACTGACGAGCAGATCAGCCAGATGGCCGCGTACGTCGCTTCTCTTGGCGCCGGGCCGGCTATACCCGGAGAGGAACTGCTGGACGTTTCCGGCGAGGATGTCGATCCCGCCAACGGCGGTGAGCTCTTCCGTATCAACTGCGCCATGTGTCATAACGCGGCTGCCGCTGGCGGTGCGCTCACGCGCGGAAAGTTCGCTCCGTCGCTTGAAGGCGTGAGCAACAAGCACATCTACGAGGCCATGGTCACCGGGCCGCAGAACATGCCGGTCTTCAGTGACGCAAACATCACGCCCGAAGACAAGCAGGACATCATTGCGTTCCTGAACATCATCGAGGAACAGGGCTCCCCCGGCGGAGCTGACCTGGGATCGCTGGGACCAGTTTCCGAGGGGCTGTTTATCTGGGTCGCAGGCCTGGGCGTAATCATCGCATTCACTGTCTGGCTCACTTCGCGCTCGTCGTAGGCGCGGCAGCGGAAACCGTAAGAACTAAATACACAGGATTGATGAGTGAAGTTTCTAAAGAAGGATGAGAGGGATCATGGCCGACCATAGTCACGGCAGCCCGGAACAAACGGGCACCGTAGCTAAGCCCGGTCAGGGCGGCGTGCAGAAGTTCCAGGATCCTGGGCTCCCGCCGCACCGGCCTCGTTTGGCTGACACCGATCCCCGCGCGGAGAAGCGCGCAGAGCGTCAGGTCGGAGTGCTGTTCCTCGTTTCGATATTCGGAACAGTCCTCTTCTTCTTCGGGTACTTCGCCATCCCGTTGGACCAGACAATCGGGACGCTCCGTCTGCAGAACCTGCTGCTCGGCCTCGGCACAGCGTTCGCGATGCTGGGCATCGGAGTGGGAATTGTGCACTGGGCCAAGACCCTGATGCCGGATCACGAAATTTCAGAAGACCGGCACGAAATCAGGCCCGAGGCAGACCGCGCCGACGCCGAAAAGATTGTCGGAGACATTCTCGAAGAATCGGGGATCAAGCGCCGCCCGCTAATCAGGAACACTCTCCTGGGTGCCAGCATTTTGGCGATCTTCCCCGCGATTGCCATCTTCCGGGACCTGGGACCGCTTCCCGGCGACGTACTTCGTCAGACCATGTGGGATGAGGGCGTACGCCTCACCCGCGACCCGAGCGGCACTCCGATCAAGGCTTCCGATGTAACCATCGGCTCTGCTTTCCACGTCATTCCGGAGGGACTCAACGAGTCCGAGCACAAACTTGAAGAGAAGGCCAAGGCTGTTGTTCTCCTCATGCGTTTGAAGCCGGAGTCCCTCAACCCGTCGCCAGGACGCGAAGATTGGGGCTTCGAAGGCATCGTTGCCTACTCCAAGATCTGTACACATGTGGGCTGTCCGGTAGCCCTTTACGAGCAGCAGACGCACCACCTGCTGTGTCCGTGCCACCAGTCGACCTTCGACCTCACGCAGGAGTGTAAGGTTATCTTCGGCCCGGCCGTCCGTCCGCTCCCCCAGCTACCCATCTCAGTGGATGATGAGGGCTATCTGGTGGCGACGAGCGACTTCCAAGAACCCGTAGGACCAAGTTACTGGGAGCGTGGCTGAGATGAGCAGCTCGGCAGCTGGGCGCGAATACCAGCCCAAAACAAGCGTCGGTAAGATCACCAACTTCGTTGACACCCGGGTGGGCGGTTCCGCCATGGTCAAGGAGTTCGGCCGCAAGATATTTCCCGATCACTGGACGTTCATGTTCGGCGAGGTTGCACTCTACTCGTTTGTGATCCTCCTGCTTTCGGGTACCTTTCTGACTTTTTTCTTCGACCCTTCGATGGCAGAGACCCACTACGACGGCAGCTACGTGCCGCTTCGCGGGATTGAGATGTCCGTGGCGTACTCCTCATCACTGGATATCTCCTTTGATATCCGCGGTGGCCTCTTCATGCGGCAGGTGCATCACTGGTCAGCGCTGCTCTTTGTGGCTGCTGTCTCAGTACATATGCTCCGCGTGTTCTTCACAGGTGCATTCCGCAAACCCCGCGAGCTCAACTGGGTGATCGGCGGCGTACTGCTTATCCTGGCCATGGCAGCGGGGTTCACTGGTTATTCACTGCCTGACGATCTCCTCTCCGGCAACGGGCTGCGCATCATCGACGGCGTTATCAAGTCCATTCCCGTTGTGGGCACGTACATCAGTTTCTTCCTTTTCGGAGGCGAGTTTCCAGGCACGGAAATCATTCCGCGGTTGTATGTTCTGCACATCCTTTTGATTCCTGCCCTCATTCTTTTGTTGATCGCGATCCATCTCTTCCTGGTGGTGGTTCACAAGCACACGCAGTTCCCCGGCCCGGGCCGCACAAACGACAATGTGGTGGGTTTCCCGGTTGGTCCGGTCTACGCGGCCAAAGCCGGTGGCTTCTTCTTCATCGTGTTCGGCGTGGTTGCCGCTATCTCGGCGGCCTTCACGATCAACCCGATCTGGAACTACGGACCCTACGACCCCTCCCCGGTGTCTGCAGGTACCCAGCCGGACTGGTATATCGGATGGGTTGACGGTGCGTTGCGCCTCATGCCGGGAATCATCGCCGGATTCCCGTTCGAATGGGAGATTCCCTTCCCATGGGGTGTTAACACACTGTCGCTGAACGTCCTGCTGCCGGCTCTTGTGCCCGCCGGCATTGTGTTCACCATGCTCTTCGCATGGCCGTGGATTGAAGCCTGGGTAACCAAGGATCGGCGGGAGCGCCACCTGCTGGACCGCCCGCGCAATGCGCCGACCCGCACCGGTGTCGGAGTAGCTGGCGTCGTGTTCTACTGCGTGATGTGGGCGGCAGCGAGTTCCGACCTCATTGCTACGCACTTTATGGTGTCCCTGAACGACGTCACGTATTGGCTCCGTGCGCTGTTCTTCATCGGCCCAGTGATTGGCTTCATCGTGGCGCGCCGCATCGCTCTGGCGCTGCAGCGGAAGGATCGGGAGATCGTTCTGCACGGTCGTGAGACCGGACGCATCGTTCGACTGCCTCACGGTGAGTTCATCGAGGTTCACGAGCCGGTCGACGAGTACAAGCGCTACAAGTTGACCACGTTTGACTCTCCGCAGGTGCTGCCGGCCCAGGCTGACGTCAACGGACACATCACGAAGGGTGAGAAGCGCCGTGCCTGGGCTTCCAGGTTCTTCTTCGAGGATCGCGTTGCGCCCGTTACTCCGGCTGAGCTTGAAGAGGCACACTCGCACGGCCACCACGGCGAGGTTGCGAATGAGCATGACAAGGCGTCGATCTCGAGCCACTAATTGGCAAGATTCGTCATAAAGAAGGAGCGGGTCGCCCGGGCATTGGGCGGCCCGCTCCTCTCTTATGCGAAGTAGCCCTCCCCGTTGAAATTTGATCGGCAGTGCTTCAAGATTCAGGACAAGCGCTTTGGTGTGTAGGTTCTGGGGGTACGCACTCCGGGCCGCTGAAGCGGCACCCACAGCTTGTAGCGGTCCGCACGGTAGTAGGAAACCGAGTAGTCAACCATCGCGCGAGCAACGTACGCATGGCGTTGGATCTTGAGCAGCGGAGCTCCCATTTCCACGTTCAACAAGCGGGCAATAGAGGGTGACGCCGCAGTCGCCTCCACGGTATCCTCGCCCCACTCCATCACCAGCCCGAAACGCTCGCTGAGCACGTTGTACAGCGATGTCGGTGGATCGTCCTCGAGTATGCCCGGAACCCGGTGCGCCGGAATGAAGTTCTCGTCTACGCTCATCGGTTCCTTGTCCGCGAGCAGTTGCCGCCGAAACCGGATCACCTGGGTGCCCTGTTCGATCTGAAGCTCACGGGCGATGAGCGGAGTGGCAGCCATCTGCTCGAAGCTGAGCACTCTCGCATCCGGAACCATCCCGCGGCGGTGCATCTCCTCGCTGTACGAGGTGAGCTTCATCTGCAGGTCCAGTTTGCTGTGTGAGACAAACGTTCCCAGCCCGACGATCCGCTCCAGTACCTCTTCTGCCACGAGCGCGTCTATTGCGTGACGCACAGTCATGCGCGCAACACCGAAGTGCTCGGTCAGTTTGCGCTCGGAGGGAATAGCTGTCCCCGGCTCGGCGTGCTGGAGGATATATTCCCTGAGCACTTCACGAAGCTGGACGTGCTTCGCCCCGTCACCTCCCAGGGAGGTCTGCATACCGCGCAGCGGATCCGCCATCGTTCCTCCCGAGGACCAATTCGGTCTGAGTACTACCGCGTCCATTCTATTGCGGACAGTGTGCATTCCTTTGGATCGGCACATCCGTACCACCTGAACCGTGAAGAGGTTCCACACCCTGCGGTGTGGAACCTCTTCAGCGTGTACGCCCGGCATGGGCATTTGCTTGGAGGTGGAAGTCCTCTGGAGGAGAAGGTGGTTTAACTCTTAGCCGATGGCAACTGCGTCATCGCGAGGTGGGGTGGGAAGGAAGCCGGAGGCGAATCCCTGCACCGAGGGACACGAACCGCATAGAAGGCATTCCGATCGGGGTAAGGCTGCACGCGAAGCTGAAGCCCGTTCCACCGAAACGGTCGGGGTGTAAATGCGGCGGCGGCAGGGGGAAAGTAAATGTTCTTATCCGGGGAGGTCTGTCCCAGTGCTCTACCGCTGTCAATGGGTGGGGCGACATTGCTTTAAGGGCTGTGTTGATGGGGCAGAAGTCAGCCGAGGCCATAGTACCGGCGGGAATCAGTGATGGTTGCTGGGAAGGGCCGAACGTTAGGAGATGACGTGTTGAACGGGCATCGCTCGTGGACATTACGTTGATCGCAGCCATCCCGCCGTGCGCGGGCCAGAGTAGATGGAGGTATCGGTGAATCCGAGAGTGCCCCTGCCTGAGCGTAGTGATGTCCCGGCGGATGTCGGTAATACTGTCAGCGGCCAGGCGGGGGATCTGTGGGAACGTGTGTTTTCGCGGGAGAACCTGTTGGTTGCGTTACGCCGTGTCGAGGCGAACCGGGGTGCCCCTGGTGCTGACGGACTGCGTACGGACGAGCTCCGTTCGTGGTGCTTAGGACACTGGGAAGGTGTTCGGGAGAGTCTTGATTCGGGCACGTACCGCCCGCAACCGGTGCGTCAGGTTTTGATTCCCAAGCCTGACGGGGGTGAGCGGAGGTTGGGCGTGCCGGCCGTGCTGGATCGGTTGATCCAGCAGGCGATCGCGCAGGTGCTTGTTCCGGTCTTTGATCCGGGGTTCGTGCCGGTTTCGTATGGGTTCCGGCCGAACAAGAGCGCCCATGATGCGGTCCGGGTTGCCCGGACCGTGATCGGACAGGGCTATAAGTGGGTGATCGAGGTTGATCTGGATACGTTCTTCGATCGGGTCAACCATGACGCTTTGATGGCCCGGATTGCGCGGAAAGTGAAGGACAAGCGGCTGCTGCGCCTGATCCGCCGTTATCTTGAGGCGGGGATCATGGCCGATGGTGTGAAACAGCCGACGGAGGAAGGCACCCCGCAGGGGTCGCCGCTGTCGCCGTTGCTGAGCAACATCATGCTCGATGACTTTGACCAGTTGATGTGGTCGCGCGGCCACCGGTTCGTCCGGTACGCCGATGACATCAGGGTCTTCGTTCGGAGCAAACGGGCAGCCGGGAGGGTGCTGGACCAGTGCACGAAAGTACTGGAGCAGGACCTGAAACTGAGGGTGAACCGCCAGAAGTCGAAGAGCAGTCCGGCAAGCGTAGCTACATTGCTGGGCTATGCCTTCTTCTTCACCGCTTCCGGGGCGAAGCTGCGCGTCGCGCCGAAGGCCCTGAAACGGGCCAAGGCGCGGATCAAGCAGTTGACGTCGCGGAAGTGGAGCATCTCGATGGGTGAGCGCATCACACTGCTGAACCGGTATATCCGGGGCTGGATGGGATATTTCCGTCTGGCCGAGACTCCGCGGAAGTTTGCGGATATGGATGAATGGTTCCGGCGGCGGATGCGTCAGATCCGCTGGAAGGAATGGAAACGCGGACGGGCGCGCGTGGCTAACCTGCGAAAGCTCGGCATCCGGCCTCAACAGGCCCGGGAGTGGGGCATGAGCAGCAAGGGCTACTGGCGGGTCGCCGGATCCCCAATCCTTCAGCGGGCATTGCCCAACGAGCACTGGAACACACTCGGGCTGATATTCCTTCACGATGCCTGGTATCGCTACAGGACACCCTGACGAACCGCCGTATGCGAGGCCCGCACGTACGGTGGTGTGAGAGGTGGGCCGGGAAACCCGGCCCACCTACTCGATTTCGGGCTATTGGCTAGTGAGCGTGGTCTCCCCTGCTGTATTCGTAGACCCAGCCGACTAGGGCGATAGCGGCCAGACCTGCCGAGATGTAGAGAATCCACCAGCCGACAGCCAGGCCCAGGAAGCCGCCTGCTGCCGAGAGCCCAAGTACAAGGGGCCACCAGCTCCATGGGCTGAAGTGTCCCTGCTCACCGGAACCCTCGTGGATCTCGGCGTCGCGACGGTCTTCAGGACGCAGTCCAACCCGGCGTCCGGTGAAGCCGAGGTAGAAGCCGATCATGAGGGAAAGCCCACCCACCAGAAGGATGCCGATGATGCCGACCCACTCGGACCAGTTGGTGAGGAACCCGTAAATCAACGCCACGGGAACGAAAAAGGGCACGCCGTAGAAAAAGAGCCGTGTTTCGACTTTCACCTAACCGTCCTTCCGATCAGCGGATCCGAGCAGCTGGGCTGCCGGTGCCGGCGAGCTTGGTGTATGCCATTGCGCCAGTTCGGGGTGATGCAGGTCAAGCGCAGGGCGCTCTGACCGAATGCGCGGCAAAGAGGTGAAGTTGTGACGCGGAGGCGGGCAGGAAGTCGCCCACTCAAGCGATGCTCCGAAACCCCACGGATCATCGACCTCGACCTTGGTGCCGCTTCTCCACGTGACGTACACATTCCAGAAGAATGGGATGAGTGATGCGCCCAAAACGAAGGATGCAATGGTGGAGAACTGGTTCATCGCGGTGAACATGTCCTCGGGAAGGTAGTCGGCGTACCGCCGAGGCATACCGATGACTCCAAGCCAGTGCTGGATCAGGAAGGTTCCGTGGAAGCCGAGGAAAAGCATCCAGAAGTGGATCTTGCCCAGGCGCTCGTTGAGCATCTTTCCTGTCCACTTCGGCCACCAGAAGTAGAAGCCGGCGAACATCGCGAAGACAACGGTTCCGAAGACCACGTAGTGGAAGTGCGCAACCACGAAGTAGGTGTCGGAGACGTGGAAGTCCAGCGGTGGAGACGCGAGGATGATTCCCGTCAGACCGCCGAAGAGGAAGGTGACGAGGAAGCCAAGGCTCCAGAGCATCGGGGTTTCGAACGTGATTGAGCCCCGCCACATGGTGCCTATCCAGTTGAAGAACTTCACGCCGGTCGGTACAGCGATGAGCATTGTCATGAAGGCGAAGAACGGCAGCAGCACGGCACCGGTCACGTACATGTGGTGCGCCCACACGGTGACGGACAGCGCGGCGATCGCGATGGTGGCGTATACCAGGCCCTTGTAACCGAAGATCGGCTTGCGGCTGAAGACCGGGAAGATCTCGGAGACGATGCCGAAGAACGGCAGGGCAATGATGTACACCTCCGGATGACCGAAGAACCAGAAGAGGTGCTGCCAGAGAATGGCTCCGCCGTTGTCCGGATCGAAGATGTGGGCTCCGAACCGTCTGTCGGCACCGAGTGCGAAGAGGGCGGCTGCCAGCGGCGGGAATGCCATTAGGACAAGAATCGAGGTGACCAAAGCGTTCCACGTGAAGATCGGCATACGCCACATAGTCATGCCGGGGGCACGCATACAGATGATGGTGGTGATGAAGTTCACCGCGCCAAGGATTGTTCCGAAGCCCGATAGTGCAAGTCCAAAGACCCATAAGTCACCGCCGACACCGGGCGAGAACGTAGTATTCGAGAGTGGCGCATACGCGAACCAGCCGAATGAGGCTGCACCCTGCGGTGTGATGAAGCCGGACACGGCGATGGTGCTGCCGAACAGGAAGAACCAGAAGGCCAGTGCGTTCAGCCGTGGGAACGCGACATCCGGTGCGCCGATCTGCAGCGGCATGATGACGTTTGTGAACCCGGCAAACAGCGGGGTAGCGAACATCAACAGCATGACCGTGCCGTGCATCGTGAAGAGCTGGTTGTACTGCTCCTTCGTCTGCAGGATCTGCATACCCGGCTCAAACAGTTCAGCGCGGATGACCAGCGCCATCACGCCGGCGAGGCAGAAAAAGACGAAAGAAGCGATCAGGTACATGTACCCGATGGTCTTGTGGTCGGTCGAGGTGATCCAGTTGACGACGATCCGACCCTTGGACCGGGGCACAACGCGCGGCGCGACGGTGGTGCCGGCTTCCTCTGCGGTGTATTCGTAAGTAGACATCTAACTAATCCTGCCCAATTTGATCGTTGACACTGCTCGGGCTTTCGCCTTCTTCCACACCTTGCGGGTTGCGGTCGTACTCTTCGCCGAGCTGCCCGTCCTCAAGGGTTTCAAGATGCGCCTCGTACTCCTCTTCGGAAACGACCGCTACGTTGAACAGCATCTCGGAGTGGTACTCGCCGCAAAGCTCTGCGCACTTGCCCTCGAACACACCCTCACGGGTGGGGGTCAGCGTGATGTAGTTTTCCCGCTCGGGAATCATGTCCCGTTTCTGGAGGAACGCAGGGATCCAGAAGGAATGCAGCACGTCGCGAGCATTGAGGCGGAACTCGACGGTCTGATTCACGGGCAGATACAACGTTGGCAGCGTTTCCGGTACGCCCGGCTCGCCGTCGAGCTGTGCCTGGACTCCGGCGTCGTACTTGTTCTCCAACACGTAATTGAAGTCCCAGGACCACTGCTTGCCACGGACGTCAATGATGACGTCAGGGTCTTCCACACGGGCGTCAATCGCCTGCTGGTCGCGGTCGGTGAAGTAGAAGAACACCAGCACCATGAAGAGCGGAATGGTCAGGTAGAACACTTCCAGCGGAAGGTTGTAGCTGATCTGCCGGGGATACCCAGTCTCGTTGCGACGACGGCGGTAGGCAACGATGCACCAGATGATCAGACCCCAGGTGATAATGCCGACAATCAACGCGGCGATCCAGGAATTGACCCAGAGGTCAATGATCCGGCCGGTGTGGTTGGTGTTGTCGCGTTCAGCAGGCAACCAACCCTTTTGGACTTCCGATGAACAACCAGACAAGAACAGCGCAGCCACTACTACGAGGCTTGAGACTTTGAGAATCCTTGCGCGTCGGCTGCCGGTTCGGTCCTGCGAACTCACAGACGGCCCTTCCTTTTCTTACGTGCGGTGTCACCGACGGTGACAGCATCTCCCGTGCACACCAATTACACAATCTGTGATCGAGAATCGCGGTGCACTTTCAGTTTTACTACTCACTGTAGAGCTTACCCGCAACGGCAGCCATCATGTGACAACAAAGCCTCCGCAGGGACCTGTTTCAGGACCCTGCGGAGGCTTCGAAGTCGAAACTCTAGTGGAACGAATCGCCGCAGGCGCAGGACCCGCCCGCGTTGGGATTATCGATAGTGAAACCCTGTTTGGAAATGGTGTCCTCGAAGTCAATTGAGGCCCCCGCGAGGTAGGGTACGCTCATTCGGTCGACGATGACTTCCACGCCGTCGAATTCGCGCACCGCGTCGCCGTCGAGGACCCGCTCATCGAAATAAAGCTGGTAGATGAGTCCCGAGCACCCGCCGGGCTGCACAGCCACCCGGAGCCGGAGGTCGGTGCGCCCTTCCTGCTCAAGTAAGCTGCGGACCTTATTCGCAGCGACGTCGGACAGGGCTACCTCGTGAACCGGCAGCTCGTTCGCTGCCACCGTGTCGGTGGTCGGTTCGCTGGTTGATGTGCTCATAAGTTGTGCGTTCTCCTTAGCTTCGTGCCGACCGCTTCGGCTCACACCCGATCAGGTGTGCGGGCTCAAGCAGCAGATGGCCTCCAGTACCTTGCGGCACCGGCCACTATCCATGGTACGTCCGGTACTTGCGCAGTGCCCAGCTATGTAACGAACCATACGTCGCGAGAATTCCTCGACGCTTCAGACAGCGGCGGGTCCGCCCGAGGCAACTAACGTGTTTCGGTGTTCAGCCCGGCGAGCAGGAGCGCCTCGGCAAGTACTGCGCGGCTGAACTCCTCAAGGTGCAGCGATTCGTTGGCACTGTGTGCGCGGGAGTCCGGATCCTCGACGCCGGTGACCAGGATCTGGGCTTCGGGATAGACCTCCGTCAAATCGGCGATGAAGGGGATGGAACCGCCGATTCCTGCTTCTACCGCCTCGGTTCCCCACGCCTGATGGAGGGACCAGAGCGCAAGCTGCGCCGCAGGCTCCGAGGTGTCGGTCGAGAAGGGGTTGCCGGATTCGCCGGGAGTGAAGCTCACCCTGGCGCCGAAGGGGGCGTTCTTCAGCACATGCCGCTCAACAGCAGCCATCGCGGCCTGCGGATCCTGCCCGGGAGCCAGTCGCATGCTGAATTTCGCCCGCGCCGACGGCAGCAGTGTGTTGGATGAGACGGCAACGCTCGGAATATCCATCCCAATGATGGATAGGGCTGGCTTGGTCCAGAGGCGGGAGGCGATTGAACCAGTCCCTGCAAGCTGGACGCCATCGAGGACGGACGCGTCCGCCCGGTAGTCCGCTTCGGGGTACTCGACCTCGGCGGTGTCCTCTTCGATGAGCCCCTCAATGGCGACGTTTCCGTCGTCGTCATGCAGGGTAGCGATGAGACGAGCCAGCAGTGTCGGGGCGTCGAGGACAGGTCCGCCGAACATGCCGGAGTGAACAGCGTGCTCCAGGACCCGCACTTCGATGGTGCCGTCCACGAGGCCCCTCAGGCTGGTGGTCAGTGCGGGTACTCCGACCTTCCAGTTGCTCGAGTCAGCGACGACTATGACGTCTGACTCCAGCAGGTCGCGGTGCGTCTCAAGGAACCGGCGGAAGGTCGGCGAACCTGCCTCCTCCTCCCCCTCGATGAAAAGGGTCACGCCGACCCCGAATTCGTCCCCGAGGACTTCCTGAACGGCCCGAAACGCGCCGATATGGGCAAGGATCCCGGCCTTGTCGTCTGCCGCTCCCCTGCCGTATAGCCTGCCGTTGCGCTCCTCAGCGTCGAATGGCCCGCTCTGCCAAAGCTCCCGCGCGCCGGGCGGCTGTACATCGTGATGGGCGTACAGCAGGATGGTCGGCTTACCCGCAGCAGCGGGCCGGCGGGCGACGACGGCGGGGCCGCCCGGCATTCCGTCGTTGTCGACGCTGAGGATGCGCACGTCGTCAATGCCGGTTGAGCGGATGAGGGCAGCGACGGCTTCGGCGCTGCGGTCGAGTTCGGCCGAATCGAATGCTTCCCAGGCGATACCAGGTATGGCTACAAGTGACTTCAGGTCTGTGATTGTTTGCCCGAAGGACGATTCGACGCTGGCCCGCAGAGCGGTGACGGTAGCCGCCGGCAGTGCGTCAGTAGTTAGGTTGTTCATACGTCCGAGACTACACACGCGTGCGCGGCAGGTAAGTTCCCGCAAGCGCCTGGAGTGGGCTCGAACCGGGTCAGCGCGGCGGGCGGGCGGCGGGTATCCTTGAAGAGTGTTTGGACGAAAAAAAGATGCTGCCGTTGCCGATGCCCCTGTCACCCCCGATTCCGGGGAGCAGGCTGTGAGGACGGTGGGTAAGGGTGCTCCGACGCCCAAGCGCAACGTCCAGGTTGCCGCACGTAAGCGTCCGCTGGTTCCCAATGACCGCAAAGCCGCCCGCGAGGCTAACCGGACCGCGCGCCGTGAGGAACAGCTCCGTATGCGGAAGGCGCTGGACACCGGAGATGAGCGTTACCTTCCGCTTCGCGACAAGGGTCCTGCCCGCCGCTACGTCAGGGACTACGTCGATGCCCGCTGGAATATTGCAGAGTTTCTGATGTTCGCTGCGCTGGTCTTTGTCTTCATGAGCTTCATCCCGAATCTGACCGTGCAGGGTTACGTGATGATGACGTTCTGGGTGGTTATTGTCGCGGTCATCATCGATTGCGTGATCCTGCGGGGAAAGCTCAAGAAGCGGCTTACTGAAAAGTTTGATGCCCCAGCCCGCGGAGACCTCTGGTACGGGATTACCCGTGCCATGCAGATCCGGCGGCTGCGACTTCCAAAACCGCAGGTCGCGCGCGGCGAATATCCGGCCTAGGGAACCCGGAGCCTGACAGCAGGTACTCCCGCCCTCAGCGCACCCCGCGATTCCGCTGCCGCAATGACCGGTTAATGCGAGCAGCCCAGAACGGCCCCTCATACAGGAAAGCGGTGTAGCCCTGCACCAGGGTGGCGCCGGCGTCGAGCCGGCAAACGACGTCGTCAGCTGTCTCCACTCCTCCCACTGAAACCAGTGCCAGATCGGGGCCTGCAGCCTGCCGTAGCCGTGTCAGCACTTCGAGGGAGCGTTCTTTCAGCGGGGCGCCGCTGAGTCCGCCGACACCGCAGGCGAGCACCTCCTCGGGGTCGGTCGCCAGCCCGGTACGTGTGATCGTTGTGTTGGTCGCGATGATCCCGTCCAGCTTCAGCTCGATCGCGAGCGATGCGACCTCGTCGATGTCCTCGTCCGTGAGGTCCGGCGCAATCTTGACCAGAAGCGGTAGGTGGCGGCCGGCGCTTTCATCGGCAGTCTCCCGCACGGCCGTGAGAAGTGGTCTCAGGGATCGAACGCTCTGCAGGAGCCGCAGGCCCGGGGTGTTCGGTGAACTGACATTCACCACCAGGTAGTCGGCGACCGGAGCCAACGCCCGGGCGGAGACACGGTAATCCTCCACGGCATCGGAAAGGTCCACCGATTTGGTCTTGCCGATGTTCACGCCGATGACCGGGCGCTGCCCCGGGTAGCGGCGTTCGAGAGTCCGCCGGGCGGCCGCGATTCGGGGTGCCACGGCGGCGGCGCCGTCGTTATTGAACCCCATCCGGTTGATGACGGCGCGGTCCTTGACCAGACGGAAGAGGCGGGGTTTCGGGTTGCCGGGTTGCGCCTGCCCGGTGATCGTTCCGACTTCGATATGGCCGAAGCCAAGGTCCGACAGCGAAGCTATGCCGTGGCCCTCCTTGTCAAAGCCCGCAGCCAATCCGAACGGCGAAGGGAAGGAAATTCCGAAAGCTGTGGTCTGCAGTTCCTTCGAAGGCTGGGTGAGCTTGCGAAGCACGGCCCCCGCCGGAGTCTTTCCCGTCCACCGAATCAACCGAAAGCCGATGCGGTGCGCCCGCTCAGCGTCCATACCACTGAAAACGACGCGGAAGAAGGTGGGGTAAATTCGCATGATCCAAAGTTGCCACGGCCGCAGCCCCTTCACCAACTTCGTGAGCGACATGGATATTCTCGGTCAATGGGAATCGAATGGCGGCCGGATCATCTGGGGGACGGTTTTGCCCTCACCGAGTTGGAGCTCGATCCTGACGAAGAGGGTCCGTGCGTCGCGACCCTTGTCTCGTACGCGCCGCCGGCCCGCCCCGCGGCAACTGATTGGCGTTCGATCCTGCGAAGGTGGATACGGATTGAGCCTCCAGCGAATAAACCTGCTTCAGCTGTCCTCTATGTCCACGGCTGGAGTGACTATTTTTTCCAGCAGGAGCTCGCGCGCTTCTTTGCGGACCGCGGCGTAGCCTTCTATGCACTCGATCTGCGCAAGTACGGGCGGAGTCTGCGGGACTGGCAGACGCCCGGCTATGTCACGGATCTGTCAGAGTACGACGCCGACATCACCGCGGCGCTCGATGCGCTCACCAC
Source organism: Arthrobacter pigmenti (assembly GCF_011927905.1). Taxonomy (NCBI): domain Bacteria; kingdom Bacillati; phylum Actinomycetota; class Actinomycetes; order Micrococcales; family Micrococcaceae; genus Arthrobacter; species Arthrobacter pigmenti. The sequence goes on from NZ_JAATJL010000001.1 coordinate 1,621,646, forward strand.
GGATATTCTCTCCAGGACGGGTCTCCAGCCGGCGAACGTAACCTTGATGGCGCACTCTGCCGGCGCGCTCGTTGCGGCTCTCTGGGCGCACCGGTTCCCGGGACGGGTGGACAGCCTGATTCTGAACAGTCCGTGGCTGGACACCCAGGGCAGCGCGATTCTGCGGACAACTACGCAGGGGCTTCTGGAACCCATTACCCGTTTCAGGCCGAAAGCACGCCTGAAGCTGCCGGAGTTCGGATTCTACTGGCGCAGTATCAGCAATCAGGCCGACGGCGAGTGGGAACTGAATCCGCAGTGGCGGCCCCAGTTCGGGTTTCCGATTCGGGCAGGCTGGCTGACGGCGGTGCTGGCAGGACACGCACAGGTCCGCCGGGGGCTGGCTATTGACGTGCCGGTGCTCGTCCTGGCCTCGTCCAGGTCGACGGTCAGCCCGGTCTGGAATGACGCGATGCTCTCCTCCGACAGCGTCCTGGATGTCACTGTCATGACGCACCGCGCCATGCAGCTCGGTTCGCACGTCACCGTGTGCAGGTTCGACGGCGCCCTCCACGACACCCTGCTGTCCCCTCCCCCGGTCCGGCAACAGGTCTACGCGGAGCTGGAGCGGTGGATCAACTGCTACAGCAGGCCGGCTTACCCGGATTGAGCCTGATCCACCGCGCCGCCGTAGCGTCGGTCCCGCGAAGCATACTCCTCGACGGCTTTCCACAGCGTGCGACGGTCAACATCGGGCCAGAGCACGTCCATGAACACCATCTCCGCGTAGGCGGACTGCCACAGCATGAAGTTGGATGTCCGCTGCTCCCCGGAGGTGCGCAGGAACAGGTCGACGTCGGGCAGATCCGGTTCGTCCAGATAGCGTTGGACGGTTTTCTCCGAAACCGATGACGCCTTCAGCATCCCGGCAGCCACGTCTTCGGCGATTGCGCGGGCGGCGTCGGCAATCTCGGCACGCCCCCCATAGTTGACGCACATGGTGAGCGTGCAGGTGGAGTTGGTCCTGGTGTGATCCTCTGCGATCTCAAGTTCCTTGATAACTGAGCTCCACAGGCGCGGACGCCGTCCTGCCCAGCGTATGCGCACACCCCATTCATTCAGCTGGTCCCGCTGGCGGCGCAGTACGTCGCGGCTAAACCCCATCAGGAACCGCACTTCGTCGGGAGAGCGTTTCCAGTTCTCGGTGGAGAAAGCGTAGACGGACACATAGCGCACACCGATGTCAATCGCCCCAGCCAGCACGTCAAGAAGTGCGGTCTCACCCGCGCGGTGACCCTCGGTCCGCGGCAGTCCCCGCTGGTTGGCCCACCGGCCGTTGCCGTCCATCACAATTGCGACGTGCGCAGGAACCAGTTCCGGCGGAAGCGCGGGCGGCAAGGCTCCGCTTGGATGGGGCCAGGGTACTGTCGGCCCGCTCTTGGACTTGCTCACACACGCTCCACATGTTTGAGGGACTTGATTGCTCGTTCCAGATGCCACTGCAGGAACGCCGCGACAAGGCCGGCACTCTCCCGCCGTGCAAGGTCATCGGACGCATCAGCCACCTCCCAGTTCCCTGAAAGGAGTGCGCCAAGGAGCGCCATCGTTCCCGAGGACGGAGAGGCGGAGCCGGGCGGGCGGCAAGCCGCGCAGACGGCTCCCCCGAGGGCCGCTGAGAAAGCAGAATGCGGACCTGTCGCACCGCAGCGGGCACAGTCCGTGAAGCTCGGTGCCCAGCCTGCAGTGGCAAGGGCACGCAGCAGATACGAGTCCAGGATCAACTCCGCTGCATGGAGCCCCCGACTCAATGCGGAGAGCGCACCGATCACCAGCGCGTACTGCGCTCCCGCAGACTCGCCGTCGGCATCGGTGAGCTTCTCCGCCGTCTCCGCGATCGCCGCAGCGGCCGTGTAGCGGGAATAGTCAGCAGCGATCCCCTGACCGTAAGCGCCGCGGGTTTGCGCCTGTGTGACGACATCGAGTGTTCGACCGGAGACAAGTTGCAGGTCAACTGTCATGAACGGCTCAAGCCGCGCACCGAACTTGCTGCTCGTACGCCGGACACCTTTTGCCACAGCCCGCACCTGCCCGTGCTCGCGCGTCAGCAGCACGATAATCCGGTCCGCCTCCCCGAGCTTGTAGGTGCGCAGTACAACGCCCTCTGCCCGGTAGGTGCGGGATGCAAATGATCTGGCCACGATCTATTTTCCCACTCCAGAATCCGATCGGGCCAAAGCCGCGCCAGTGAGCTCCAGGAACCGGGAAGGATCAGCCGCGGTCCCGGATGGCGCGATTGACTGCGGAGATGACGGCCTTCAGCGATGCCATCGTCGAGTTGGAGTCGATGCCGACGCCCCACAGGACCCGCTCGCCCACGGCACACTCCACGTATGCCGCGGCGCGGGCATTACCTCCGGAGGAGAGCGCATGCTCGGTGTAGTCAAGGACCCGGACATCCACTCCGTCCTGCCCGAGGATTGCCACCAGTGCATCAATTGGCCCGTTGCCCTGCGCCGTGCGCCGCTGCTGGATTCCGTCCACCATGAGAGTCGCAGTCAGGTTGAACCGCCCGTCCTCGGCGGTGTCGGTGTTGGTGGACGTCAGCGCATAGTGGCCCCACGCGGGGGAAGCCCCTGCCCTGGACGGAAGGTACTCGTCCTGGAACACCTCCCACAGCTGCGTACCACTCACTTCACCGCCCACCGTCTCGGTGCGGCGCTGGACGACCCCCGAGAATTCGATCTGCGCGCGGCGGGGAAGATCCAGGCTGTGCTCGTGCTTGAGCAGGTAGGCAACGCCGCCCTTACCCGATTGCGAATTGACGCGAATGACCGCTTCGTAGGAACGTCCGATGTCCTTCGGGTCGATCGGCAGGTACGGCACGGCCCACGGGATGTCCTCGACGGTCTTTCCCGCGGACGAGGCGTCGGCCTCCATCCGCTCGAAACCCTTCTTGATGGCGTCCTGGTGCGATCCCGAGAAAGCGGTGAAGACGAGATCGCCGCCGTACGGGGAGCGCTCCGGGACGCTCAATTGGTTGCAGTACTCCGCGGTGCGGCGGATGTGGTCCATGTCGGAGAAGTCAATCTGCGGATCGATACCCTGCCCGTACAGATTCATGCCAAGCGTTACCAGGTCAACGTTCCCGGTCCGCTCCCCATTGCCGAACAGGCAGCCCTCGATGCGGTCAGCGCCCGCAAGGTATCCCAGCTCTGCGGCCGCAACACCGGTTCCGCGGTCATTATGGGGATGCAGCGAAAGAATGATGTTGTCCCGGTTGTCCAGATTGCGACACATCCACTCGATGGAATCGGCATAAACGTTCGGCGTTGCCATTTCGACCGTCGCCGGCAGGTTCAGGATCATCTGCCGGTCGGAGGAGGCTTCGAATACGGCAGCAACCTCATTCGAGATGCGCGCCGCGAACTCAAGCTCGGTTCCGGTGAAGGACTCCGGCGAGTATTCGTAGGTGATCTGGGTGTCACCCATGTTTTCTTCAAACTTGCGGCACAACCGTGCCCCGGTCAGCGCGATGTCCACAATACCGTCCATATCCTGGTTGAAGACGACGCGTCGCTGGAGGACCGACGTCGAATTATAGAGGTGGACGATCGCGCGGTCCGCTCCCTCGAGGGACTCATAAGTCCGCTCGATGAGGTGTTCGCGCGCCTGGGTCAGGACTTGAATGGTGACGTCATCCGGGATGCGGTCGCCCTCGATCAACTGCCGGACGAAGTCGAAGTCGGTCTGGGAAGCTGAGGGGAACCCGACCTCAATCTCCTTGTATCCCATCTTGACCAGGAGGTCGAACATCTTGTGCTTGCGCTCGGGGCTCATTGGATCAATGAGCGCTTGGTTTCCGTCGCGCAGATCCACTGCGCACCACCGGGGCGCCTTCGAGATCACCCTGTCTGGCCAGGTGCGGTCTGGCAGTTCCACCGTGATCTGATCCTGGAACGGAACATATTTGTTGAACGGCATTCCGGAGGAGGTCTGTGCGTTGCGCATGGCGATGGTGGCCTTTCCCTTTTCAAGCTTGTCTCAAGCACTGGCTTTGCGAAATGGTGGCCGGCAACACAGACTCCGCGGCGGGGATTCGGCCTGCGACAGAAGTCAGTTCGTGACTAGATAGTCGGTTGGGCCCCGCCACGGCAGCTAAGAAGAAGCAGCTCTGCGCGCACGATCCCACCCTAACACGGCCCCTAGGATGAGAAGACGCACCAACGAAGGAGCCCACATGAGCGCAGCCGGCATCAATCTTGCCAACGTCGACCCAACCGTTCGCCCACAGGACGATCTCTTCCGCCACGTCAACGGCGGCTGGCTCAAATCCACGCCTATTCCGGACGACCGCGCGCGGGAGGGGTCCTTCTCGCAGCTTGCCGACGCAGCGGAAGGCTCCGTCCGGACGATCATCGAGGAAGCCGCGCTGAACCACGACGACGACGGCGACAGGTTCCGCATCGGCACCCTGTTCGCGGACTTCATGGACACGGACCGGTTGAACAGCGAAGGAAGCGCTCCCGTACGGTCGCTGCTCAGCACCATCGACGCCATCGCATCGGTTGACGAGCTTGTGCGGCTGGACGCTCAGTTGACCCGTACGGGGGCGGCAGGTCTGCTCTTGCCCTATGTCAGCAACGACGCCGGGAATCCGGAGCGATACCTACTGCATCTGTACCAGTCCGGCCTCGGCCTTCCGGACGAATCGTACTACCGGGAAGATAAGTTCGCGCTCACCCGAACCGAGTACGCAGCACTGCTGGAGCGACTTTTCGAGCTGGCAGGGCGCAACGATGCGCGTGCTGCGGCGGCATCCGTTCTCGACCTCGAGTCACGACTTGCGTCGTCGCACATGGATTCCGTCACCCGCAGGAACCCGCAGGCCACCTACAACCTGAGGCCAGTCAGCGACCTAGCGGTCGACGCGCCGTTCGTGGCAGGGTGGCTCGAGGAGCTGACCAGTGGCGCCGGTCTTCCGTCCGAGGTGATTGTCAACCAGCCCTCGTACCTCGACGCCCTTGCAGCCGCGCTGATCGAGACTCCAGTGTCGGTGTGGAAACACTGGCTTGCGGCCAGAGTGCTCCTGCACGCCGCGCCCTTCCTGAGCGAGAACTTCGTCAATGTGCATTTCGCTTTCTACGGAACGCACCTCAGCGGTACACCGCAACTGAAGGAACGCTGGAAGAGAGGCGTCGCCGTCGTCGAGGGCGCCCTCGGGGAAGCAGTCGGCCGCGAGTACGTTGCGCGTCACTTCCCCGAGTCCCACAAGGCGATCATGCGCCAACTGGTGGATAACCTGATCGCCGCCTATCACGAGCGGATCAGTAACCTGCAGTGGATGAGCACCGAAACCCGGGAACGGGCCCTGGAGAAGCTCAGGCTGTTTACCACGAAGATCGGCTACCCGGATCAATGGATCGACTATTCCAGACTGGAACTCGTTCCCGGGGACCTGTACGGCAACGTCCGTCGTGCAACAGTGTTCGAAACGGGGCGCCAGCTCGGCAAGCTGGGAGGACCCATCGACCGTCATGAGTGGCACCTCACCCCGCAAACCGTGAACGCCTACTATATGCCGACGATGAACGAGATCGTATTCCCCGCCGCAATCCTGCAGCCGCCGTTCTTTGACGCGGATGCGGACCCTGCCGCCAACTACGGGGCAATTGGTGCGGTCATCGGCCACGAGATCGGCCACGGTTTCGACGACCAGGGCTCACAGTTTGACGGCACCGGTGCATTGAACAACTGGTGGACTGAAGCGGACAGGTCCGCGTTCGAGTCGCTGACGCAGCGACTTGTTGACCAGTATGCCGACCTGGCGCCAACCGAAGCGCCCGAGCATCCTGTCAACGGCAAGCTCACCCTCGGCGAGAACATCGGGGACCTGGGCGGGCTCGGTATCAGCCTTGCCGCATACCTGATCAGCCTCGATGGCGAGGAGCCGCCCGTTGTCGACGGGCTGACCGGCATCCAGCGCTTCTTCTTCTCATGGGCGGAGTGCTGGCGGCAGAACATGCGCCCTGAGGAAGCGACGCGCCGCATTGCCATCGACCCGCACGCACCGAACGAGTTCCGGTGTAATCAGGTGGTGCGCAACCTGGACGAGTTCCATGCCGCGTTCGATGTAGCGGAGAGAGACGGACTATGGCTCGCCCCCGCCGGCAGGGTCCGGATCTGGTAGGCGTACTCAGGACTGGCAGGTGACCTGTGCGGCGGTCTGGCCGCTCAGGTCCCCAGCCACGCCCTGGGTGTCCATGGAGTCGCCGTCCGTGAAATCGCTGCCGACGGACAGCTCAAGCCCAACGGTGGTTGCGCTCGGAATCAGCTGCACGTCGCTCAGGCCGAAGATGTCCGCGATCGCCGGCGCGATTCCCTCATAGCCCGGTCCCACGAACAGCTGTGTGGCGGGACGGTCTGCCGTGTCCGCGACTGCAGCCTGCGAGTAGCCCTCGTCGAGCAGAATTTCCTGAAGCTCGTCTCCCCTGCCGGCATCACCCGATGCATTGAGCACAGAGATCGGCACCAGCGCAGGATCGAAGCCCAGTGTCTCCGCAGTCGCCGACTCAGAGGGCTCGGCGGATGGTTCAGCTGAGGCTGATGGCGTGGTACTCGCCGACGCGGACGGCTCCGGCTCGGAATCTTCCGCGGTGATATCGCGGTCCGCGCGAAGGTCCGCGAACAACTCACCGGCCTTCTGCTCATCGAGCACCAGTCTGTTGATATCCGGTTCATACGGCACAACCGGGACGGTGACGAATGCGACGTTCCCGAGATCCACCTCCTGGAGGCGGCCGGCAAGTTTCAGCAGTTCTGGAATCTCGGCCAGGCCGTCGTCAACAGTGAGGTTCTTCGTTACGGCTTCGGCAATCGAGTAAAGCCGCGGGATATTGCTCAGCGTGCCCTCTTCCTTGATCTTCCGCGCGAGCGATGCCATAAAGGACTGCTGGGCCCGAATGCGGCCCTCATCGCCGCCGCTGCCGAAAGAGTGACGGGTCCGCAGGAAGGCAAGCGCCTGCTCTCCTTCGACCTCGCTGGTTCCCGCAGGGAGCTGCAGCCCTGAATACTCGTCGTCTACCGGCTGGTTCACACATACTTCGACGCCGCCGACGGCCTCGGACAGCTCGGTAACCGCGTTGAAGTCGGCCATCATGAAGTGGTCAATCTGCAGGCCGGTCAATTCGTTGATCGCCGCAACGGTACATCCCGGCCCGCCGTTTGACAGGGAGTCGTTCAACTGGCCAAGGGCCATTGGCTCGCTTGTTTCCCCTGTCTCGGGGTCTACACAGGCTGGAAGGGGAACAAGGAGATCGCGGGGGAAACTCACCATGGTGACGTTGCTGCGGTCACCGGACATCGTCATGAGCATCATGACGTCCGCCTTGCCTTCTTCTGTAACCGGCTCGGTTGTACCTGCCTGCCCGGCGCGTGTATCGCTTCCGATGATCAGGATCTGGACGGGATCCCTGCTCAGGTCTACAGGAAGTTGCTCTTCGCCATCGGTTGAGAGGTTCAGCGGCTGGGTTTCAACGTTTGACTTCAGCCGCAATACCGAGACCGCAGCGAACCCTGCACCGCCCACCAGTACCGCCACGAGTGCAAGCGCCACGACCGCGAGGGCGCGCGGTCTGGTACGCCGGCCTAGATGGCGGCCGCCGGTTCCCACGCGGATGCCCTCCGGGGGTGCCGCCGGCTCGTCGCCGGATCGAGTCATGACGCTTTAGCCCTTTCGCAGGAAGTAGTATTTTGCATTGCATTGCCCTAACACGGAGCATCTTTGGCACAACGAGCAACGGGCCGCCGAAGTGCCCGGGCCTAGAAGCCGAGACGGACCAGCTGCTTTGGATCGCGCTGCCAGTCCTTGGCGATCTTGACATGCAGGTCAAGGTAAACCCTGGTTCCCAGCAGGGCTTCGATGCTCTTCCTGGCGGCAGTACCCACCTCGCGCAGGCGCGCACCGCCCTTGCCGATGATGATGGCCTTCTGCGAGGGTCGTTCGACGTAGAGGTTGACCCTTACGTCGAGCAGGGGCTTACCCTCCGGCCTGCCCTCCCGCGGCACGATCTCCTCTACGACGACCGCGAGCGAGTGCGGAAGTTCGTCACGAACCCCTTCGAGCGCGGCTTCGCGTACCAGCTCGGCGACCATGACGGCCTCCGGCTCGTCCGTCAACTCGCCGTCGGGGTAGAGCGGCGGTGACTCGGGCATGTGGGCAGCGAAAACATCGGCAACCGTCGCTACCTGGAACCCATCCACCGCGGAAACTGGCACGATATCGGCCCAACCCTCTTCACCGAGGATCTCGACTCCGAGGGCGGTCACTTCCAGGAGTTGCTTCGCCAACAACTCCCGGCTTACGAGGTCGGCTTTGGTCACGACGGCAATCACCGGCTTGCCTTTCAGCTGACCGAGCTGCGCCGCGATATAGCGGTCCCCGGGTCCGACTTTTTCGTTGGCAGGGAGGCAGAAGCCGATAGCGTCCACTTCGGCGAGGGTGTCTGCGACGAGATCGTTGAGGCGCTGTCCCAGCAGCGTCCGGGGGCGGTGCAGCCCCGGGGTGTCAACGAGTATGAGTTGGGCGTCTTCCCTATGCACGATGCCCCGGATGGTGTGTCTGGTTGTCTGCGGCTTGGCGGACGTGATGGCCACCTTTTGGCCCACCAACGCGTTGGTCAGGGTCGACTTGCCTGCGTTTGGCCGACCGACGAGCGAAATGAAACCCGCCCGGTACTGTTCCGTGCTCATAGGTTCTCCACCGTTTCCTTCGTGACTTCATGAGCCCGGTCCGCATGTTCCCAGTCGCCGCCCGAATCCTGGACCTTCCAGGCAAGGATGTGTGAGACGCGGTTGCGCCGGCCTTCGAGCCGTTCCGCCCTCAGGGCGATCGCTCCAACCTGGACTTCGCTCCCTACGATCGGCACTCGGCCCAGTGTCTTAGCGAGTAATCCGCCGACTGTGTCCACCTCGTCATCTTCGAGGTTCAGATTGAAAAGCTCGCCCAGGTCATCAATGCTCATTCGAGCCCTCACACGGAAGCCGCCGTCGGGAAGCTGCTCCATCTCGGGCATTTCGGAGTCGTATTCATCTACTATTTCACCAACGATTTCTTCAATCAGGTCTTCGAGGGTGACCAGGCCCGCTGTGCCGCCGTATTCGTCGATGACGATGGCAACATGCGTCGATTCCCGCTGCAGTTCCTGCAGGAAGTCCCCTACGGGCTTCGACTCCGGGACGTAACGCACATCCCGGCTCACGCCGTCTACGGCATCCTGTTCGCTCTGATCTCCGCCGTTCAGGATCGCAACCACGTCCTTCAGGTAGAGGATGCCGCGTACATCGTCCGCACTGTCCCCGATAACTGGAACCCGCGAGTAACCGGAGCGGAGGAAAAGGGACATAGCCTGCTTGAGGGTGGATCCTGCCTCAATGGAAACCATGTCAGTTCGCGGGACCATCACGGATCGGACCTTGGTGTCGCCGAGTTCGAATACGGAGTGAATCAGCTCGGCTTCACTGTCCTCGATCATCTCGGCTTCGCTGGCGCGCGAGAGCAACTCACGGAATTCCTCCTCCGTGAAGAAGGCTGCTTCCGCGCGGGCCGCGCCGGGGGCCAGCGCGCTGCCGATACCCACGAGCCAGCGCGGAATCGGTCCAAGGACGGAACGCAATATCCGGACCAGGCGTGCGGTCAGGGGAACGAGGGTGTTCGCGTGGGTGCGCCCAAGCTGGCGCGGCGAGACTCCCACGAGTACGAAACCGAGACCGGCCATGGTCACCGTCGCAAGCAGCCCGGCAGTCCAGATATTGCCGAGCAAATCGAAGAACAGCAGAGCCACCGCCACAGCGGCGGCCATTTCGAACCACACCCGCCAGAACCGCAGCGCGTGCATGTGGGCAATCGGAGAGTCCAGGATACGCCGGATCGAACCGCCCTTTGGGCTTCGCAGATGCACTTCGGCATCCTGGCGCGGCAGGAAGCTGAACGCTGCTTCGGCGGCCGTCACGAGCGCTGCGATGAGGACGAATACGATGGCCATCAGGGCCAGGAGAAAGACGACCATGGATCAGAAAAGTTTCTTCACTGCGTCGTCTCCCGAGGTGCCTCGCGGCCCAGGAAATCTGCAAGAAGTTGCCTCTGCAATGCGAACATTTCCTTCTCCTCCTCGGGCTCCGCGTGATCGAACCCGAGCAGATGCAACATACCGTGCACGGTCAGGAGCAGAAGTTCTTCCGCCATGCCGTGCCCTGCGTTAGCGGCCTGCGTTCGAGCCACCTCAGGGCACAGCACAATATCGCCGAGTATGCCGGAGGCTGTGGGTCGCGCCGCGGTGCCGGGGCGAAGTTCGTCCATGGGAAAGGAAAGGACATCAGTAGGCCCAGGTTCGTCCATCCACTCGATGTGCAGCTTTTCCATGGCATCGACATCCACCAGGATGATCGACACATCCGATTCTGGATGAACATAGAGGCGCTCCAGCACGTGACGTCCCACACGCACCAGAGATTCGTCCGCTACCTCTACGCCTGATTCGTTGTTGACCTCAATGCTCACGGCGTGGGCCCCTTCCTGCGGGCCTGCGGCCATCGGGGGAAGCGCGCTGCGACTCGTCCCACCTGCTATAGGCGGACACGATATCGCCCACCAGACGGTGCCGGACGACGTCAGTCGCTTCCAGCCGGGAGAAGGCAACGTCCTCGACGCCCCGAAGGATCTCGCTCACGATTCGAAGACCCGAACTGGTTCCACCGGGGAGATCAACCTGGGTGACGTCGCCGGTGACCACCATCCGCGAACCGAATCCAAGACGCGTCAGGAACATCTTCATCTGTTCCGGAGTGGTGTTCTGGGCTTCGTCGAGGATAATGAAGGCGTCATTTAGCGTTCTTCCCCGCATATAGGCAAGGGGCGCCACTTCGATCGTCCCGGCAGCCATCAGTCGTGGGATCGAATCGGGGTCCATCATGTCGTGCAGAGCGTCATAGAGCGGACGCAGGTATGGATCGATCTTGTCATTCAGGGTCCCGGGCAGGAAACCAAGCCGCTCACCTGCCTCAACCGCGGGACGGGTAAGGATGATCCTGTTGACTTCCTTGTGCTGCAGGGCCTGAACGGCCTTCGCCATTGCCAGGTAGGTTTTGCCGGTGCCGGCCGGACCGATACCGAAAACGATGGTGTGGGAGTCGATGGCCTCGACGTAGCTCTTCTGGTTCACCGTCTTGGGCCGGATAGTCCGCCCTCTTGAGGACAGAATGTTCATCGACAGGACCTCGGCCGGCTTCGCAGCACCCTGGGTCTTGAGCATGAACAGCAGCTGCTCTAGAACCTGGGGAGTCACGGGGGTCCGGTTTACTGCCAGGGTCCGCACCTCGGCGATCAGGCTCGCTGTCCGTCCCACGTCCGTCGCCGGTCCGGTAATGGACAATTCATCGCCACGCACATGGAGACTGATGCCCGGAAATGCCCCCTCGATCAGGGCGAGGGCTTCATCATTCGCGCCAAGTGCCTGCACCATCTGGTCGGCCGAATCAAAGTGTATGACCCGGCTGTCCAGGCCCGCTGCACCCATACCCACTGCAGAATCCGTCATAGTAGCGGCCCGTGGCCTTCCATCTCTCCTTATAGCGCCATCAGTTGTCCTGATCAGCCGTCCGGGCTGATTGCGATGCATTCGGGTGCCGCGCTGACAGCACCTCTCTAGGGTACCGCCGGAGGCCGCTCGTAGCGTGCAGCGTGAGCGATCCAGAACGATACGGCGGTCCGCCGACGGCTTCATAAGTCTCAACTCCGCAACAAGCAGGTATCAATCACGTCTCAGTCGTGCGCCGATTCGATGAAACCGCGCTGGGAGGCGAGCGGCCTGTGCGAAGCTGGATTCCGAGGTCTTGCGCAGGCCGTCGGTTCTGCGCCTGTTTGTCCTGTGCAGGTTTTGGGTGCCCCGAACCTGCACCCACCGCGACTGGAAGGAGAGGAAACGTCAATGAAGCCTTCTCGTTTCCCCCCGGCGCGGAGGCGGGGATACGCCTGGAGGTGCGCAGCCTTCCTTGCCGTGCTGGTATCCCTTCAGGCCTGCACAGCGGACGAAGAGCCTGCCTCTGCCCCCCAAGCCGCCAGCGAAGCCGACCTCCTCCTTGAGTCCGCCACCAGCCGTCTGCCGGACGTTGAGCTGCCCAGTACCGCACCAGCCGAAAGCGCACCACTTGTCCCGGTGTACTGGCTTGGCGAGCAGGACCAATTACTCTATCGGGAGTTCCTGCCCGGCGAATCGACGGGCGATCCGATTGCCGCGGCGATCTGGGCGATGACCAGCACAGAACCGCTGGATGACGATTACTACAGTCCCTGGCAGACGGCCACGGCGGTGAATACATCGATCTCCCCAGACAACGTCATCACCGTGGACATGACGTCGGATGCCTTCGGGAGCGACCTGGAGCCGGAGGTCGCGTCGAACGCTATCCAGCAGCTGGTATATACCGCCACGGCAGCTGCAGCCAACGCGGGACTTATTGCAAGCGGCAGTCCAAGCAGCGTGCGTTTGCTGGTCGACGGCAAGGCCGGATACGAGGCTTTCGGCGAGATCGAACTCGGCACAGAGCTACGGCGGAATGTCGAGGCGATGGCTCCTGTGTGGATCATCAATCCTCAGGACAGTTCCATCCGCAATGACCCGACAATCATCGTCCAAGGCAGTACCACGCAGACCGGGTCTGAACTCGGGTGGCGTATCCGGCGTGTGGATGGAGGTGGTTCGCCCGCAGAGGAAGTCCTCAGCGGGACCGTCGCCGTGGACGCCGGCGCGGGGTCAACTGGGCAGTACGAGTTCAGCGCCTCACTTGATCCTGGCACGTACCTCGTCGAGGTCTACGTGCCGAGCGAGGGCGAGCCGACTGAATCGGGCAGCGCCGACAACAAGCTGTTCAGCATTCGCTGAGGAGCGCGTCCTACCATCGCCCAGCCAGGTGGTTGAGCACGGAGATCGCGGCGGGCCCGGCTGTCGAGGTCCGCAGGATGTTAGAGCCGAGGCTGACCGCAACGGCTCCGTGCGCAGCGAACAATTCAATTTCTTCAGGACTCACCCCGCCTTCCGGACCGACGACGACGGCGAGGGTACCAGGGGCGGTTGGGGCGCTCCGCGACCAGTGGCCCGCAAGCGATTGTGCTGCGCCTTCATGCAAGACAACCGCTTGCTCAATTCCGCCCAACCAGCTGGCGAGCCCGCGGCCGTCCTGTACATCGAGAACGTCGGGGACCCTCGTACGCCTGGACTGCTTCGAAGCAGCACGGACCAGGAACTCCCACTTCGCTTTGCCCTTCAGAACCTTCTCGGCACGCCACCGAACGATGCTTCGGTCTGCCTGCCACGGCACAACGGCGTCAACACCGAGTTCCGTTGCCGCCTCCACCGCGAGCTCGGCGCGGTCCCCCTTCGCGAGCGCCTGAACGAGCACTATCCGGTGTTCGGGAAGCGGATCGCGACCGATGGAATCCACGGTCAGCGTTACCGATTCGGCGGACGCAACAGTGACCGTCCCGCTCAATCGGCAGCCTTCGCCGTCCAGGATGTCCACCGACTCACCGGCTGCGACCCTCTTAACTCTGGCTGCGTGGTGGGCCTCGGGGCCCGTCAGCGTGAAGGACGCGCCGACTACAGCCGATGCGATTTCAGCCGGTTCGCCGAAGAATGCCTGGTTGGTCATGCGTTCGCGATGCCGCTAGAAGTTGCCGAGGCGTTCGCGCAGGCGGGCAAAGACGCCTGACCCGGTGCTCGCGAGCTGACCTTCGGCGGATTCCTCGCCGCGCAACTCCGCCAGGCGCCTGAGCAGCTCTTCCTGGCCAGCGTCGATGTTCCGGGGAGTCTCGACGCTGAGATGAACCAGCAGGTCCCCGCGTCCGTAGCCACGAAGGTGCGTGACTCCAAGCTCGCGCAGAGCGATCACCTCACCAGACTGCGTTCCCGGCTTGATGGTGATTTCCTGGTCTCCGTCGAAGCTCGCCATCTTCACGGTCGTGCCCAGGGCGGCAGCAGTCATCGGCACGCTCAGCGTGGCGTGGAGGTCGTCGCCCTCACGCAGGAACGTTGGGTCACTGTTGACCCGGATCTCGACGTATAGGTCGCCCTGCGGTCCCCCGGCGGTCCCGGCCTCCCCCTGCCCGGCCAACTGGATGCGTGTTCCCGTTGATACACCGGCGGGCACTTTAATGGTCAGGCTGCGGCGGCTACGTACGCGGCCGTCTCCGTTGCACTCTGAACAGGGATGGGGAATGACAGTGCCGAAGCCCTGGCACGTCCCGCACGTGGCGGTGGTCATGACCTGCCCAAGAATGGACCGTACCGCACGCTGAACCTGCCCCGAACCGCCGCAAATGTCACAGGTTCTCGGGGAAGTACCCGGCTGAGTGCAGGATCCGTCACAGGTAGGGCAGACGGCGGCGGTGTCAACGTCGATCTTCTTGTTAGTGCCGAAAACCGTGTCCTTCAGGTCGATACGCACATTGATCAAGGCATCCTGCCCGCGCTGCGTGCGGGACGGCGGGCCACTCGGCCCGCCGCCACCGAAGAACGTCTCGAAAATGTCCTGGAAGGCAAACCCGGACCCTGAATAACCGCTCCCGAAACCGTTATCAGTACCATTTTCATTGCCGGTGGTGTCGTACACGCGGCGCTTTTGCGGGTCTGAAAGAACCTCGTACGCGCGTGTGACCAGCTTGAACTGATCGGCAGCCTCCGGCCCCTGGTTCACATCCGGATGGAGCTTGCGGGCGAGCTTCCGGTACGCCTTCTTGATCTCTTCTCCGCTGGCATCGCGTGCGACGCCGAGGACTTCGTAGTGATTACTCACTCCTGCACATCACTTCCTGTGGTTCTTACCGTGCAAACGGTTGTGGATTATGGGCCCCGTCATCCGGTCACGATTCATCGAGGATGCGGGAAAGATAACGAGCAACCGCTCGTACAGCGGCCATGGTTGTTGGGTAATCCATTCTCGTGGGACCGAGTACCCCCACCTTCGCCAATGCATCCGGTCCGTAACCCGTTGCAATTACCGAAGCTTCGGACAGGCCCCCGTGCGGATTCTCGCGTCCAATACGTACGGACACGCCGAGCGCGTCCTGCTTCATTTCGGACAAAAGGTGCAGCATAACGACCTGCTCCTCCAACGCTTCAAGGACCGGCCCGATGGTCAAGGGGAAGTCGAGTGTGGAACGCGCAAGGTTAGCCGTGCCCGCCAGAACGATCCTGTCTTCCCTATTGGAAGCCGAAAGTTGTTCCAGACTTTGCCCGAGCGATTGTGCCATGCCCTGCAGCGCCTGCGGGAGCGCAGCGATACACACGGCAAGCTCCTGGGGCACGGCGGCGAGACGAACGCCTGCAACCTTCTCAAGAAAGCGCTGGCGCAGGTCCGCCAGGTCGGATTCCTTTGTCTCCGCAGGAACCACCTCCACCCTCTGTTGTACGGCGCCGTTGGTGGAGATCAACACGACCAGTACGCGTCCGGGAGCAAGCAATACAAACTCTATATGCCGGACCGCAGCGCCGCCCAGATGCGGGTACTGCACAACCGCAACCTGGTTGGTCAGCTGTGCCAGCAGTCTCACAGTCCGGTCAAGTACGTCGTCGAGATCCTCGGCGCTCTCAAGCAGAGATTGAATCGCCTTCTTTTCGGGACCGGAGAGCGGCTTCACCTCGGCGATCCTGTCAACGAAAAGCCGGTACCCCTTGTCAGTCGGAATCCGCCCCGAACTTGTGTGCGGAGCGGTGATCAGTCCCTCTTCTTCGAGGAGGGCCATGTCGTTCCTGATAGTGGCCGAGGACACACCAAGCCGGTGGCGCTCGACGAGGGCCTTGGATCCCACGGGCTCCCGGGAATGCACATAGTCCTCGACGATGGCACGCAGCACCTCAAGCCTTCTGGGCTCGCTCATGTTCACCTCCGATGTCCTCAGCCGCATCATCAACGAATTAGCACTCAACACGCCTAAGTGCCAAGTCTAATACGCTCCGACCGATTGTTAGCATTGGGGCGGTCCCGCGAAGGACGCGGAATCCGGAGGCGAGCTTTCTTACATGTCACATCATCCGTGGGGATCCCAGGATCTTTCAGCACCACGATCATCCCCCCTTGAGAAGGTGGAGGCGCAACCAGGCGTCGTCCTGGAGGACGTTCAGAGTGGGTTCGTTGGAGCGATCCTCAGCACGGAGAAGTCCGGCGGGCTCCATGTCATGGTGCTCGAAGACCGCCGCGGCAAACGACGCACCTTTCCGATTGGTTTTGGATTTCATGTCGACGGTGCCCCAGTCGAGGTCATCGCACCTCTCGGTGTCCCGGACAACTACCCGCAACGCACTGCCTCAGGGTCTGTCCGGGTATCGAATCAACGGGCGCGGGTCGCGCGCGCCGGCAGGATCTGGGTCGAGGGTAAACACGACGCGGAACTGGTGGAAAAGGTCTGGGGAGATGACTTGCGGGTGGAGGGCATTGTCGTCGAGCCTCTACACGGCGTCGATGACCTCGCCGCCGTCGTGCGGGCATTCCAGCCAGGCCAGTCGCGACGCCTTGGGATTCTTGTAGACCACCTCCTGCCCGGCACGAAGGAGGCCCGCATCGCCGACGAAGCGATGCGGATTCCCGGAGCGCCGGGAAATGTGCTGATCGTCGGGCATCCTTACGTGGACGTCTGGCAAGCCGTCAAACCAAGGGCGCTAGGCATGGATACCTGGCCCGAGATCCCTCGCGGCGAAGACTGGAAAACCGGGATACTGGGCCGCCTGGGTTGGGCGAACCGTTCACAAGCGGACATCGCCAATGGCTGGAAGCGCATTCTCGGAGGTGTCAGTACCTACGCGGATCTCGAACCGTCGCTCCTTGGACGGGTTGAGGAGGTCATCGACTTCCTCACCGCACCAGGCGCCGGGGGCTAGCCGCGTGCGCGCCGGGTGCAACCTGCGCTTTGGTGAAGTAGCCAGTACCCTTAGGAGGTAAGTTCCGCGGTGAGGCCCGCGGTGAGCTCCGATCTCCGAAGGATATTTCGTTGTCCAACAACGCAGACCAGCACCGTGAACCACGGTCACGTCCTGTCTCTCGGGGCAGCGACGGGGCGTTTCAGGGCTCAAGCTCAGATGCCCTGCCGCTGACACCTTCCGAAGACCGGCAGTGGGCAACCCTTGCACACTTCCTCGGCATTCTTGGTTTTGTGCCCTCCCTGATCATCTTCCTGATCTTCCGTGATCGCGGTCAATTTACGGCGCAGGAATCGAAGGAAGCGTTCAACTTCACCTTCCCACCCAGCATCCTCGCTGCGATTTCGTTGCTGCTTTCGCTGCTTCCCGTTGTCGGCGGCATCTTCGCGGTACTGAATGCCGTGATTTGGGTCACGCTTGCTGCCTTCTCGGTCGCCGCGGGAATCCACGTCAACCGGGGGCGCCCCTACCGGTATCCCTTCAACCTGCGCATCTTTCACTGAGGATTGCTTCGCTGACCCGCAAGACTTCTTGCTGGGGTCTACGCGCGGTGCGTCTCAGTCCGGTAGTAAACGACGGACGACGGCGTCGGCCAGCAGGCGTCCACGGTCGCTCAGGACGAGAACACCGCGGAACGCCGCAGCGGGCTCAATAAGCTCATCGGCAATCAGCCCTGCAACCCCCTGACGCCCCTCGGGCCTCAGTCTCGCAGTCGGGAAGCCTTCCGCGAGTCTGACGCGAAGCAGGACATCCTCAACGTAACGCGCATCCGCGTCGAGCGTTTCCCGTCCCGCGGCCGGGGAAGAACCCGCCTCCATCCGCTGTGCGTAAGCTGACGGGTGCTTGACATTCCACCAGCGGACACCCCCGATGTGTGAATGTGCGCCCGGACCGGCGCCCCACCAATCGTGGCCCTTCCAATAGGCGAGATTGTGGCGGCAATGATCCTGTTCGGTCCGCGCCCAGTTACTCACTTCATACCATGACATTCCGGCCGCGCTGAGCATGGAGTCGGCCAGTTCGTACTTTTCGGCGTGGTCATCGTCGTCGATACCAGGCACCTCGCCGCGCCGGATGCGGACGGCCAACCGGGTTCCTTCTTCGATGATGAGCGCGTAGGCGGACACATGATCGGGTTCCAGCGAAAGCGCCGCATCGACGGACGAGGCCCAGTCCTCGAGCCCCTCTCCGGGTGTGCCGTAGATCAGGTCGAGGCTGACTTTGAGCCCTGCCTCGCGAGCCCAACGCACTGCCAGTGGCACCCGCTCCGGCGCGTGGGTGCGGTCCAGCACCGCAAGAACGTGCGGAACCGCCGACTGCATTCCAAATGAGATCCGGGTGAAACCGGCGTCCGCGAGGGCCGCCAGTGACTCCGGAGTGACCGAATCGGGATTCGCCTCAGTAGTTACCTCGGCCGTCGGCTCCAGCCCCCAGATGTCCCTCGCTGCGCGAAGCACTCCGGTAAGATCCGCCGCAGGCAAGAGGGTTGGCGTACCGCCTCCGAAAAACACCGTGTCCAGCGGCCGCGCGGCGACGCCCGACGATTCCAGCACACTCGCCCCGAAATCCAGTTCGCGGCAAACCGTCTGGGCGTAATTCGCCTGCGAGGCACCACCGCCGAGTTCGGCGGCTGTGTAGGTGTTGAAGTCACAGTAGCCGCACCGTACCGCGCAGAAAGGGATATGCACATATAGCCCGAACCGGCGGTCCGGGGATCCGGCCGCCGCCGATGCCGGCAACTGCCCATCCGACGGGGCGGGATCGCTGAGAGGCAGGACACTAGGCACTTAGGAGCCTAACGACTGGGACGTGCGTCACTTCTTGGCTTTGTCCTTCGACTCGTCCGAAGACAGTGCGGCGATGAACGCTTCCTGGGGAACCTCCACCCGGCCAACCATCTTCATGCGCTTCTTGCCTTCCTTCTGCTTTTCCAGCAGCTTGCGCTTTCGGGTGATGTCACCGCCGTAGCACTTGGCAAGCACGTCCTTGCGGATGGCCCGGATGTTTTCCCTCGCGATAATGCGCGCGCCGATCGCGGCCTGGATGGGTACCTCGAACTGCTGCCGCGGAATGAGCTCGCGCAGCTTCCCGGTCATCATGACCCCGTACGCATAGGCCTCATCGCGGTGTGTGATTGCGGAGAAGGCGTCCACCTGCTCCCCCTGGAGCATGATGTCCACCTTGACCAGATCGGCGATCTGGTCGCCGTCGGCCTTCCAGTCCAGCGAAGCGTACCCTCGGGTTCTGGATTTGAGCATGTCGAAGAAGTCGAAGACAATCTCAGCCAACGGGAGCCGGTAGCGGATCTCCACACGATCCTCGGAAAGATAGTCCATTCCGCCCATGACGCCGCGGCGGCTCTGGCACAGTTCCATGATGGTGCCGACAAACTCGTTGGGGGCCAGGATAGTCGCCGAGACCATCGGCTCGCGGACCTCGCCGATCTTGCCTATGGGGTACTCGCTGGGGTTGGTAACGTGGACCACGCTTTTGTCCTCAAGCGTCACTTCGTACTCGACGTTCGGAGCAGTGGAAATCAGGCTCAGGTTGTACTCGCGTTCGAGGCGTTCACGGGTGATTTCGAGGTGCAGCAGGCCGAGGAACCCTACGCGGAATCCGAATCCGAGCGCGGCGGATGTCTCAGGCTCATACACCAGCGCCGCATCGTTGAGCATGAGCTTCTCCAGCGCATCACGAAGCACCGGATAGTCGGCGCCTTCGAGGGGGTACAGGCCGGAGAAGACCATTGGCTTTGCATCCGCATAGCCGCTCAACGACGCCGATGCGGGCTTTGCGAGATTGGTGACGGTATCGCCGACCTTGGACTGACGCACATCCTTGACGCCGGTTATGAGGTAGCCCACTTCTCCCACACCCAGCCCTTTGGACGGCGTGGGCTCGGGCGAGCTGACACCGATCTCGAGAAGTTCATGGCTGGCGCGCGTGGACATCATCTGGATGCGTTCGCGCGGGCTCAAGTGCCCGTCGACCACGCGGACGTAGGTCACAACGCCGCGATAGGTGTCATAGACGGAGTCGAAGATCATCGCACGCGCTGGAGCGTCCGCGTTTCCCACCGGAGCCGGCAGATCCTTCACGATCTTGTCGAGAAGAGCCTCGACGCCCACTCCGGTCTTTCCCGAAACGAGCAGCACGTCCTCAGGATTGCCGCCGATCAGGTTTGCAAGTTCGGCGGCATACTTTTCAGGCTGTGCCGCAGGGAGGTCGATCTTGTTCAGGACCGGGATGATCGTCAGGTCGTTTTCCATCGCGAGGTACAGGTTCGCGAGCGTCTGGGCTTCGATTCCCTGAGCCGCGTCGACAAGAAGAATTGCACCTTCACAGGCTGCCAGGGACCTGGACACCTCATAGGTAAAGTCAACGTGCCCTGGAGTGTCGATCATGTTGAGCGCGTAGCTCACGCCATCGAGTTCCCAGGGCAGCCTGACTGCCTGGGACTTGATGGTGATGCCCCGCTCACGCTCGATGTCCATCCGGTCCAGGTACTGCGCCTTCATGTCTCGCTGCTCAACGACACCTGTGAGCTGGAGCATTCGGTCCGCAAGGGTGGACTTGCCGTGGTCGATATGAGCGATGATGCAGAAGTTCCTGATGATCGCCGGATCCGTGGCAGCGGGCACCGGGGCGGTGCGGGCCATGGGAGACACTCGATACCTCTTGCTTCTTGGGACAGTTGATGGATGCTTCCGTTCCAGTCACCGCGGACGACGCCGGCGGCGCACCGTCGGCGCGGACTCATGCGTTTCTTATTCTCCCACGCCCACCGGCAGACCTTGGAATCTGGGCAGTATTCCGTCCATCCGGCTGCAGGTAATCTGACGGCATGGCTTCACGACTAAGCGCCGTCATCCGGAAGGCCGGAGCGGCCCTGAAGGAATTCACTCAGCTACAGGCGTCCCGCAAACGTACAAGGGACGGTCATCGTCCCGATGCCCTCAATCCGCGTCCCAAAGCCGGAGGCGCGCGACTGGGCTATGCGCCCTCCCCCGGTCACACCGCCGACCCGGGCGAGATCGTGTGGACATGGGTTCCCTACGAGGATGACCCTTCACAGGGCAAGGACCGACCCGTCCTGATTATCGGAACCGAGGGAAGTGTGCTGCTGGGTCTGATGCTGACGTCGCGGGATCGCAACAACGAGTCCGGCCGCGACGAAGGCTACATCGACATTGGTACCGGGGCATGGGATAGAAAGGGCAGGGAGAGTGAGGTTTACCTGGATCGCGTGCTTCGAGTCGATCCCCCGGCCGTGCGCCGCATTGGTGCGGTGCTTCATCGTTCCCGGTTCGAGAAGGTGATCGACGGACTGGAAAGGCGGGCAGGGCGATAGCGCTTCGACCGGACGGTGCCGCGAACCGCCGTCGTCGTTCCGACCGGAGATTGTGCCCACTTTCTGGTAGCCTGTATAGCTGTGTGTCCGCGCAGGTCGACGGGCACTTTGGCTCGGCCGCCACGGCATCCCCACGCCGCTCAGTCAATGGCCGCACCGAAAATCCCTCACCGACCAGTCCGCAATACAAAGAGAGTCTTATACGTGGCAAATATCAAGTCCCAAAAAAAGCGCATTCTCACCAATGAGAAGGCTCGTCAGCGCAATAACTCGGTCAAGTCCGAGTTGAAGACTGCGATCCGCGCCGTCAACACCGCCGTGGAGTCCACCGATAAGGACGCCGCTGCGGCCGCGCTCGCCGTTGCCAGCCGCAAGCTGGACAAGGCCGTGAGCAAGGGCGTTCTGCATAAGAACAACGCTGCCAACCGCAAGTCGGGTATCGCGAAGCGCGTAAACGCGCTCAGCTAACTGCGCTGAAGGTGAAGTGGCCGGTCCCTCAAAGGGACCGGCCACTTTTTTGTTCAATCTGCAGTCAACGGATACCGCCGAGCGAAATAGCGGCCACAGCACGCTCCACCGCGTACACGGGATCCCTCGCCTCTCCCTTGACCTGCGCGTCGGCCTCCGCGAGGACCTGGATGCAGTAGTTCAGCCCCTCCGGAGTCCATCGCTGCGCTTCCCTCCGTGCCTGGTCCACCTGCCACGGAGCCATTCCCAATTCCTTGGCGAGCTGGGCCGAACCGCCGCGCACGCCATAGACCTTCGCGACTGCACGCAGCTTCATGGCCAGAGCAGCCACAAGCGGTACGGGATCGGCCCCCGTGGACAGTGCATGGCGCAGCATGGCCAGTGCCTGGCCTCCGCGACCCGCTAGCGCGGCGTCAGCAACTTTGAACCCTGTGGCTTCAATCCGTCCGCCAAAGTACTTCTCCACCGTTTCCGCACCGAGCACGCCTTCGGTGTCCGAAATCAACTGCTGGCAGGAGGCCGCCAACTCCGAGAGGTTGGATCCGACGGCAGCGACGAGTGCCCGCACCGCGTCAGGGTCAGCGCGCCGCCTGGCGGCACGGAACTCGGCGGAGACAAAGTCAATCTTCTCTGAATCCTTCTTCAGTGGCTGACAATCAACGACTGTCGCCTTTCCAGCCTTCAGCTGGTCGAGAAGTTTCTTGCCACGGGTTCCGCCGCTGTGGTGCATCACGAGGACAACATCGGGCGCGGGGTCGATGAGATACGCCAGCGCGTCCTGCAGGAAGGCATCGCTCATCTGGGAGAGCCCCGTTGCCTCGATGACCTTCGTTCCACCGAACAGGGAAGGGCTGCCCAGGACGATGAGCGCCCCGGCTTCATACTGCGCCGCATCCAGTCGGACGGTGTCGACGTCAGGTTCAAGCTCGCGCATCCGCGTCCTCACCGCCTCGAAGCTGCGCATTGCAAGATACTCCTCGGGCCCCGACAACAGGATCACCGGGGCGGGGGCCACCTCACGCCAGCTTGTGGCGCTCGACGCTGATGGGCTCACGTAGGTTCGGACTCCTCGCTGGAAGGTGGTGTGGCTGGGTCAACTTTGCCATGGGTGACGGTCACAGGCCAAAGGCCCTCACAGGGATCGGATCCGGAGGGTGCCATCATCAGCGAACAGGAAGAACGAGCCGCGCTGGTCCGTGCGCGCGGCATATACACCGGCAGCGTCCAGCGCATCGAGGGTGGCCGGATGTGGGTGCCCGTAGTCGTTGTGCCTTCCCGCAGATATGAGCGCGACGGAGGGCGACGTCGCCTCGATCAGGCGATGTCCGCCGTTGCGGGCGCCGTGATGGGCGACCTTTAGGATGTCGACACCGGAGAGTGTGAGATCGCGGTGGGCGACCAACATCTCGTCAGCCGCTTCCTCTTCGATATCTCCGGTGAACAGGACGTCGACCGGTGAACGGCCGTCAGTGCCACCCGTGGTGACAAGGACCACAGCTGAGGCGTCGTTCTCCGAGGCGTCGGTGACGTCTGGAAAGGGCCAAAGTGCCGTCCAAGTGGTACTCCCGAGAGCGCCTGTATCCCCAGCCACAATCGGTTCCGGGACAAGACCTGCGTCCGTTGTTGCTTCGATCACTTCATCCGGCAACGCAGCTTCGGATGTCGAGTAGAGCAACCGCCGCACCGGACGGTCCGAGAAGACTCCCTCTATCCCGCCGTAGTGATCCTGGTGCAGATGCGTGATGACCAGGAGGTCTACAGTCTCAACCTGCAAGGCGTCCAGGCAGCGGTCGATCAGTGCAGGGTCGGGACCTGCGTCAAACACCATGGCGCTGTGTTCTCCCGTCCTGACAACAAACCCGTCGCCCTGACCCACATCACAACCCGCGATTGTCCACTCCGCTGTCTCATGCACCGCGCCCGCGGCAGCCCACAGACCTGCACAACCGAGAGCGAATCCGGCAGCCACCCATTTCAGCGCGCGGATGCGTATACCCCGGACTGCTGACCGTGCCTTCGCAGCCGCTGACCTGACGACTGCGCGCAGCGGTTGCCACCACACTGCGACGGCAAGTACCGCCAGGCTGGAAAGGGCACTGAGAGCGGCGCCTCCAGCCCCCGAGGGCCACGGAATGACGGCGAGCGGAGCCGATGCGAAGAAGCCAGCGACGCCGGCCACCCACGATGCGCCCCAACCTGCGGCAACGGCGAAGGGTAGTGCTGCAAGTGGCAGCAGGGAGACGAGCATTACCGCGAGCATCCCGGCGATGGTGATGAAGGGTACTACCGGTGCCGCTGCGATGTTTGCCAGCAGGGAGTAAGTCGGAATTGCAGGTTGGATCAGAATGAGGATAGGCGTGCAGAAGAGCTGCGCCGCGAGCGGCACGGCCAGGAGTTGGGCGATCCAGCGTGGCAGCAGGGTCTCGAGGCGTTGTACAAGCAGCGGTCCGGCAAGTACCAGACCTGAGGTGGCCGCGACCGAAAGAATGAAGGCGTACTCCCCGCTGAGCCAGGGATCAACTGCCAGCAGGGCGGCGATGGAGAGGAACAGCAGAGTCATGGACAGTCTGCCCCGCCCGGTGAGTACAGCGAGCACACCTATTGACCCCATGACCGCCGCGCGCAGCACACTCGGTTCCGGTCGGACGAGGAGAACAAAGGCTACGAGGGAGACTATGCCGCCGAGAGCCGCCGCCCATCGTGGGAGCCGGAATGCTCTGCAGGAGAGGAAGACGAACGCCAGTACGTAGCTGCAGTTCGCCCCGGAGACGGCGGTCAAGTGAGTCAGGCCAGTGGACTGCATCCTCACGACAAGATCCTCAGCCACCACCGAACGGGCTCCGATCACCATTCCCGCCATGAGCCCGTCATCCGGGGCACCTGTGCTGCCCGCCAGCGTCAGGAAACGCTCCCGGACCTGCTCCATTGGTCCGGTTTCAGTCTCGTGCTCCAGCCTGTCCGGAGCGGTTGACCCGATCATCAGCGCCCGGGCACGCTCCCCGGGATCCGTGGCGGTGACCTTGCCCGCCGCCCGGACCATGTCGCCGTCTTTCACTGCACTCCAGTCGTCCCCGCCCAGCACCACCAGTGGGATGCTCGCGGTAAAGCGCTCACCGCCGAAGGTACCCTCGAGCAGCGTTGCCTCAAGAATCCAGCGGGGACTTCCGTCCAGATCCGGCGCGGAAGCGCGCGAGGCATCCCCGGTGGCGAGCAATTTCGCGGTTATATGGCCTTCTGACGCGATTGCGGCTTCCATGGGCTCAGAACCCTGCTGGTCGATCCGGGCCGCTGTCGGCAGACAAATCATCGCTGCAGCACCCGTTGCCACCAGGATGACCTGCAGAATGCGGCAGTGCTTCCTTCGATACCCGACAAACGCCATGCAACCCAACGCAACGGTCGTGAGAACAAATCCCAGCATGAGCGCCGCCGGTGCATCGAGGCGCACGGCCAGAACGGCGGCGATCCACGCCGCTACGGCCGCCGGCAGCAGGCGCAGGTCCCGGACTGGTCTCCCGGTCTCGTCGGGCTCCACATTGCGGTCCTCGTGGCTTCGCCGTTTCAGCCACGACAGCTTCTGCGCCAAGTGCGTGGCGATACGCCGGTCCCGGCTGGCCGTTATTGACGCATTATTGCCCGTTGGACGGCCATGCGAACCAGTCCGCGCCGGACTCTGTCCAGCAGCTGAAACCAGGAATCGGTCCCATCGGGCCCTCCGTCCGGTCATCAGATAGTAACCAGAGGCAGAAGTGCTTCGAGCATGGCGGGGCCAATGCCTGGAATTGCGTCGAGCTCCTCCGCGCGGGTAAAGGCCCCGTGCTCCGTGCGCCATTGAACAATCCGCTCGGCGAGGACCGGACCAACCTTGGGCAACTCCTCCAGCTCTGAAATCTCCGCCGTGTTCAGATTCACGAGGGGCACTGAGTCCGGAGCCGAACCGCTGGGTGCCTGACCGGCATTCGCAGCGACGGGCGGAATGGCTTCGCCCACCCGGGGGATTACAACCTGCTGTCCGTCCACCACGACAGCAGCAAGGTTCACGGCGGACAAATCAGCCTCGGCAAGGGCGCCGCCGGCCGATTCCAGAACCTCAAAGACCCGCGAGCCGGGAACAGCCTCGACGACTCCCGGGGAAAGGACAGCTCCGGCGACATGCACGACCACGCGGCCCGCCTCCGGCTGGCCAGCCGAATCCTTCGTGGCAACGCCCGCGCCCTCTGCATCTGCTGCCGGCGGGCCGTCCTTAGCTTCGGCGGGCATCTCACCGGTCGTGCCCTGGCTGGATGTCGATGGCGCTGACGAATTAACCGGTGAAGCTTCGATGGGTATCACCTCCCCCTGGTTACGGTCGATCGAGGTGAACGCCCACACCCCCACTGCGAGTGCGCACCCCGCGGCGACGAGGGCGGCGCGACGGGTTGCCACCCAGCGCCTGCCCGTTCCCGCGGAGGTTTCCGCACCGGACGGATCCTCAGCCCCAAAATCCTCTTCATAAACCCGGTCAATATGCTCTGTGTCGGCTCCTGGTTCTTGCGGAGAGATGGCTGAGCTCCCTTCGGAACCCGGTTCGCGATCGAATGAAACCGCACCTGCGAGTATTCGGTCCAACCGGTCAGGACTGCGGTTGGACGTGCCCGTCGCCCAGCGGTGCCTTGCCATGGCACGAGCGTATGGTGGCACACCCCGGGATCATCCGTCCCGTACGCGCTATGTGGATAAGCCGCCCAAACAGCGTCCGATGTGGAGGACCAGAGCTCGCGGGGAGTCGTCGCGGAAGACTATCCGCCGAACCGACGAAGTGGGTCGCAGACAGCGACCGCAAGGACGCCAAGACCGGTGTGAGCAGCCAATACGGCAGGCAAGCGGGTCAACACTGGTTCCGCGTCGCCCAGGATACGGGCCGCTGCCGCTTCCGCCTGGGCGCGGTTTCCGAAGTAGTGGAAAGCCGCGATGCTGCCCTCTGGCCGGTCCCGCAGCTCCGCCACTACCAGTTCGTCGAGGCGTTGTTTCGCGCGCGCGGCCGTACGAATACGCTCCAAGGGCTCAATGGCGCCGTCCTTCACCGTCAGGATCGGCTTCACGGAGAGCAAGGTCCCGATCATTCCCGCCGCGGGGCCGATCCGACCGCCCCGGCGCAACTGGTCCAGGCTGGGCACGTAGAAAAGGAGTCTTGTGCGGGAGCAGGTCTCTGCAGCCAGCTTTGCCGCCTCCTGGGCATCGGCACCATTCCGCAGTGCCAGGCAGGCGGACGCAACACCGGCACCCTGCGCCATGGCGACCGTCGCGCTGTCCACCACATGCACCGGAATGGAGACCGAGCGCGCAGCCCAGCGGGCCGCGTCCACGGTGCCGGACAGTTTGCCTGACAGGTGAATGGAGACGATCTCCCCTGCACCTTCAGCTTCCAGCCGCCGGTAAACGCTCTGGAACTGTCCTGGCGCGGGCCGGGATGTGCGCACGTCGGCACCCTCTGCCAGGGCAACCGACAATGGCTCGATCAGGTTGTCGCTGCCCTCCCCGTAGTGGCGGCCCGAGATGATCACAGGCATCGGCACGATGGTGACTCCCACGGCGGGGCCGTCCCCGGTTACCCACTCATTCGGAAGCGCCGCGGCAGAGTCGGTGACGACCGCCGTCGTCGTTCCCGGTCCTGCCTCTGGATCCCTGGTTACCCACCATGGCGCCGGACGCCGTTCGAACCATCTCATGGTTCAGCGCTCCTTGTCGGGTACCCGATCAGGCGGGAACGATATTCACCAGTTTGGGAGCACGCACAATGACCGTTCGGATGTCCCTGCCCGCGAGGGTTCGCTGCACCTGTTCGGTGGCAAGTGCCAACTCCCTGAGTTCGTCCTCCGAAATGTCGGCGGACACCTCCAGACGGTCGCGGACCTTTCCCTGCACCTGAACTACTGCGGTGACTGTGTCCTGCACGAGCAGCGAGTCATCAACGTCCGGCCAACCGGCAGCGGCGACCGAGGCCGGATGGCCCAGCCGCTCCCAGAGGTCCTCCGCGGTATAGGGGGCGAACAGGCTCAGGATGACGGCCGTGGCTTCGACCGCTTCGCGAACAGCCGGGTCAGCGCCGCCTGCGCCGGAGTCGATCGCCTTTCGGGTAGCGTTCACCAGCTCCATCACCTTGGCGATGACCACATTGAACTTGTTGTTACCCAACAGCTCGGTGGCGTCGGCAACGGTGCGGTGCGTTACTGTCCGCAGTGCCCTGTCGCCGCCGGCTGGAGGCGTTCCAGGCTCGGAGGTAACATCCGCGCCGAGCCGCCAGGCCCGCGCCAGGAACTTCGCCGAACCCGACGGCGAGACGTCGGCCCAGTCGACATCGTCTTCCGGCGGCGAGGCAAAGACCATGGTAAGCCGAACAGCATCCACGCCGTAGCGATCGAGCTGTTCGCTCAGGTCAACGCCGTTGCCCAAGGACTTGCTCATGGCCTTTCCGCCGTTGAGCACCTGCCCCTGGTTCAGCAGCGCCGAGAACGGCTCCGTGAAACCAACCAGACCCAGGTCGAAGAGCACCTTGGTGAAGAACCGGCTGTACAGCAGGTGCAGGATGGCGTGTTCAACGCCCCCGACATACTGCCCGACCGGCAGCCATTCGTTCACCTTCTCGGTGTCGAATGGCGCGTCTGTGAGCTCTGGGTTCACGAACCGGAGGTAGTACCAGGACGAGTCAACGAAGGTATCCATCGTGTCGGTGTCCCGTTTGGCAGGCCCAGAGCACTGCGGGCACTGAACGTTGACCCAGTCCGATGCCGCGGCGAGGGGCGAGGTTCCCTTGGGCGCCAAGTCCTCCCCGCGCAGGTTGCTGGGCAGCCGGACCGGCAACTGCTCGTCCGGCACGGCCATTTCACCGCACTCGGGACAGTGGATGATGGGAATCGGCGTGCCCCAGAACCGCTGGCGGGACAGCAGCCAGTCCCTCAACCGGTAGTTGACGGTCCGCTCCCCCGTCCCCTGCGCAGTGACCAGCTCGATGGCGCGCTGGATCGCTTCTTCCTTCGGCAGACCGTTCAGCTCACCGGAGTTTACAAGGATTCCCTCGCCGGCCGTCGCCTTCCCGGTGACCGCAGGATCATCCTCGCCGGTATCGACCACCATGCGGACAGGCAGGTCGAACGCGCGCGCGAAATCGAGGTCGCGCTGGTCGTGGGCAGGTACTGCCATGATCGCGCCGGTTCCGTAGTCCGCCAGCACATAGTCAGCGGCCCACACCGGCAGCCTCTCGCCATTGAGCGGGTTGATCGCGTAGCGGCCGGTGAAGACGCCGGTCTTCTCACGTTCAGTGGACTGGCGTTCGATATCGCTGAGCGCGTTGACCTGTTCGCGGTATTCGGCCAGGGCTGCGGCGTGCTCTTCAGTCACCAGGTCCACCGCCAACTGGGCGTCAGCAGCGACGACGAAGAACGTAGCGCCGTGCAGGGTGTCCGGCCGGGTTGTGAACACCGTGACGTCTGTGGCGTCAGAACCGCCGTCGGCTTCGATGGTGAAGGTGACGTGTGCGCCTTCTGAACGGCCGATCCAGTTGCGCTGCATCGCCAGCACGCGCTCGGGCCAGTGGCCGGAGAGCGGCTTCATGTCCTCGAGCAGCCGGTCCGCGTACTCAGTGATGCGGAAGTACCACTGGTTCAGGCTCTTCTTCGTCACCGGGCTGCCGCAGCGTTCACAGGCCCCGTTGACCACCTGTTCATTCGCCAGGACGGTCTGGTCCTTCGGGCACCAGTTGACGGGATGGTCCTTGCGGTAGGCCAGACCCTTCTCGAAGAACCGCAGGAACAGCCACTGCGTCCAGCGGTAATACTCGGGATCCGAGGTGTGCAGCCTCCGTGACCAGTCGACGCTGATCGCATAACGCTTGAAGGACGCCGCCTGGGTGTCGATGTTCGCGTAGGTCCACTCGCTGGGGTGGGCGTTGCGATTGATCGCCGCATTCTCCGCGGGCAGGCCGAAAGAGTCCCAACCGATCGGGTGCAGAACGTCATGTCCCAGCTGACGCCAGTAGCGCGCGACGACGTCGCCCATCGCGAAAGCCTCGGCATGCCCCATGTGCAGGTCGCCGGAGGGGTAAGGGAACATGTCGAGGACGTAGCGCCGTTCCCTCGTGCCGTCGTCGGCCGGCGTGAAGGTGTTGAGCCGTTCCCACACCGGTTGCCACTTCGCCTCAATGTCCGCGAAGCTGTACGTACCGGCGTCCGACTCTTCGGCCGTGGAATTGGTGCTCACTGTTTTCGCCCTGTCTCTTGATCACTGGTGACCGTCGTTCGTGGTGGTGTAACTGCCATCAACCCTGTGTACCAGCGGCAATGAGGCCCCCAGACACACAAAAGCCCCTCGACATGGGAGGGGCTGCCGCGCGTGTCAGCGCGGCTAGGTAAGAAGCAGTTGCGCGCACATAGCTCCACCTTAGCGCACTTTGGTCAGCGCTTCCCTCAGGAGGGGTTACCATATTTTCCATTGAGCAAGATATCTGTTATCGCGCCCATAAGATGCCGAGGCGGAATGCGCCCACGGCTGATCGGCCAGCCTCCCCTCCGGAGGACCTCCAGGCGTCCGCTGGCCCGTCGTCGTTAGGTAGACGAGACAATGACACACACCTTCCCTCCCGCAAATCCGTCGCCGCAGACCCTTGGCGACGACGCCGTTGCACTGGTCCGCCGCTGGTTGCACCTGGACGACCCCGCATACGTGCCGGCCGCCACGCCGTCCCGCGGGTCGAAGTCCGCGCAGCTCCTGGCCGAAGTGCTGAAGGACCAGGATGGACTCGACTTCACGATCGGGTTCGTTGACCGCGTAATCCGGCCGGAAGACCCCGCCGTCGCGGCCCGCAACCTGGCCCAGTTGGCGCGGAAGACGCCGTCGTTCCTCCCCTGGTATATGAAAGGCGCGGTCCGGCTGGGCGGCGTCATGGCTCCGGCGCTGCCCGGGGTTGTGGTCCCCGTGGCGCAGCGGGTTCTACGCGAAATGGTGGGACACCTCATTGTCGACGCCCGGCCCGCGCGCCTGGGCAAGGCCATTGCATCGCTGCGCGGAGAAGGCATCCGGCTGAACATCAATCTCCTCGGTGAGGCCGTTCTCGGACATAAGGAAGCCGATGCGCGGCTGGCAGGCACCCGCGAACTCCTGGCAAGAGACGACGTCGACTACGTATCGATCAAGGTCTCCTCGGTGGTCAGCACTTTGAATCTGTGGGACTTCGAAGGCACCGTTGACCGCGTCACGGAGCGCTTGATCCCGCTGTACAGGCTTGCCGCTTCCTCGCCTGCGCCGAAGTTCATCAACCTGGATATGGAGGAGTACCACGACCTCGACCTCACGGTTGCTGTCTTCAAGCGCATCCTGGACACTCCTGAGCTGAAGAACCTGGAGTCCGGCATCGTGCTCCAGGCCTACCTGCCGGACGCCCTCGCCACCCTGCAGGACCTGACGGAGTGGGCGCAGGCCCGCCGCGCTGCGGGTGGGTCTGCGATCAAGGTCCGTCTGGTGAAGGGCGCCAACCTGGCCATGGAGCTCGTTGACGCCGCCATCCACCACTGGGAGCCTGCCACCCTTCCCAGCAAGCAGGCGACCGACACCAACTACAAGCGCTGCCTCGACTGGGCGCTGCGTCCCGAAAATGCAGACGCCGTCCGGATCGGCGTTGCCGGCCACAACCTGTTCGACATCGCGCTGGCACGAAGCCTGTCTGTGGCCCGCGGGGTTCAGGACCGGATCGAGTTCGAGATGCTGCTCGGCATGGCCGAGGACCAGGCCGCGGAAGTCCGCAAGGATGTCGGCTCCCTTCTCCTGTACACACCTGTTGTGCGTCCCGAGCAATTCGACGTCGCCATCAGCTACCTGATCCGCCGGCTCGAGGAGAACGCCAGCCAGGAGAACTTCATGAGCGCAGTCTTCGAGCTCACGCGAAACGAGGAACTCTTCGAGCGCGAGAAGAACCGCTTCCTGGCATCGCTCAAGGAGCTTGACGGCGGGGTTCCCGCGCCGAACCGCGTCCAGACTCCGGACCGCTTCACCAAAGCCGTCGCGGGCGAATTCGACAACCAGTCGGATTCGGACCCTTCGCTGCCGGCTATCCGCGAGTGGGCAAAGGACGTGCTCAGCCGCGTGCCCGGATCCACCCTCGGAGTGGCGTTGGTCGAGTCCTCGAGACTTGAAACGAACGACGACGTCGACACCGCCATCGCACGTGCCCGCGCCGCCCAGCAGGGCTGGGGTTCCCTCACGGGCGCCGAGCGCGCGAAGGTGCTGCGCAAGGCGGCGGGGATGCTCGCGGCGAAGCGCGGGGACCTGGTGGAGGTCTCCGCAAGCGAAACCGGCAAGACTATCGCCGAATCGGACCCGGAGATTTCAGAGGCGATTGACTTCGCGAACTACTACGCATTGCTCGCCGAAGAACTCGACACCGTCGAGGGAGCGCGGTTCGTTCCCTCGAAGCTCACGGTGGCAACGCCCCCGTGGAACTTCCCCGTGGCAATAGCTGCTGGTTCCGCGCTGGCTCCGTTGGCTGCCGGCAGCGCCGTCGTCCTGAAGCCGGCTCCGCAGGCGAAGCGCAGCGGGGCGGTTCTGGTGGAAGCGCTGTGGGAGGCAGGCGTGCCGAAGGATGTCCTGATCTTTGCCGATGTCACCGAGGGACCAGTCGGTCAGCACCTCATCTCCCATCCCGACGTGGACCGCGTAATCCTGACCGGCGCCTACGACACCGCGAAGCTGTTCCGGTCCTGGCGGACGGATCTTCCGCTGCTGGCAGAGACCAGCGGCAAGAACTCGCTCATCGTCACCCCGAGTTCCGATCTGGACCTTGCTGCTGCCGACGTCGTGAGGTCGGCATTCGGACATGCGGGACAGAAGTGTTCAGCGGCATCACTGGCGATCCTGGTGGGTTCGGCGGCGTCGTCTGCGCGTTTCCGCAACCAGCTCGTCGACGCTGCCGCGTCCCTCAAGGTCGGTTATCCTCAAGACCCGGAGACCGAAATGGGGCCGATTGTTGAGCCTGCCGAGGGGAAGCTCAAGGATGCGCTTACGACGCTCGGCGAGGGCGAGTCATGGCTCGTTGAGCCGCGTCAGCTGGATGATTCCGGCCGGCTGTGGAGTCCTGGCGTACGCGTCGGGGTCAAGCCGGGCAGTTACTTCCATCTCACCGAGTTTTTCGGACCGGTCCTTGGCGTGATGCATGCCGACACCCTGGAGCAGGCGATCGAATGGCAGAACGCCAGCGCCTACGGGCTCACCGGCGGTATCCATACCCTGAATCCCGATGAGGTCACGCAGTGGCTGGAGTCAGTCGAGGCGGGCAACCTGTACGTGAACCGCGGGATTACCGGCGCAATTGTTCGGCGTCAGCCTTTCGGTGGTTGGAAGCGCTCCTCCGTTGGACCCGGCGCCAAGGCTGGTGGCCCGAATTACCTGATCCACCTCGGCAGCTGGGAGCGCGAGGACCTGCATCCGGGGAATGTGCACGCACCACTGTGCGGGCCGGTGCGTCAGCTATTGCATGCGGCCGAGGTTCCGGATTCAGACAAGGGCTTCCTGGCCCGTGCCGCGGCAGACGATCAGCGTCACTGGGTCCGTACTTTCGCCACGCACGAGGACGTCTCGGGCCTCGGGGTCGAACGAAACGAGTTCCGGTACCTGCCGGTACCTGTGACTGTCCGGCTGAACGAGGCCGGCAATTCGAGCGATTTCGTGCGCGTTGTCGGAGCGGGACTCCGTGCGGGTTCGACCATGCAGGTTTCGACGCCGGAGCCCCTCTCGCCCGCGCTGGCGGCAGTTCTTTCAGCACACAGTGTTGCGCACCGGGTGGAGGACGACGCCGCGTGGCTGGCTGCTGCTGCGGGTGCGAAGCTCGCCAGGGTCCGCCTGGTCGGTGGCGGGTACACTGAGCTGTGTGGGGCGACGGACGGTAACCCGGATGTGGCGATCTACGCCGGTCCTGTCACCGAGGCTGGGCGCCTGGAGCTTCTGCCGTTCCTGCATGAGCAGGCGATCACCATAACGGCGCACCGTTTTGGCAACCCTGACAACGTCTCGGGAGAGGTCCTCCGCTAACCCCTCCCCTCCTCTTTACCCAATACCTAAAGTCACGGACGCCTGAGCAACGCGGGCGTCCGTGACTTTTCATGTAGGCGAGCAACAGCGAATGA
Source organism: Arthrobacter pigmenti (assembly GCF_011927905.1). Classification (NCBI taxonomy): domain Bacteria; kingdom Bacillati; phylum Actinomycetota; class Actinomycetes; order Micrococcales; family Micrococcaceae; genus Arthrobacter; species Arthrobacter pigmenti. The sequence continues at coordinate 1,655,557 of NZ_JAATJL010000001.1, forward strand.
TCTGTCCGCCCGAGTGCCGCTAGAGGACACCCTCAAGCGTGGGGTCGGCCACCGCGATGCCCCGGAGTGGTTGGGCATCGCGGAGCGGGCAGGGCCCGCGGTGGCCGAGTCCGCGCGGAGGCAACATGCGCACCAAACGGGTCCGAAAGCGACAGCCGCGCGCTGAAGGAGGAGCTACTTAACGTCCTCGTCCACCCAGTCGAAGGTCTTCGTGACGGCCTTCTTCCAGTTCCGTAACTGCCGTTCCCTTTCGGCGTCGTCGAGCGCCGGAGTCCAGCGCTTGTCTTCGGACCAGTTGGCGGCGAGTTCGTCGGTGTCCTTCCAGAAGTCGACGGCGAGGCCGGCGGCGTAGGCTGCGCCGAGCGCTGTGGTTTCGGTGACTTTGGGGCGGATGACGGGGATGCCGAGGATGTCGGCCTGGAACTGCATCAGTGCGTCGTTGGCGACCATTCCGCCGTCGACTCTCAGGTCCTCCATGTTGACGCCGGCGTCCGCGTTTGCTGCGTCAAGGACTTCCCGTGTCTGGAAGGCGGTGGCTTCGAGTGCTGCCCGGGCGATGTGTCCCTTGTTGACGAAGCGGGTGAGTCCGACGATCGCGCCTCGGGCGTCGGAGCGCCAGTAGGGGGCGAAGAGGCCGGAGAAGGCCGGGACAATGTAGACGCCGCCGTTGTCTTCCACTGTGTCGGCGAGTTGTTCGACCTCGGGTGCGGATTTGATGATGCCCAGGTTGTCCCGGAGCCACTGCACCAGTGAACCGGTGACGGCAATGGATCCTTCGAGGGCGTACACCGGTTTGGCGTCTCCGAGCTTGTAGCAGACGGTGGTGAGGAGTCCGTTGGTGGAGTGCACCATCTCCTCTCCTGTGTTCACGATCATGAAGTTGCCGGTGCCGTAGGTGTTCTTTGCGCCGCCCTTGTCGAAGGCGGCCTGGCCGAAGGTGGCTGCCTGCTGGTCGCCGAGGATACCTGCGACGGGAACCTCGCGGAGCAATTGCGAGCTGTGGACGTTCCCGTAGACCTCGGATGAGGATTTAATGGCCGGCATCATCGATGCCGGCACGCCGAAAGTCTCGAGGATAGAGGTGTCCCAGCTGAGCGTCTCCAGGTCCATGAACAGCGTTCTTGAGGCGTTCGTGACGTCGGTGATGTGCACTCCGCCATCGGTGCCGCCGGTGAGGTTCCAGGTGACCCATGAGTCCGTGTTGCCGAAGAGCAGGTCGCCGGATTCGGCTTTCTGGCGCGCGCCGTCCACGTTGTCGAGGATCCATTTGATCTTGGTTCCGGAGAAGTAGGTGGCCAACGGCAGGCCGACCTGCTGCTTGAAGCGTTCGACTCCGCCGTCGGCTGCGAGTTCGTCGACGATGGGCTGGGTGCGTGTGTCCTGCCAGACGATGGCGTTGTAAACGGGCTGACCGGTGTTCTTGTCCCAGACGACGGCGGTCTCCCGCTGGTTGGTGATGCCTACAGCGGCGATGTCGTGGCGGGTCAGGTTGGCTTTCGACAGGGCGTTGCCGATGACCTCTCGGGTGTTGTCCCAGATCTCGATGGGGTTGTGCTCCACCCAGCCTGCCTTGGGAAAGATCTGTTCGTGTTCCTTCTGGCCGGAGGAGACGATATTTCCCTGATGGTCGAACACGATGGCGCGGCTTGATGTGGTTCCCTGGTCGATGGCTATGACGTACTGCTGCGGCATTGCTGCTCCTCGTTGAGTTGTTGGAATTGGGTTGGTAGACGCTTGCGGGTTATCAGGCGGGTGTCGGGAAGGTGATGAGCATGGCAACCAGTCCGCCGAGAAGGCCTCCGATGATTGGTCCGACTACCGGAACCCAGGCGTAGCTCCAGTCGCTGCTGCCCTTACCCTTGATCGGGAGGAAGGCGTGGGCGATGCGCGGCCCGAGGTCGCGGTTGGGGTTGATGGCGTAGCCGGTGGGGCCGCCGAGTGAGGCGCCGATTCCGACGACGAGAAGTGCGACGGCCAATGGCCCAATCTGTGTCGGTGTTCCAGCGAAGGAGATGATGACGAAGACCAGGACAAACGTTCCGATGATCTCGGTGATAAGGTTCCACGCGCTGGAACGGATCGCAGGACCGGTCGAGAAGACACCGAGCTTGTTGGCGGGATCCGGCTCATCGTCGAAATGCTGTTTGTAGGCGAGCCAACAACCTACCGCGCCCAGAATCGACCCGATCATTTGGGCTGCAAGATAGCCGAGCGCGTTCACGAAGTTCTTATCGACGCCGGGAGCGAACTCCGCGGTATCCCCGTTCGCCCAGAGACCGACCGTCACGGCGAAATTCAGGTGGGCGCCAGAGAGCGCGGCCACATAGACACCGGCGAAGACGGCAAGTCCCCATCCGAAGTTGACCATCAGGAACCCGCCGTTATTGCCCTTTGTCCCGGCAAGCGCGACGTTCGCCACGACTCCGGTGCCCAGCAACAGCAGCATGAACGTGCCGAACATTTCGGCGACGAATACTTCCAGAGACATCTTTGACTCCTCTATTTATTCACCTGTGGGCTGTTGAGCCCCGGCACCGTGAGGGTCGCGGTACCGTGTTACTCCCTGCGGCAACTGATGCCGTTGGTAGCAGCTGCCCGGAAGGACTGCTGCTGATCGCGAATGCTTACGCGACCAGACTATGGACGTCCACCCGGTGCTGTTGGGCCAGCACGTGGCGGACGTGGGTAAGCTCATTCTCGCGCTCCGTAATGGACCAACCGAGGAGGTCGCTCAGGACTCCGGCCACCTCCTCGATCAGCTCCTCGCTGATCAGTCCGTTGAAGGCCAGCGACGTGCGACGGATCAGGACATCGTCAATGTGCTGGACCTGCTCGTGTTCCACCATGTAGGCGAGTTCGCGGACGGAAAGCTCATGCGTTGAGCCCAGCGTCCTGTCTTCGCCGGAGGTGAGGAACGCAGCGACATCCGCGGCGCGGGTGCCATAACGGCCAAGTAGGGTTTTCGTACGTTCGGCAGGTAGACCCGCGCCGTTCGCAGCAATCCAGTCCGCTGTTTCGTTCGGACTCTGCGGGAAGTTCCGTCCACCCCCGATCGCCAGCTTCGAGGTCGTTACTGTTCTGCTCCGCTGAAGCAGGGAGAGCACCTCGTTGGTCAGGTGTTCGGACAGTGCACGGAAGGTCGTCCATTTTCCGCCGACTAGGCTCAGAAGCGGGGTCCCGCCGGTGCTGCCGTGTTCGATCCGGTAGTCGCGGGAAACGAAGCCGGGCTGGGTATCGTCATGGCGCGGCAGGGGCCGCACACCGGAGAAGGAGTAGACAACGCTTTGGCGTCCCACGGAGATCGAGGGGAACACGTGCCCAATGAGGTCGAAGAAGTACTTCATCTCGTCATCGGTGCACACCGCCGGAGAGTCCAGGTCGGTTTCGATATCCGTGGTCCCTACCAGCACCCGCTCCCCCATCGGATAGATGAGAACGATCCTTCCGTCAGAGTGCTCGAAGAAGATTTCACGTCCGGCGCAGGCGACGAGCAGTTCGGGGTGGTCCAGCACGATGTGGGATCCCTTTGTGCCACCCATGAAGCTGCTCCGCTGCCCGAGCGCGGTATTGGTCCCGTCAACCCAGGCGCCGGTGGCATTGACGACGACGTCGGCGGCTACTTCGAAGGTGTGACCGGTGAGTTCATCACGGAGGATGACGCCGTCGTCGTTGCTTCCCACCGCGCTTACGTAGTTGAGCGCACGTGCTGCGGGATTCGCGGCAAGGCCGTCGCGCAGGACGTCGAGTGTCAGCCGCTCCGGGTTGTGCACCGAGGCATCAAAGTAGGTGGCCGTATACTTCACGTCCGGCCGAAGCTTCGGCAGCTGTGAAAGGGAGGCGGAGCGTCCAGCGAACCTGTGCCGGGGAACCGTTCCACCCGCTCGGGAGAACGCATCGTAGAGCGTGAGGCCCATTTTGATGAGGATCGCTCCGCGCTCCCCCGGCGCCCCCTGGCGATGGGTGAGGAACCTCAGCGGTGCGCTGAGGATTCCGGCGAAGGTGCTGAAGATCGGGATCGTCGTCTGGAGCGGCTTGACGTAGTGGGGTGCAAGCCGCAACAACGAGTTCCGTTCGACCACGGACTCCCGGACGAGCCGGAACTCACCATTCTCGAGGTACCGGATACCTCCGTGGATCATGTGCGAGGACGCTCCGGACGCGCCCTGGCAGTAGTCGCCGCGTTCCACCAGGGTGACGTCGACGTCCTGAAGCGCCAGGTCACGGAATGTTCCTACCCCGTTTATTCCTCCGCCGATGATAAGAACGGAGGTTCTCGGCGAGTCCTCCAATTGCCGTACGGACTTCCGGACTTGTTCATGGTGCGCGCGCGCTGGCGGTGATGACGACGACGCCGGGTCGGTGCTGTTCCTCACGAGTTGACTTGCTCCCCTGCTTGTTGGCGAAAACAGAATCTGACCCCTATTCTTCGAAGGGTTGGGAATAGTCGTCAATGGCAATGCACAAACGTGCAGAAGAGCTCGAGGGAAACTGTGAACACGATGATGAGCACGTCGCCCGACCGGAACGGCAAGCGCTCGGCTGAGCCCGGCACGCCGCGAAGCCGCGACGCCCTGAGAGCCGCGCAGATGTACTACCTGCAGGACCTCACCATGAACGCCATTGCCCGTGAGCTTCGCACGTCGCGGTCCACTGTGTCCCGTCTGCTGTCCATGGCACGGGAAACCGGGCTGGTGCAGATCCAGATCAACAACCCGCTCGACCGCGCCCCCGCGCTGGAACGTGAGATCCGGTACCGGTACGGGGTCGAGGCACACGTGGTTCCCGTGACGGACCTGGTCAGCGACTCCGATGTGCTGGACCGCGTTGCCATTCAGGCTGCTCGAACGTTAGGCCCGCTGGTTGACTCGAACGCGATCATCGGGGTCGCCTGGGGTTCGACGATCAGCGCCGTCAGCCACCATCTCACCCGCAAGGTCACCCACGACAGCACGATTGTGCAGCTCAACGGTGCCGGCAATACGCAAACCACAGGTATCACCTACGCGAGTGAGATCCTTCGTCGCTTCGGGGCAGCGTATGGGGCGCGAGTGGAGCAGTTTCCGGTACCCGCGTTCTTCGATCACGCAGAAACCAAGACAGCTATGTGGGCCGAACGTAGCGTCAAGCGGATCCTGGATCTTCAGCACCGGATGACCATGGCGATCTTCGGCGTGGGTTCGGTGGGTGCCGGGATACCGAGCCACGTGTACTCCGGTGGCTACCTGGACGAGGATGACATGCGCATCCTGAGCGAGAGCCGGGTAGTGGGCGACGTCGCAACTGTCTTCTTCCGGGCCGACGGCTCGCACAGCGACATCGTGCTCAACGAACGAAGCACCGGTCCCGAACTTGAGCTCCTGGCACAGGTGAGCAGGCGTATCTGCGTTGTCTCAGGAGAAACCAAGATCAATGGCCTTCGCGGCGCGCTCGCAGCCGGGCTGGCCACCGACCTCATCCTGGACGAGCGTTCCGCACGCACCCTGGTGCAGCACAGCTGACGGCCGGCTCCGAACACAGCAGCCACAGGCAACGCCATCGCACGCGGTGCTCGGTAGAGTCGGTATATGCATAAACCGGACACGGTGTCTTTCTCCAATGGGGTCCTCATGGACCGGCTGGGCTATGGCCTCTACAAGGTCTCTTCCGAGGATGCCCACGGTCTCTGCACCCTCGCGCTGGAAGCGGGCTACCGGTTGCTGGACACCGCGGCGCTTTACGGCAACGAGGAAGGGGTCGGCCAGTCGGTGCGCGACGCCGTGAGCGACGGTCATCTGGACCGGAGCGACATCTTCGTGACCTCGAAAGTCTGGAATGACTGTCACGGTTACCGCAGCACGCGCGATGCTTTCGACGAATCGCTTGCGAGACTGGGTCTGGAGTACCTGGATCTCTACCTCATCCATTGGCCGTGTCCGGGCTCTGACCTGTATGTCGAGTCCTGGCGGGCGTTGGAGGAGCTTTACCACACCGGGCGTGTACGTGCGATCGGCGTTTCGAACTTCCAGCGCCACCACTTGGAGCGGCTCCTGTCGGAAACCGAAGTGGTACCGGCGCTGAACCAGGTCGAACTCCATCCCCTCCTCCAACAGCACAGTCTCCGCGAGTTCAACGCGGCACACGGCATCATCACGCAGGCCTGGAGCCCGCTTGGCCGCGGGAGGCTGCTCAGCAACCCGACCATCACCCATATAGCGGCCAAGCACCACCGCTCCGCCGCCCAGGTGATCCTTCGATGGCACCTGCAGACCGGCGTTACGGCGGTCGCCAAAGCAAGCAGCCGCGAACGCATCACCAGCAACCTGGACATCGGCGACTTCGAACTGGACGCGGTCGACATGACAGCGATCGGCCAGTTGAACGCCGACACCCGCTTCGGCTCGCATCCGGATTTGGTCAACTGACGTGATAGAACTTCACCGCACCGCCACGGTGCGCACGCTGCGGTACCGCGGAACAATTCAGCGTTACTGGGATTTCGAGGCAGACCGAAGGGCGCCCGTCCGCCCCCCATTGTTCATGGTGCACGGATTCCGCGGAGACCACCACGGGCTGCTTCGGATCGTCGAGGCGCTGCCTGGGCACCGGGTCATCACTCCCGATCTCCCCGGATTTGGCCAGTCCGAGCCGCTGCCCGGAAACCACGACGTCGAGGCGTACGCCGAGTTCGTGCTCTCGAGCGTCAGTGCGCTCGGCCTCGGCCCGGAGACGGTGCTCGTGGGCCATTCCTTCGGATCCATCATCGCCGGCCATGCCGCTGCGGATGCACCGGGAAGATTCAGCGCGCTGGTGCTCATCAACCCCATCAGCGCTCCTGCCTTGGAAGGCTCCAGCCGAATCGCGACGCGCCTCGCTGAGCTGTACTACAGGCTGGGGGCCGTTCTGCCCGAGAACGCCGGACAGCTGTTGCTGCGGAACAGGGTGATTGTCCGTGCCATGAGCGAGTTGATGGCCAAGACCCGGAACCGGGACCTCCGCCGCTGGATCCACGGGCAACACCGCGCATATTTCAGTGCCTTCGCCTCACGGGACGTGGTCCTGCAGGCTTTTACTGCTTCGATCAGCGGAACGGTCCGGGACTCCGCGCCACGCCTGTCGCTGCCGGTTCTTCTGATTGCCGCGGAAAAGGATGACCTTGGTTCGATCGCGACACAGCAGGCCCTCGCTGGACTGATCCCTGATTCAAAGCTTGCCGTCATTGAGGACGTTGGCCATCTGATCCATTACGAGACACCCGACATTGCTGCCCGTACGATCACCCAATTCCTGGAGGACATTGCGACGTGAAGGTGCTGATAGATGCGAGGTTCACCCGGCTGGACCACCATGACGGCATCAGCCGTTATGGCGCCAGCCTGATCGAGGCGCTCTCCCGCAAGGCAGAGGTGACCATGCTGATTCACGATCGCCGCCAACTTGCACTTCTTCCTGATGCGCCCCACGTGCTGGTGAACAGCCCGCTGTCACCGGCAGAGTTGTTTGTTGCCCGGCGGATCAACCGGCTGCAGCCCGACGTCGTCTTCTGTCCGATGCAGACCATGGGGTCGTTCGGGCGGCATTATCCGCTGGTTCTGACGCTCCATGACCTGATCTACTACCAGAACCCTACGCCGCCCGGTTTCCTCCCGCTTCCTGTGCGCGCGCTGTGGCGGCTCTACCACCTGGCGTACTGGCCGCAACGGCTGCTCCTCAACCGCGCTGACGTCGTCGCCACCATTTCGCAGACCACCCGGACGCTGATGAAACAGCATCGGCTCACCCGTCGCCCGATCAGGATCGTCGGGAACGCCCCCCAGGAGAAGACCCACAACGGCTCCAGTGGAGTCCCACGAAGGCCGGTGCCGGAAAAGTCCCTGCTTTACATGGGTTCATTCATGCCGTACAAGAATGTCGAGACCCTGCTGGCCGGCATGGCGGGTCTGGACGACTACACGCTTCACCTGCTGAGCCGAATCACGCCTGTTCGGCGGCAGGAGTTGGAGGCGCTGGTTCCGGCTGGAGCGACCGTCATCTTCCACGACGGCGTCACCGACGATGAGTACGAAGAGCTTCTGCTGGGATCGACGGCGCTGGTCACGCTTTCCCGAGCCGAAGGATATGGGCTGCCCGTGATCGAGGCCATGGCGCTCGGAACGCCGGTCATCGCTGCCGACACACCGATTTTCCGGGAGGTGGGCGGCACGGCGGCCCTCTACGTCGACCCGGGTGTGCCGGCTGCCTTCACCGGCGCAGTGCGCACGCTCTCCGAGCCTGGCCGGTGGGAATCTGTGTCCGCAGCAGGTCTCGCCCAGGCGGCCGAATACTCCTGGGAGTCCTCCGCGGACTCGCTCCTATCTGCCCTCGTCGAGGCCAGGGAACTCCATGCCGGGAATCGCGTGCGTAACCAGGCGTCTGCGTCCTAGCCTGCTACAGGAGGTCAAAGGGGTCGATCCGGACATGGACGGGTTCGGTTGTCCGCTTTGCGGACAGGGAAACCTTGCGCGCGCGAAGTGATGAGACCACGGCCGCCGCGTCCCGGTAGCTAAAGAACAGCAGCGAACGGTGCGTTCCTGCCGCCGACTGCTGTCCGGTTTTCTCGGCGCCTCCCGGACCATCCGGCGAATTCGCTGCGCCGGAGACGACGGTCGGTCCCACAATCCTGCACGACGGCGGGAGCGCGAGACCGTCAAGGAAGGCGGCGATCGCAACGAGCGTGCCGGTGAGGGCTGCATACCGGAGAGCTGGAGGGAGTCCCAGTTCGGTTCGGCCCGCGAGTTCCCTCCCGGCTGCCCCGGAAGGATCCCAACGGACGAGGTGGCCGGCAGCGGCGTCGTCGTCGGCTGTCACCACCACCACCCCGCCTGCCGTTGCCGGGCGTGCCAGCGCTGCAGCACTGAACCAGCGCTGCAGAGTCGATTCGAGGGCGCGCAGGGACTCCCGTCCAAGCAGCGCGTTGCCGTCAAGGAGCAGGACCGCCGCATAGCCCGCCGGCGCCACCGGTTCCGCGCCGGGTGTGGCAACGACAACCCGGGGCTTGTCATCGACGACGTCGAGGACGTGATCACCCGAGGACGAGACGACGGCGGTTCCCGGGAACGCGCGTCCGAGCTCCTCCGCAGTGCGTGCTGCGCCGCTGACAGTGGACCTGAGACGCGGGCTGCGGCAGTTCGGGCAACGCCAGAGAATCTCCGGCCGCCCGCACCATCTGCAGGCGACGGCGGCCGCGCGCCCGGACTGCGCAAGCGGACCCGCGCAGTGCCGGCAGCGGGCGGACTCGCGGCAGTCCTCACAGGCGAGGGCCGGGGAAAACCCGGTGCGCGCAACCTGGATGAGGACGGGACCGCGCTCCAGCCCCTCCCGCGCCGCGCGCCAGGCCACAGGCGGGATTCGCACGCGGTGGGTCAAGGGTTCACGGTCAGTGTGGAAGGTGTCTGCAGAATGGAGGATGCGCGGTGTCGACACCCGGATGGTGGGACGGTCGGCCTGGATGGGCTGTGCCCAGCCGCTCTCGATCAGGCGCTGGGATTCCACGCTCCTGGAGAGGGAGCCGAAGAGCAGGGCGCATCCCTGCTGCTCGCTGCGCAGGAGCAGGACGTCACGGACATGCTGGTATGGTGCGCGCGGTTCGCTATGGGAATCGTCGCCGTCGTCCCATAGGCAGACCAGTCCGAGATCGTGCACCGGCGCATACGCCGCAGAACGGGTTCCGACCGCTACGCGCACCTGCCCGTGCAGCAGCTTCAGGAAGTTTCGGTACCGCGGGGTCGGGCCGTCCTCGGCGGTGAGACGCACGAACTGGTTTCCGCCGATGCTTTCGGTGAGCGCCACCTCCACCCGTGCCAGGTCCCGTTGGTCCGGAACAACGACGACGGCGCCGCGTCCCGTTGCCCAGACAGTTGCCACCGCAACAGCTAGTTCCGCCGGCCAGCCGGCCGCACCATACCCCCCGAGACTGGTCAGTATGGCCTTGGGGCTCTGCCCGCCGGCAAGCCGCGTCAGGAAGGAACCGCCCTGGGAGTACCGGGCGAACAGGCCGCGGCCGCCGGTTCCACCACCGGTTTCCGGGGCGTCGCCGGTGTCCGTTTCGGGTGACGTCGCCGGGCCATCGATCCCGAATTCCTTCTCCACCCGCGCCACGCGCGGCGGTACTGCCGAGCGCAGGACGTCACTGGTGGAACCGGCGTAGCGGGCCGCGACTGCTGCGGCAAGCGAGAAGATTTCCGGTGCGACAACGGGCTGCGCCGAGACCACGCGGGAGAGGGGCAGAAGGCGGGCGGGACTGTCAGAGAACTCGCGCCTCTCAACGATGAACGCCGCGTGCTCACGACCGGCGAACCGCACCTTCGCCCTCGCACCCGGGACGGCGTCGTCGTCGTACTCCGCTGGCACGAGGTAATCGAACGGACGATCCAAATGCGGCAAGGGCGAGTCAAGCACCACACGGGCCACCGGCAGCCGGGCGGCCGTCGAGGACTTTCCACGCGGCGCAGCGGGCGCCGTGAACCCCTGCAGCAGGGAGAGCTGCGCTCCGCCGCCGGAACCGAGATCGTCGGAACTCATGCGTTAAGGAAAACTCCTACGCGTTGAAGTGGCTCTTGAGGTCGTCGACCCGGTCTGTGAGTTCCCAGTTGAAGCCCTCGCCCTCGCGGCCGAAGTGGCCGTGCGCCGCAGTCTTCTGGTAGATCGGACGCAGCAGGTCCAGCGAGTTGATGATGGCCAGCGGACGGAGGTCGAAGATTTCACGGATGGCCGAGCCGATAGCCGCCGGATCAACCTGCTCGGTCCCGAACGTCTCCACGTAGATGCCCACCGGCTGGGCCATGCCGATCGCATAGGCGATCTGGATCTCGGCGCGGCGGGCCAGGCCGGACGCAACCACGTTCTTGGCTACCCAGCGCATCGCGTAGGCGGCGGACCGATCAACCTTCGAAGGATCCTTGCCGCTGAAGGCACCACCGCCGTGACGGGCCATGCCGCCGTAGGTGTCGACGATGATCTTGCGCCCGGTCAGACCGGCGTCACCCACCGGGCCGCCAATCACAAACTCGCCGCCCGGATTGAGGATATGGCGGACGTTCGAGGCGTCCAGGGGGGACGTGGCAAGCACAGGGTTGATGACGTGCTCCACCAGGTCACCACGCAGCATATCGAGACCTACGTCCTGCGCATGCTGCGACGAAATGACGATCGAGTCCACGCTGACCGGGATGTCGCCGTCGTACCCGACGGTCACCTGTGTCTTGCCGTCCGGCCGCAGGTACGAAAGGGTGCCGTCCTTACGGACCTCCGTCAACCGCTCCGACAAACGATGGGCCAGCCAGATGGGAGTGGGCATCAGGACGGGCGTCTCGTCGCTGGCGTAACCGAACATGATGCCCTGGTCTCCGGCGCCCTGGGCGTCATAAGCGTCCGAGCCGGTCCCCTGCCGGCTCTCCAGGGAGTTGAAAACACCGGATGCGATCTCCGGGGACTGCTGCCCGATCGAGACGGACACACCGCACCGGGCACCGTCAAAGCCGTTGGCGGACGAGTCATAGCCGATGCCGAGGATGGTTTCCCGGACAATCTCGGGAATCTCGACATACGCATCGGTGGTGACTTCACCCGCGACATGGACCAGGCCGGTAGTGACCAGGGTTTCCACGGCCACCCGGGAGTGGGGATCAGCGGCCAGCAGCGCATCGAGGATGCCGTCGCTGATCTGGTCGCAGATCTTGTCGGGATGACCCTCCGTCACCGATTCCGAGGTGAACAATCGCAACGAAGCAGGCGTCATGGAGTTGGGCATATGGGGTGAATTCACGTGATCACTCTACTTGGTTGGGCTACGGCTCGGACGGGTTGTGTGACCGGTTACTACGGCGGCGTCCGGTGCCAAAGGTCACTCAGTCGCCCGCAGGGAGGACCGCAACGATCCTCGCAAGAATTGCTCCGGCGACATCGCTCTTGCTTCCGCTCACCGTTTCCGGTTCGGCGCCATGTGCATCAAGGATGGTTACTTCGGTGGAGTCCTGACCGAAAACGAGGGAACGGCCGACGGTGTTGAGAACGAGCAGGTCACAGCCCTTGCGCTTGAGTTTCTGCAGGCCGTGCGCCAGTGGGTCGCCGCTCTCATCCCCCGTTTCGGCTGCGAATCCGATGATCAGTTGCGGCGCACGTGCGGCATCGCGCTGCTGGACGGCCTCCCTGAGGATGTCCGGGTTGCGGATCAGGGTGATAACCGGTTCCTCGCCGTCGTCGCGCTTCTTGACTTTCGTCTCGGACACTGACGCGGGACGAAAATCCGCGACAGCCGCAGCCATGATGAGCGCGTCCGAGGTCTGCGCGAGCTCCAGCGTGGCTTTCCGCAGCTCCTCGGCAGTTTCGACGACGGTGAGCTCCGCCCCCGGTGGTGGAGGGACCTCAATGTGCGCGGCGATGAATCGCACGGTTGCGCCCGCAGCCAACGCCGCCTGGGCTAGCGCTACGCCCTGCTTGCCCGACGAGCGGTTGCCCAGGAACCTGACCGGGTCAAGAGGTTCCCGCGTCCCGCCGGCCGTGATGGTGACGGTCCGCCCGGCGAGCGTTCCGTTTGCCGGCGCCGCGGAGAGATGCAGGGCCGCGTGGAAGATGTCCGCCGGCTCCGGTAGACGCCCGGGACCGGTGTCGGTGCCGGTTAGCCTGCCAACCGCCGGGTCGAGCACGACGGCGCCGCGTCCCCTGAGGGTGGCGACGTTGGCAACCGTTGCGGGGTGCTGCCACATCTCGGTATGCATTGCAGGTGCGAACAGGACCGGGGCGCGGGTGACCAGGAGCGTGCCCGTCAGCAGGTCATCTGCCATACCCGCTGCGGAGCGGGCCAGTAAATCAGCTGTGGCCGGGGCAATGACCACCAGGTCCGCTTCCTGACCTAGGCGGACGTGGCGAACCTGGTCGACGGCGTCGAACACGTTGTTGCTGACCGGATTTCCGGAGAGTGCTTCCCAGGTGGCAGTCCCCACGAACCGCTGGGCGGCCTCCGTGGGAATGACGGTCACCCCGTGTCCGGCCTCGGTGAACAAACGAAGAAGGGACGCCACCTTATAGGCAGCGATCCCTCCTCCAACACCCAGTACGATGCGCATGCGTTTGTTCAGCAGAGTATCGGGTTGACCTACTCCGATGCCTCGGGCGAGGAGACAAGCATGCCCTCGTTGATCTCGCGAAGGGCGATGGACAGCGGCTTCTCGTTCAGCCGGGTATCCACGAGCGGGCCGACATACTCGAACAGGCCCTCATGCAGCTGCGAGTAGTAGGCATTGATCTGGCGCGCACGCTTGGCCCCGTAGATCACGAGGGCGTACTTTGAGTCCGACGCCTCCAACAGGGAGTCGATCGGCGGGTTGATGATGCCTTCGGGCTGAGTTGACACAAAATCTCCAATATTCGCTGGGCCGTTCGGTCACTGCGCTTGCGTTTCAGTGTGCGTGCGCGGTCAGGCCCATCAGTGAAACAAGCTCATCTGCTGCACGCTGGACGTTGTCATTGACCACCGTGTGGTCGAATTCCGGTTCTGCAGCAAGTTCCAGTTTAGCGGTTTCAAGCCGTTGCTGCTGCTCCTCGGCGGTTTCAGTGCCGCGGCCCACCAATCGGCGGACCATTTCTTCCCAGCTCGGTGGTGCGAGGAACACGAAATTTGCCTCCGGCATGGTCTCCTTGACCTGCCGTGCACCCTGAAGATCGATCTCAAGGAGCACAGATTTCCCTTCGGCCATCGCATCAATCACGGTCCGGCGCAGGGTCCCGTACCGGTTCCTTCCGTGCACGTGCGCCCACTCCAGCATCTGGTCGGATTCGACGAGGGCATCGAACTCTTCGGACGAAACGAAGTGGTAGTGCACGCCCTCCACTTCACCCGGACGCGGCGGGCGCGTGGTGGCCGAAACAGAGAGTGCGACCTCCGGATAGTTGTCGCGTATGTAGGTGGATACCGTGCCTTTACCCACAGCCGTTGGGCCCGCGAGCACGGTCAGCCGCGGCTGATTCACAAGATACTTCTTTCTCTAGGGGCGGCTATTCGCCGAATGGTGCCTCAAATGCTCAACCAGCGCACGCCGTTGGTGGATACCTAGGCCGCGCACGCGGCGGGTGGAGGCGATCCCGACGGCATCCATGATCCCAGCCGCCCTCTTCTCACCCACGCCCGGAAGCGCCTTGAGCAGGTCGAGGACACGAAGCCTTCCGATCGCTTCCTCACTGGAGTGGCCGTTGATGACCTCACCGACGGTGATGTCCCCCGATTTGAGCCGGGACTTCAGCTCTGCCCGCACCGTCCGTGCCGCGGTGGCTTTCTCCCGCGCCAATGTTCGTTCGCTGTCGGTGAGGGGCTTCAAACTCACTCGTGCTCCCTAGGCAGTTGAACCGTCGGCTGAAGCACCGGCAGTCACGGATCTGTAGTTTGGGCTTGCACTGAACCTATCCGCTAGGGCGGCAGAAAATCAATCCGTTCCGGACCCTGCCTCCGCCGGCGTCCTCAGAGCGTTCTGCGTTGCCTCGACCGCTTCCTTGAGCGCAGACACGTCTGGTCCGGCGCGGAGGATCTCCCTGCTCGAGTTGGGCAGGACCACTCCCGATACACCGGCAAACGCCGCATCCAGCTCTCTCCGACCGGCCCCCTGCGCTCCAACGCCGGGAGCGAGAATGGGGCCGTTCAGCGACTCCAGCTCCAGACGAAGCTCCCGCACGGCCTTTCCCGCCGTGGCGCCGATCACCAGGCCTACTGATCCCGGACCGTCGGCCAGGTTTTCCTGGGCAGCAGCGCGAACTATCCTCTGAGCCACCGAATTCTCGCCGCCCACGTGCTGGACCGAAGCACCCTCCGGGTTGGAGGTCAGCGCCAGCACGAAAACGCCTCGACCCGATTCCCGCGCTGCCGTCAACGCCGGACGAAGGGATTCGAATCCGAGGTACGGACTGAGGGTAATGGCGTCGGCAGCCAGTGCCGAACCGTCCCTGAGCCATGCGTCGGCGTAACCGGCCATGGTGGATCCGATGTCCCCGCGCTTGGCGTCAGCGATGGTCAGCAAACCATTGGCCGCACTCCGTGCCAGGAGGTCCTCAAGGACCGCGAACCCCCGCGAACCGTGCCTTTCAAACAGTGCCACCTGCGGTTTGATGACAGATACCCTCCCGGAGACCGCGTCCAGGACTGTATGGGAGAAACGCCGCAGGCCCTCCGGCGTGTCGTCGAGCCCCCATGCCTCCAGGAGCGAAGGGTGAGGGTCCACGCCAACGCACAGACTCCCCCACTGTTCGACGGCGGAGGCAAGGCGCGCTCCGAAGGTCGCCCTCGGCTCAGGCATTCGGCACAACGGTTTCCCCGCGGACGGCGCGCGCGTGGTCCTGGAGACTGGTGACCGACCACTGGTAAGTGCGCAGCGCTTCGATCGCCTGGACTGCGGCATTGAACTCGGCAACCGTCGTGATGCACGGGATACCGATGGACGTTGCGGCTGCGCGGAGCTCATAGCCGTCGCTTCGCGCCTCGCCGCCGGAGGGGGTGTTGAAGACCATGTCAATGTCCCCGGCGACCACGAGGTCTGCGATCGTGCCTTCGCCTTCGGCGCTGCTGCCTTCGGCGACCTTGCGGACCGGTGTGGCCTGAATTCCGTTGCGCCTCAGGACATCGGCGGTCCCGCCGGTGGAGATAATCTCGAATCCCAGGTCGGACAGACGCTTCACGCCCATGATCACGGAGCGCTTGTCGCGGTTGGCAACTGAGACAAACACCTTGCCCGAGGTGGGCAGGGCGTTGTTTGCCGCCGCCTGGCTCTTGGCGAACGCTGTGTCGAAGTGCTTGTCAATCCCCATTACCTCACCCGTCGAACGCATCTCCGGACCGAGCAGTGAGTCCACTACCTTCCCCTCGGGAGTCCGGAAGCGGCTGAACGGCAGGACGGCCTCCTTCACGGAAACCGGTGCGTCCAGCGGGAGAGCCCCGCCGTCTCCAGTTTCCGGCAGCATTTTGTACGCGGTGCGAAGCTGGTGGATGGTCACGCCGGTCCCGATGAGTGCGGCGGCCTTCGCCATCTGCACTCCGGTCGCCTTCGAAACAAAGGGCACCGTCCGTGAGGCGCGCGGATTAGCTTCGAGCACGTAGAGCACATCAGAGGCCAGTGCGAACTGGATATTGATCAGGCCGCGGACTCCTACGCCTTCCGCGATGGCCTGGGTTGCAGTGCGCACCCGTTCAAGCACGTTCGCGCCAAGGGTGATTGGTGGCAGGACACATGCGGAGTCACCGGAGTGGATCCCGGCTTCCTCGATGTGTTCCATAATGCCGCCGAGGTACATGTCCTTGCCGTCGTAGAGGGCGTCGACGTCGATCTCCACCGCATCCTCAAGGAACCGGTCGATCAGGACGGGGTGGTCCGGGGTAATCTCGGTGGCATTGGAGATGTAACGGGACAGGTTCGCTTCGTCATACACGATCTCCATGCCGCGCCCGCCGAGTACATACGATGGACGCACGAGGACCGGATAGCCGATCTCATCGGCTATGGCCCGTGCGTCCTCGAAGGACACCGCGGTGCCGTTCTTCGGCGCGATGAGCCCCGCCTCATCCAGAACCCGCGCAAACTCGCCGCGGTGCTCCGCCAGGTCGATCGCCTCCGGAGAAGTACCGAGAATCGGGATACCGGCGTCGGCCAGTTCCTTGGCTAGCTTCAGCGGCGTCTGGCCGCCCAATTGTACGAAGACGCCCATAACGCCGCCCGTGCGCTCCTCAGCGGCGATGACCTCCAGCACGTCCTCGAGCGTGAGTGGCTCGAAGTAAAGCCGGGTGGAAACGTCGTAGTCAGTGGAGACGGTTTCGGGGTTGCAGTTGACCATGACGGTCTCGTATCCGGCCTTGCGCAATGCCATGGTCGCGTGAACGCAGGAGTAGTCGAACTCAATCCCCTGCCCGATCCGGTTAGGCCCGGAGCCCAGAATGATGATGGACGGTTTGGCATGCAGCCCGACTTCGTCTTCCTCGTCATAGGACGAGTAGTGGTACGGCGTGTACGCAGCGAACTCGGCCGCGCACGTGTCTACGGTCTTGAAGACCGGGCGGATATCCAGCGCGTGGCGGACGCCGCGCACAACGGCCTCGGGGGTATGCGTGAGGAGGCCGATCTGTTCATCGGAGAAGCCGTGGCGCTTCGCCAGGCGTAGGGATCCGGGTTTGATGCCTTCCTTTCGCACGGTGGCGGCCACCTCGTTCAGCAGGACAAGCTGGTCCAGGAACCAGGGGTCGATGCCCGTCGCGGCATAAAGGTCTTCCACGGTGGCTCCGCCCAGCAGTGCACGCTGGACCTGCGAAAGCCGCTCGGTCGTTGGGCGCTTGGCCGCCTCGATAAGTTCCGGCACCTCGAAGTCGTTGACTGAGTCGAACGTGAGCTGCGAGCCCTTCTGTTCGAGCGACCGCAGCGCCTTCTGCAGAGCTTCGGTGAAGTTACGACCCATGGCCATTGCTTCGCCCACGGACTTCATGGTGGTGGTCAGTGTCGGGTCCGCCGCTGGGAATTTCTCGAACGCGAAGCGCGGAACTTTCACTACGACGTAGTCCAGGGTGGGCTCGAATGAGGCCGGTGTCTGGCGTGTGATGTCGTTCGGAATTTCGTCAAGCGTGTAGCCGAGTGAGAGCTTGGTGGCGATCTTCGCGATGGCGAAGCCGGTTGCCTTCGACGCCAGCGCGGAGGAACGCGAGACACGCGGATTCATTTCGATGACCACGACCCGGCCGGTGTCCGGCTCGACTGCAAACTGGATGTTGCAACCGCCTGTGTCCACCCCGACCTCACGGATGACGGCGATGGCGATATCCCGCAGGCGCTGGTACTCGCGGTCGGTCAGGGTCAGTGCAGGGGCAACTGTGATCGAGTCGCCGGTATGGACACCTACGGGATCGAAATTCTCGATGGAGCAGACGACAACCACGTTGTCCTTTTTGTCCCGCATCATCTCGAGTTCGTACTCCTTCCAGCCGAGGATGCTCTCCTCGAGGAGCACCTCGCTGGTGGGGCTGTACTGCAGGCCCTGGCCGACAATGCGGCGCAGATCGTCCTCGTTGTAGGCGAGGCCGGATCCCAGTCCCCCCATTGTGAAGGACGGACGAACAACCATCGGGTAGCCGAGATCGCCGGCCGCTTCAAGGGCAGCGTCGAGCGTGTTGATGATGCGCGACCTGGCGGACTCGGCGCCGCAACGCTCCACTACTCCCTTGAACTTCTCGCGGTCCTCGCCGAGTTCGATCGCCGCGATATTCGCGCCGATCAGCTCCACGCCGTACTTTTCGAGGACACCGTTCTTGTCGAGCGCAATCGCTGTATTGAGCGCTGTCTGCCCGCCCAGGGTCGGGAGGATGGCGTCGGGACGTTCCTTTTCGATGATCTTTTCGACCACCTCGGGTGTGATCGGTTCAACGTAGGTCGCGTCAGCGAACTCCGGGTCGGTCATAATCGTGGCCGGATTCGAGTTCACGAGGATCACGCGCAGTCCCTCCTCCTTCAGGACGCGCAGTGCCTGAGTGCCCGAGTAGTCGAACTCGGCGGCCTGGCCGATAACGATCGGACCGGATCCGATGACCAGTACGGACGTGAGATCGGTTCTGCGGGGCATCTAGTTTTCTTCCTGCGCGGGGGTGGGAGCTTTTGAGACGTCGGAGGCATCAGGCTCATCCGAGCCATCGCGGTCTGCGTTGGCGGCATCGGTCATGAGGTCGATGAACCGGTCGAACAGGTAAGCGGAGTCATGGGGGCCGGCGGCTGCCTCCGGATGGTACTGGACCGAGAAGGCGGGGAGGTCGAGGCACGCAAGGCCCTCCACGACGTCGTCGTTCAGGCTGACGTGGCTGACTTCCACCCGGCCGAACCGCTCCTCGGGAGCGGTCACCGGGCCATCCAGCGGCGCATCGACTGCAAACCCGTGGTTCTGGCTCGTGATTTCAACCTTGCCGGTCCGGCGGTCGAGCACCGGCTGGTTGATGCCCCGGTGGCCGTAGCGGAGCTTGTAGGTGCCGAAGCCGAGTGCCCGGCCGAGAATCTGGTTTCCGAAACAAATCCCGAAGAACGGCACGCGGCCATCCAGGACACGCCGCAGGAGCGCAACCTGCGCGTCCGCGGTGGATGGATCTCCTGGGCCGTTGGACATGAACACGCCGTCAGCTCCCGCGGCAACAACGTCCTCGTAGGAGGCGTCCGCCGGCAGGACCACCGTGCGTACGCCCCGCTGCGCGAAGTGCTTGGGCGTCATAGCCTTGATGCCGAGGTCCAGGGCCGCCACGGTGAAGCGCGGGCCCCCCTCCCAGCCATGATCGGAAGGCTCAACGACGTAGCTTGAGTCGATGCTGACTTCCTCGGCAAGGCGCGAACCCTCCATGCTGCGCTGAGCGGTAACCTCCGCGAGCAGCTCGGCGTCGCTGCGTGCGGCGTCCGGGCCCGAGAAGATGCCCGCCTTCATAGCGCCACGCTCACGCAGGTGCCGGGTGATGGCGCGTGTGTCCACGCCCTGGATGCCCACGACACCCTGTTCGACGAGTTCCTCGTCAAGACTTTTTTCGGATCTCCAGTTCGAGGGGCGCCGGGCGGCGTCGCGCACGATGTAGCCGGACACCCAGATCCGGCGCGATTCGGCGTCGTCCCGGTTCACCCCGGTGTTCCCGATGTGGGGAGCTGTCTGCACCACGAGCTGACGCGCGTAGGAAGGATCAGTGATGGTTTCCTGGTAGCCCGTCATGCCGGTGGCGAAAACAGCTTCGCCAAGCGCCGTTCCCTGAGCGCCATAGCCGCTCCCCCGGAACGTCCGTCCGTCTTCCAGCACCAGAACCGCTGCCGTGCCCGCCCGCGTTACCTCCGCGTGTGTTGTCACTGTATTTCCTTGCTGTTTGGGCTTGTTGGGTTTGTTGAGGAGTCCGGTTCCCCGATCAGCGCGTTCACCGCAGCAAGCAGCTGCGGCTTGTCCGCCGCATATCTGGTCCGGAACCCTGTGTCATAGATTTCCTCGCCGAGCGTCCAGGTGACAACGAGCAGTCCGTCCTTCTCGACAAACTTGCCGGCCATGCCGCGCTCCAGCCGGACGCCGACAAGGCTGTCCCGTGCGATGTAGATTTCGCGCTCACCCGAACGGTCGAACAGGAGGCCGTGGGAGTAGACAGCAGCCGTTGCCGACGCCTTGTTGCCGAGTCCATGGACGCTGACGCGGTCCAGCCAGTCACCACCCGACGTTGTGACGACGTATTGCCCGACAGCTGCGTAGTGCGGGGCTCCCCGATCTTCCGGAGCTGCCGACGGAGGCTGGATGTGCTGCTGCCTGCGCAGCCGGTTCCGCCAGCCCAGAGCCATGAGACCAAGCAGAACGGCGATCGCAATAAGGGAAACGACGACGGCGGTGGTTGCTACGTCCATGCGGGAACCTCATCTCTGGACGGATGTGGTGAGTTCAATACACCGTCGAGCACTGTGGGGTGGCCGGCAAACAAGGTGGCGACGACGGCACCGGGCAGTTCCAGGCCGGCGAACGGGCTGTTGCGGCCCTTGGTAGCCATCCTATGGGGATCAACCGTCCAGCGGGCTGCCGGGTCGATCAGTGTGACATTCGCCGTTTCGCCTACCTCCAACGGCCTGCCCTGGCCTGCGACCCGCCCGATGCGCGAGGGGAGGATCGATGTGGCCTCGGCGAACCGCTCCCAGCTCATCAGCCCGGTCTCGATCATGCTGTGCTGGACCACGGACAGCGCCGTTTCGAGCCCGGTCATGCCCATGGCGGCCTGCGCCCACTCGCACTCCTTGTGTTCCGACGGGTGCGGTGCGTGGTCCGTTCCCACGACGTCGATCGTGCCGTCGGCAAGTGCAATACGGAGTGCCTCGACGTCCTCCGTGGTCCGCAGCGGCGGGTTCACCTTGTAGACGGGATCCCAGGAACGCACGAGGTCGTCGGTGAGCAACAGGTGATGCGGTGTTACCTCAGCGGTCACGTTGATCCCGCGCTGCTTTGCCCAGCGGATGATCTCCACTGAGCCCGCCGTCGAGACGTGGCACACGTGCAGGCGCGAGCCGACGTGCTGGGCCAGCAGCACGTCCCGCGCGATGATGCTCTCCTCGGCCACGGCGGGCCAGCCGGCCAGGCCCAGGACAGCTGAGACGGCACCCTCGTTCATTTGCGCGCCCTCGGTCAGGCGGGGCTCCTGTGCGTGTTGGGCGACGACGCCGTCGAACGCCTTCACATACTCCAGGGCGCGACGCATCAGCACCGGGTCGGATACGCAGATGCCGTCGTCGGAAAAGACCCTTACGCCGGCGCTGGACTGCGCCATCGCTCCGAGTTCTGCCAGCCGCTCCCCTGCCAGCCCGACGGTGACGGCGCCAACAGGACGCACGTCCACCCAACCGGCACGACGGCCCAGGGCATGGACCTGTTCCACCACTCCGGCGGTGTCCGCCACAGGAGAACTGTTGGCCATCGCATGGACGGCCGTGTATCCGCCTAGCGCGGCGGCCCTGGTCCCGGTTTCCACGGTCTCGGCGTCTTCCCTGCCAGGCTCGCGGAGGTGGGTGTGGATGTCCACCATCCCGGGCAGGAGGATGAGGCCATCGGCGTCGACGACGACGGCGCCCGTCGCGTCGAGCGCGCGCCCCCGCTCCACGATCCGTCCCCGCTCAAGCAGGATGTCTACGCCCCTCTCACCGGAGGGCACCGTTGCGCCCTTGATCAGGTAGCGGTTACTCATACGGTTGCCTCCTGGGCGGGCGTGGTGGTCGCTGTGTCCTCTCCGGACAGCAGCAGGTACAGGGCGGCCATGCGAACGGAGACCCCGTTGCGCACCTGGGCGAGAATGGTGGATCGGGGCGAATCCGCGGCGGCGGAGGAAATCTCCAGCCCACGGTTCATCGGCCCGGGATGCATGATGATGGTGTCTTTCCCGGCGGTTGCCTCCAACGCAGCGAGCCGGTCATCGTCGAACCCCCAGGTTCGGGAATATTCGCGCGCGGAGGGGAAGAAGGCAGCGTTCATGCGCTCCCCCTGGACCCTGAGCATCATGATCGCGTGCGGATTGTCCGCCAATGCCTCGTCCAGGTCGAAGCTGACCTTGCAGGGCCAGGCCTGAATTCCCACTGGAAAGAGGGTGGGCGGCGCGACGAGCGTAACCTCGGCTCCCAGGGTGTTCAGCAGCCAGAGGTTGGAGCGGGCAACGCGCGAGTGCAGGACGTCGCCCACGATCACGATTCGAAGACCGCGCAGGTCCTCGCCGGTTGATGACCGCCCGGCCAGTGCGCAGACGTGCCGGCGGAGCGTGAAGGCGTCGAGGAGAGCCTGGGTCGGGTGCTCGTGGGTCCCATCGCCTGCGTTGATCACTGCGGCGTCGATCCAGCCCGAGGCGGCCAGGCGCGCGGGCGCGCCGGAGGCCCAGTGACGAATCACTACGGCATCAGCACTCATCGCCTCGAGCGTCTGCGCGGTGTCCTTCAGCGACTCGCCCTTCGAGACAGACGATCCCTTCGCGGCGAAGTTGATGACATCCGCAGAGAGTCGCTTCGCTGCTGCTTCGAAGGAAATGCGGGTACGGGTCGAATCCTCGAAAAAGAGGTTGACTACCGTTCGCCCGCGGAGGGCCGGCAGCTTCTTCACCTCGCGTTCGCCGACGGCTGCCATCTCCTCAGCGGTGTCGAGGATCCTCACGGCGTCGGTCAGGCTGAGGTCTTCGGTGGACAGAAGATGTTTCATGCCGGCCCTTCGATCACTACTTCGTCCACCGAGTCAACCTCGCTGATGCGCACGCGGACCTTCTCCGCCGATGAGGTGGGAAGGTTTTTTCCCACATGATCGGCCCGGATGGGAAGCTCGCGATGTCCGCGGTCCACCAATACTGCGAGCCGTACGCTCCGCGGCCTGCCGAGGTCGACGATGGCGTCAAGGGCCGCACGGATGGTGCGGCCGGAATACAGGACGTCATCGACCAGCACGAGAACCCGATCGTCAATGCCCGACGGCGGCAGCTTGGTTGGTCCGGGAGGGCGCGTTGGGTGCCGTCGAAGATCGTCGCGGAACATGGTGACGTCGAGGCGGCCGACAATCGCTTCGGCATCCACCGCGGGATCAGTTCGGGAAATCTTGTGGGCAAGGCGCTGGGCGAGCGGAAATCCGCGCCTGGGAATCCCAAGAAGGACGAGATTATCCGAGCCTTTGTTGGCTTCAAGGATCTCGTGGGCAATCCGGGTCAGGGCCCGGTCAATGTCGGCTTCACCGAGCACGACTCGTGCGATTGATCCGCCGGGTTCGGCATTGGGCACACTCATGGAACGCTTCCTCCTTCTCCGCCTCACAGGACGGCCTTTAAAGGTGTGGCTGCGCATTCAAAACTATCACACGAGCGGTGCCGAACTATCCTGTGTGGATGAGTATGAACTCGCCCACAGACCAGCCTCGGCCACTTACCGGCGAACAGCGGCCGGGGCTATGGCAGCAGGTGGGGACAGGGCCCTTGGTGCCGCACTCCCCGCTATCTCCAAATGGTCTTGTACCGACAGTCGTGCCATCCCGTGGCGGTATTGCATCCTCCGTGACGAGGCGTTCCGTCAGGGGCTCCGCCATGTTGAATGCGCTTTTGCTCGTCTTCGCGGCGGTTGCCGTGGCCGGGATCGGAGTACTGCTCACCGGGATGCTGGGGGCTGAAGCGCTGTTCCTCTGCGCACTGCTGGCGCTTATTCCCCTTGCCATCTGCTTTCTCGGAGTCCGCTGGGTTGACCGCTGGGATCCAGAACCGCGGGGTGCGCTGGCTTTCGCATTCCTGTGGGGGGCCGGCATGTCGGTCGCAGTCACCCTGCTGGCCGGTCCCACGGTGACCGCCATGCTTACGGTCGCGTTGGACGGAACCGCTCCCGACGTCGTTGGTGCCGTATTTCAGGCGCCCCTCGTCGAGGAAGTGGCCAAAGGGCTGGGCGTGCTCGTGCTTATGTTCTCCCGCCGCAGCCACTTCGACGGTCCGGTGGACGGAATCGTTTATGCCGGCACCGTGGGTGCCGGATTCGCCTTCACTGAAAACATTCTCTACTTCGGATCAGCGATTGCTGGTCCGGCGGACCTCGGCGGCCTACTGGCGGTCTTCGTGATGCGCGGACTCTTCTCTCCCTTCGCGCATGTGATGTTCACGGCCGCCCTTGGTTTTGTCCTTGGTATGGCTGTCGTCAAGGATCGGTCCCCCGGACGGCTGATCGGCGCGTTCGCCGTCGGCCTGGTTCCGGCGATTGCCGGCCATATGCTATGGAACGGTGGCCTGGTGGTCCTGTTTACCGACTTCTTCGAGTTCTACTTCCTACTCCAGCTTCCGCTCTTTATTGCTTTCATCCTCGGGGTGCTCTGGCTGCGCCGGGCCGAGCGAAAACTGACGTTCCAGCGCCTTACGGATTATGCGCAGGCGGGTTGGCTCACCGCGGAGGAAGTCGGCCTCATCGCTTCCCCGCGCGGACGTATACAGGGGCTCGGCTGGGCGGGGGCGATCGGAGCCCGTCCGCTGATGAAGCACTTCATCAGCTCAGGGACCAGGCTTGGATTTGTGAGGCAGCGGCTGCTGGCCGGGCACGGCTCACCAATGGACGCCGAGCATGAGACACAGCTACTCAATGACCTGACCGCCACCCGCGAGCTCATGTTCGCCGCCGCGGCAGCCCGCCGCGTGTGAGGCGTGTTCCCTGACGTGTTTGCGCTAGGCCAGCAGCGTCGGTTTGAGCTGCTGCAATCTACCGAGGAGGCCGTTGATGAACGCAGGCGACTCGTCCGTGGAGAGCATTGTTGCCAGCTGCACAGCCTCGCTGACGGCCACAGTGTCAGGCACGTCCTCGTTGTACAACAGCTCCCAGGTTCCTACGCGCAGGATCATGCGGTCCACTGCAGGCATCCGGTCCAGCGTCCAGCCCTGTGAGTAGGTGCTCAGGAATTCGTCAATCTGCGCACCGTGTGAAAGGACGCCCTCAATGACCTCAACTGAGTACTCGTTGATGACTGTGTCGGTTTTCTCACGCCGCGCCTGCAGCGCCTCGAGCGGGGAGACTGAACGTTGTTCGGCCTCGAAGAGGATGTCCAGTGCCCGACGCCGCGCCTTGCTCCGGGCACTCACTCGTTGACGCGTCCCAGGTAATCGCCCGTACGGGTATCGACCTTGACCTTGGTCCCGGTTTCCAGGAAGAGCGGAACCTGGATTTCATATCCTGTTTCTACGGTTGCCGGCTTGGTGCCGCCGGTGGAGCGGTCGCCCTGCAGACCGGGTTCGGTGTAGGTGATTTCCAGAACCACCGAGGGCGGCAGCTCGAGGTACAGGGCCGACCCTTCGTGCATGGCGATCGTAGCCATCTGGCTTTCGAGCATGAAGTTCTCAGCGTTGCCGACGGTTGCACCGGGGACAGTGATCTGGTCATAGTCCGTGGTGTCCATGAACACGAAGTCTTCGCCGTCCTTGTACAGGTACTGGTAATCCCGGCGGTCCACCGTGGCGGTTTCGATCTTCAGGCCCGCGTTGAAAGTCTTGTCAACGACCTTGCCCGACAAAATGTTGCGGAGCTTGGTGCGAACAAACGCTCCGCCCTTGCCCGGCTTCACATGCTGGAATTCCAGCACGTTCCAGAGGTTCCCCTCAAGCTTGAGCACGGTGCCGTTCTTGATGTCGTTCGTGGTAGCCACGGATTCTCTTTCGTCGATTGACTGATTCTGACGGTTTCACTGCGGCGACACCGCGGTGTCGCCGCGCGGCGACTGCCCGCCAAAAGACCAGAAACCAGTCTACCCTGCCGCTGTGCCGCGATTCAGGACGCGATCTCCTGGTAGGTCGCGAAGAGGAGCGATGTGTCCGGTACGTCGAGGATTCCAGGTTTCGCGATGTCGTCGAGCACGACGAAGCGCAGGAGGTCCCCGCGTGCTTTCTTATCCCGGCGCATACCATCCAGGAGTGCTGACCAACGATCCCTTCGGTAGGACACGGGCAGTCCAAGAGATTCAAGGATTGTACGGTGCCGGTCAGCCGTGGCGTCGTCCAGGCGCCCCACCATGCGGGCCAGTTCCGCAGCGAAGACCAATCCCACAGAAACCGCTGCGCCGTGACGCCAGGAATATCTTTCAGCGAGTTCGATGGCGTGGGCAAGGGTATGCCCGTAGTTCAGGAACTCACGGCGTCCGGATTCCTTGAAGTCCTCGGAAACAACGGCTGCCTTCACGGCAATGGAGCGTTCAACCAGTTCACGGACGGTCTCGCTCGCAGGATCCTTTACCGCTTCGGGATTCGCCTCGATGAGTTCGAGGATGCGGGGATCGGCGATGAATCCGCATTTCACGACCTCGGCCATTCCCGTGACCAGCTCGTTCACGGGCAGCGTGCCGAGGGCATCGAGGTCGGCCAGCACACCGGCCGGCGGATGAAAGGCGCCTACCAGGTTCTTGCCCTCGGCAGTGTTGATTCCGGTTTTGCCTCCCACTGCGGCATCGACCATCCCGAGGAGGGTTGTCGGAAGGTGGATGACCTTGACCCCGCGGAGCCAGGTCGCTGCGACAAAACCGGCGACGTCGGTGACAGCACCGCCCCCGACGGCCACAACGGCGTCAGACCGCGTGAAGTCGTTCTGGCCAAGCACCTGCCAGCAGAAAGCTGCGACCTGGATGTGCTTGCCTTCCTCGGCGTCCGGAATCTCTGCGGTCACCGCGGTGAAGCCGGCATCGGCCAACTGCTCGCGCACCGTGTCTCCGGTGGTGCGCAGCGCCCGGGGGTGGATCACGAGGACGCGCCGAACGCGCTCCCCCAGCAATGGCTCCAGCCGGTCGAGCAGCCCGCGCCCCACGAGGACGTCGTAGTTCTCCGCCGGGGCACTGCCCGTAACGCGGATGGTAGTGGGCTCAGCGGTCATTGCCGTGGTCCTTTCCTTCAGCAGGGCCCAGGCGGTGAACCTGCTCCTCAAGTCGATTGACGACGTCGTCGATTGTTGCGTCCCTTGTGTCGATCACCAGATCTGCCAGCGCCTCGTACACCGGACGCCGCTCACGGTCCAGACGCGCCCAAACCTCACCGGCGCCGTCGGCCAGCAACGGTCGGCCGGTGTCTCCCTCAAGCCGCGGCAACACCGTGGCGACGTCGGCGTCCAGATAGGCCACCAGTGCCATTGAGAGCAGCTCCTGTGTGCGCTCGTGCAGCACCGAACCTCCTCCGAGCGAGACCACCGTATTCCCGTCCGCCCCCGAAAGCACCTCGGCGACGACGGCGGCCTCCACCTCCCGGAAACCGCTCTCTCCGCGCTGGGCGAAGATTTCGGCGATTGAACCGTGGCGGTCCACGATCACGGCGTCCGTATCAACAAACCGCCAACCGTGGCGGACCGCCACCCGCCTGCCGACCGTCGATTTTCCAGTGGCCATCAGGCCGATCAGCACCAGCGGTTTTTCGCCCGCCGGCGACATCAGCCCAGGACCGAGTTCAACGACGACGGAATGTTGGCCAGGTAGGACTCGAGGTTGCGCCTGGTCTCCGTCACCGAATCGCCGCCGAATTTCTCGGTTACTGCCTCCGCGAGGACAAGTGCGACCATGGCTTCCGCCACCACACCGGCCGCGGGCACAGCACAGACATCGGAACGCTGGTGATGGGCTTTCGCCGCGTCACCGGTGCTGACGTCGATGGTCTGCAACGCCCTCGGCACAGTCGCGATCGGTTTCATCGCGGCCCGTACCCTCAGGACGTCGCCAATGCTCATGCCGCCTTCAATGCCCCCCGCCCGGTTGGATGCGCGTCCGATACGCCCCGTTTCCTCCCGGACAATCTCATCATGTGCTGCCGATCCCCGCCGCCGGGCCGTTTCGAAACCGTCTCCCACTTCGACACCCTTGATCGCCTGGATGCCCATCAGGGCTGCGGCGAGCCGCGCGTCCAGCCGTCGGTCCCAGTGGACGTAGCTGCCAAGGCCCGGCGGCAGTCCGTAGGCGATGACCTCGACCACTCCACCGAGCGTTTCGCCCTCCTTGTGCGCGGCGTCGACTTCGGCGACCATCGCGTTCGAGGTCTCCCTGTCGAAGCAGCGCAGCGGGTCTTCATCCAATGCAAGGACGTCCCGGGGAGCTGGCACGGGTGAGCCCTCCGGAACAGCAACGGAGGCGACCGCCACGGTGTGGCTGACGAGTCTGATGTCCAACGCTTCGAGGAAACAGGCCGCAACGGTGCCGAGGGCAACACGGGCGGCTGTCTCGCGGGCGCTGGCCCGTTCGAGGACCGGACGGGCCTCGTCGAAACCGTATTTCTGCATGCCGGTGAAATCGGCGTGGCCGGGTCGCGGCCGGGTGAGCGGCGCATTTCGGGCTGAGTCTTCCAGTACCGCCTGATCCACTGGATCAGCAGCCATGACCTGCTCCCATTTCGGCCACTCGGTGTTACCAATCTCGATGGCCACCGGGCCGCCCTGGGTGCGTCCGTGCCGGACACCCCCGATGATACGGACCTGGTCCTGTTCGAACTTCATGCGGGCACCGCGCCCGTAACCAAGGCGGCGACGGGCCAGGGCGGTCTGGATCCCTTCGCTTACGACTTCGACGCCGGCAGGCATCCCCTCAATGATTCCGACCAGAGCAGGACCGTGGGACTCCCCGGCCGTCAACCAACGCAACATACGTCCATCCTGCCACGCGTGGCCGGGGAGCTCAGCGCCGAGGAGCCCCTACCGCGTCACACATCACATTTATGACAGCGTTCTCGTCCTGGAAGGCATCGCCTGCAAAGAGCTTCACCTGTTCAACGGCCTGATACAGCAGCATCTCAAGACCCGGCACGATCACTCCACCGCGTGCCGCCCAAACCCCGGCGATAGCACTTGGCCATGGGTCATAGGCAACGTCGAGAAGCACACGGAGCAATCCTGCGCTCTCGCGGACCTCTCGAGCGGCGCCGCTCAGCTCACGGGCCAGCTCGTCTGCACCATGGGGAGGCAGGGTCGAGATGACAAGGGAGGCGTTCGAGCACAGGTTCGCCGCCTCAGCAAAGTCCGTTAGACGGACGTCGATGCCGAGCCGCTCCCCGAGGAAGACAAGACCGGAAGCCTTCGGTATGGAGCGCACACATACGTCTGTGAGACCCACGCCGAGGCGGGCAAGCGCCGCGACCGCGGCAGCTGCGGTCCCGCCCCCGCCCAGCACAACCGCATGGTCGACAGACCCGGTGCCGGCATGTCTGACCGCGTTCACAATGCCGGCCACGTCCGTGTTGTAGCCCATCAGCCGACGATCGGGACCCTCGCCCTTTGCGAGGACCGTGTTGATGACGCCGAGGGCGCTGACATCCGGGCCGACGTCGTCCATATGCTTCAGCGCAGCCGCTTTATGGGGCATGGTGACCGACAGTCCGCGCCATGCATTGTCGGACCGGATATCCGCGATCAGATCACCGAGTTCGTCCGGCAGTGTGTCAATAGCCGTGTAGCTGCAGTCGACACCAAGAAGTGCGTAGGCAGCTCCGTGCAACTTCGGCGATTTCGAGTGTGCAATGGGATGGCCGGTTACGCCGGCCCGGAAACGGGCCGGCGGTACCGCTTCGTCCACCTATTCGCACCTTCCCGCATTATCGGCACACCAGGCCTGATATTCCTCGACGTAGCGGGCGTGCTCGGCAAGCGTCTCCGAGAACTTGGTTTCACCGGTATCGAGGTTCACCGTTACCCAGTAGTAGTAGGGCACGTCAGCCGGATTGACCGCGGCATCAATGGCTCTCTCCCCCGGGGACCCAATGGGCCCAACTGGCAGACCAGGGATGGCATACGTGTTGTACGGGTTGCTTTCGTCAGCCTTCTCCTCCTCGGTGAGGCTGTAGCTCTTGCGTCCAAGCCCGTACGTGACCGTCGCATCCGATTGGATCAGCCCGTTGGTTTCGGTGTTCTCCGGACCGAGCCGATTCATGATCGCCCCTGCGACCTGGGCATAGTCGGCCTGGCCTGCCTCGGCCTGCACGATGCTCGCGATCGTGAGGATGCGGTACTGCTCATCGGTGTCGGTGACGCCGGCGTCCTCGAGCGCCGCCATGCTGTTGTCGACCATCTCCTGGATAATCTCTGCGGCGGAAATGTCCAGGTCGAACCGATATTCACCCGGGAACAGGTATCCTTCGAGGCTCGGCGCCTGCTCGGGGATACCGAACTGGGTAGGGTCCTCGGCCAAAGACTCGAACTCCTCACGCGGAATACCGGTGGACTCAACGAGGATGTCGAAAACCTCATTCTGGCGCAGATTCTGTGCGACCGGCACGTAGTGCACCCCTGCGTCTGCGTCGAGGAGAAGGGCTTTGGCCGCTTCTTCGGAACTCATTTGGTACTTCATCTCGTACTCGCCGGGCTGGATGAGCCGTCCGTCAGCAACAGTGCTCAGGGCGCTCATAAATTCGTCAGCGTCAGCAACGATGTCCTGCTGTTCCAGCGAGCTGCCGATCGTGAGCGGTGCCGCTCCGGCCTCCACAGTGAATGTCACGGACCCGGTTCCCGGACCTGCGTAGTCGGTTACCTCGCCCACCCCGAGGAGGTTCCTGAGGAACATCGCGACTGCGAAGACCACCCCCACGAATCCGAGCACCACCACGATCATGACGATTGTGCGGCGCCGACGACGCCGTTGACGTGCCCTGGAAGGGCGGCGTGTGCGCCGGGAAGGCAGATCCGCTTCGAAGAACTGTTCCACCGGTTCAGGGTGGGTGGAGTAGTGGTCGTCCAGATAATCGTCGGGGTGCTGGTCAGCGCCGTGGTCGGCTGCCGGGAATGGAGGATGGCGGTGGCTCATTGCTCCTCTTCCCTCCTCCAGTTGATGTGCGAAATGTCTAGCTCCTCGGATGAGGCCGACGGGGACCCCGAAAGGTCCCGCCGCCGATGGTGAACGACCGGCTCCCCCACATCCCGCTCAAGGTTTCGTTGCATGTCGATGGCGTGCTGAAGTATCTCCACGGCTGCCACCTGATCTACAACCTTACGATGTTCGCGGCTGTTCAAGCCAGCCTGCCGCAGTGAGCGGTGCGCTGACACGGTGGTCAGGCGCTCATCGATCAGCCGAACCGGCACCGACAACCCAGTGGCGACCAGCGCTTCCGCGAGCTCGACGGCGTACTGGCGCGCCATCGCGGTGGAGGCTGATTCTGTCCCGCTCATGTTCCGGGGCAGGCCCACGAATACCTCAACGGCCGCCAGTTCCCGAATGTTCCGCACCAGCAGGAAGAGGTCGTTGTTCTTCTTCGGATCGCGTTTGAGCGTACGCACTGGTGTTGCGATCAGCCCATCCCTGTCGCTGGCCGCGATGCCTACGCGCACCATCCCGACGTCGACGCCGATCTTGACTCCGCGGGGGTAGCCTTCGGTTTCCACTTCGTTGCCGTCCCGTTACCGGGATGCCAGCGCCGATCGGACCGCCTGCAGGGCCGCCGGCACCTTCGAGGGGTCGGAGCCGCCACCCTGGGCCATGTCATCCTTACCACCGCCGCCGCCGCCCAGCACACCGGCGGCAGCACGCACGAGCGCTCCGGCCTTTACACCAGACCGGCGCGCCTCTTCGTTGGCGACAACCAGGATGACGGGACGGTCCTTGCTGACACCAGCCGCCGCGACTACCGATGCGCCGGAACCAAGCCGTCCACGTAGGTCGAGCGCCAGATTCCTGAGATCATCGGCGCTGGCGACGACGCCCGCGTCATGAGCGATGAGCCGCACGCCGTCGACGTCTACTGCCGTATCGACCAGCGACGCTGCGGCAGTAGACAACTGCTCCTTCCGGAGGCGCTCCAGTTCCTTCTCGGCTGCTTTCAAACGGTTCAGCGTTGCGCCTAGACGCTCCGGCAATTGGGGTGAGGGAACCTTCAACATCTCGGATAGCTCATTCACAAGTGCCCGTTCCGCGGCGCCGTGCCTGAAGGCGTCCATGCCGACAAGCGCCTCTACACGGCGGTTACCTGAGCCCACCGACTGTTCGCCGAGCAGGGTTAGTGTGCCGATGAGTGACGTGGAGTCCACGTGGGTTCCGCCGCAGAGTTCGCGCGACCATGCGCCGTCAATCTCCACCACGCGCACTTTGTCGCCGTACGCCTCGCCAAACAGGGCAGTGGCCCCGAGTGCCTTCGCATCATCGAGCGCCATGACCTTCGTCTCCACCTCGTGGTTGCTTCGGATGGCGAGGTTCGAAACTTCCTCGATCTCGGAGCGCGCGGCCGGACTGATCCCTTCACCCCAGGCGAAGTCGAACCGGAGGTAGCCTGCCTTGTTGAAGGAACCGCGCTGCAGTGCTTCGGGGCCGAGGATCTGATGGAGCGCCGCGTGCACGATATGCGTGCCGGAATGGGCCTGCTCGCCGGCGTGGCGGCGCTGGCGGTCGACGGCGGCAGTCACCGGCGCGTCACGGGTGATCTCACCCTCGCGGACGACGGCGCGGTGGACGCTCAGCCCCTTCACGGGACGCTGGACGTCGGTGACCTCCACGACGAAGCCGTTGCCGGTGATCAGTCCGACGTCGGCGGCCTGGCCACCCGCCTCGGCGTAAAACGGGGTGCGGTCGAGGATGAGTTCAATCTCGTCATTCTGCTTCGCTACCGGGACGGATATTCCGTTGCTGATAATTCCACGCACGGATGCTTCGCTGGTCAGCTCGTCGTATCCGGTGAATACGGTCTCTCCGGTCGAGAGTAGATCGTTGAAGACCGTCATGTCGGCGTGACCGGCCTTCTTGCCCCGCGCATCGGCCTGCGCGCGCTGCCGCTGCTCGAGCATCAGGGCGCGGAAGCCGTCAGCGTCCACCTGCACTCCGGCTTCCTCGGCCATCTCAAGGGTGAGGTCGATGGGAAAGCCGTAGGTGTCATGGAGGCTGAATGCGTCTTCGCCGGACAGTGCGCGGCCGGCACTCTTAGACTCCCGGACTGCCTCCTCCAGGCGCGCTGTCCCGGACGCAATGGTGCGCAGGAATGCCTTCTCCTCCGTGTAGGCAATCCTGCTGATGCGCTCGAAATCCCGCTCAACTTCCGGATAGACGCCCTTCATGGCATCGCGGGAGACCGGCAGCAGATCCGGCAGGCATGCCTTCTCGACGCCCAGCAGGCGCATGGCGCGGACGGCCCGACGGATGAGGCGGCGGAGAACGTAGCCTCTCCCCTCGTTCGAGGGCGTGACGCCATCGGTGATCAGCATGAGTGCCGAGCGTACGTGGTCGGCCACCACGCGCATGCGGACGTCGTCCTGGTGGTGGGGATCGTCGTCGGACTCGGCGCTGGTATATTCCCGCCCGGAGAGCTCAGCCGCCTTATCGAGGACGGGGCGGACCTGGTCGGTCTCATACATGTTCTCGACGCCCTGCAAGATCATCGCCAGACGCTCAAGGCCCAGTCCCGTATCGATATTCTTCTTCGGCAGTTCGCCTGCGACGTCAAAGTCCTCCTTGCTGCGCACAGCGGAGAGCCGGTACTGCATGAAGACCAGGTTCCAGATTTCGATGTAGCGGTCCTCGTCGGCCTCCGGACCGCCGTCCTTGCCGTACTCCGGCCCCCTGTCGAAGAAGATCTCCGAGCATGGCCCACCTGGGCCGGGCTGCCCGGTATTCCAGTAGTTGTCCTTCTTGCCGAACTTCTGGATGCGCTCAACCGGAAAGTCGACTTCGTCGCGCCAGATGGCGAGGGCTTCTGAGTCCTCTTCGTAGACCGTGACCCACAGCCGGTCGGCAGGAAGTCCGAAGCCGCCGTCGTCGACACTGGTGGTCAGAAGCTGCCAGGCCATGCGGATGGCATCGTGCTTGAAGTAGTCGCCGAAGGAGAAATTCCCGCACATCTGGAAGAAGGTGCCGTGCCGGGCCGTCTTGCCGACCTCTTCGATATCGGCGGTACGGATGCACTTCTGGATGCTCGTTGCACGGTCATACGGCGGTGTTTCACGGGCCGTCAGATAGGGAATGAACGGCACCATGCCGGCGACTGTGAAGAGGAGCGAGGGATCACTGGAAACCAGCGATGCAGAGGGCACGCGGGTGTGCCCCTGGCCTTCGAAGTAGTCAAGCCAGCGACGGGCAATCTCTTGGGACTTCATGGGGGAATCCTTCTGTGTTGCTCGCGGCCCAGGCGCAGCCGCGGATCGTGGGGACAGGCCTGGTCAGGAACGGGGATCGGCGTCGATACCCAGGGCGGATCGGAGGTCTGCCTCGCGTTCATTCATGCCCTGGCGCAGCGCATCTGCGAAGCCAGCGACGCCATCGGTCAGCTGCGCAACGGCACGGTTGAGCCCTTCCGGACCGACAGCCGATTTCATGGCCGATACTTTCCGGACAGCGACGACGCCGATGGCGACTCCCGCCGTGAGCCAGAAAACCCTCTTGATCATGGAGAAAACCTCGTCTGTCTTAGCGTATGTACGGGTGCGGTTCAGCGGCTACGACGGCGCGGTGCCGGCTTGCGCCGGGACGCAAGCGCGCTGCGTACGCCGTAGGAGAATGCCGCGACCTTGATGAGCGGTGATCCGAGCGTCGCGGCAACCAGGGAAGACAGCGCGGAAATGTTTGCGGAGGCATCCGAGACGTGCGATGTGATCCCGTCGACATTCTTCAGCTGCTGGTGCGTGGTCGAGACGGTATTAGTCACTTCATCGATCAGCGGAGTGGTGCCGTCGCTCACAGAGCGGATCGCCTGACGGAGCTCATCGAAGACTTTCCCGAGCTTCCAGACCGGAATGGCGAGCAGCGCCACGAGGACAGCGAAAACCCCGGCTGCGATGAGTCCGGCGATATCTCCACCTGACATTGACGACAACTCCTTACGCGCTTGGCTGGGCGGGCTCACGCCCACAATTCCCTTAGTACCTTACCTACTCCTGGAGCCCGCGGCGTGCGCCACGGGCTCCAGGAGTAGATGCTATTCAGTTGTGTTGTCAGGCCGAGCGGAACGGCGCTGGATCAGCGTGCGTAGTATTCCACCACGAGCTGCTCTTCGCACGTCACGGGAACCTCGGAGCGCTTGGGACGACGGACCAGGCGGGCCTGGAGCTTCTCAAGCTGGACATCGAGGTAACCGGGAACGGCCGGCAGCACGTCGCGGTGCGCGCCTGCGGCGGCAACCTGCAGCGGCACCATGGTTTCACTGCGGCTGTGGACGTGGATGAGCTGGCCTTCCTTCACACGGAAGGACGGACGGTCAACGCGTGCGCCGTCAACCATGATGTGGCGGTGAACCACCAGCTGGCGTGCCTGGGCACTGGTGCGGGCGAAGCCGGCGCGCAGCACGAGGGCGTCCAGGCGCATCTCAAGCAGCTCGATGAGGTTTTCACCAGTCAGACCGGCGGTACGGCGTGCTTCCTCGAAGACGCGCGCCATCTGCGCTTCGCGGATACCGTACTGGGCGCGCAAACGCTGCTTCTCGCGCAGACGTACTGCGTAGTCGCTGTCCTGCTTGCGGCGCGAACGGCCATGCTGACCTGGCGCGTACGGGCGACGCTCCAGGTACTTTTCAGCCTTGGGAGTCAGGGCAATACCGAGGGCACGCGAGATGCGCACCTTCCGGCGGGCACGTGTGTTGTTAGCCACGTTTACCTTTCACTGTTTTACGGCAAAGCAGTTCACGCAGGTTCTAGCGCATGAACTCTTTCTTGTGTCGCTGGCCTCCATGTGTGGAGAGCCGGAAGGGGCCGCTTTCCGGTACTACAGTTCGCGATCCTCACAGCCCAGGAATCACAAATCCTGTTGGGCGCACGTGAGCCGCGACTTGCCAGTCAACGGACAATCCTAGCAGTGCTCAGCGCTTACGGATAATGGAGCGCAGCTTCTCCAACCTTGCGGCGACGGCACGCTCCGCCCCCCGGTCGGAGGGAAGATAATAATCGGTCCCCGCGAGGTCATCGGGTGCGTACTGTTGGGCCGCAACCCCGTGCGGCTCATCGTGGGAGTACACATAGCCCTTGCCGTGGCCCAGCTGTCGGGCGCCCGGGTAATGCGCATCACGCAGGTGGGACGGTATTCCCTGGCCCTTGCCTGCGCGGACGTCCGCGATGGCCTGGTTTATTCCGTTGTAGGCGGCATTCGACTTCGGGGCGGTGGCAATGTGTACGACTGCCTCGGCAAGGATGATCCTCCCCTCCGGCATGCCGACGAGTTGCACCGCCTGCGCGGCGGCGACAGCTGTCTGCAGGGCGGTGGGATCCGCCATACCCACGTCCTCGGCCGCTGAGATCATGAGCCGCCGCGCTACGAACCGGGGGTCCTCCCCCGACTCGAGCATGCGTGCCAGATAGTGCAGCGCAGCGTCGACGTCAGAGCCCCGCAGTGACTTGATGAACGCGCTCGCAACGTCGTAGTGCTGATCCCCCGCCCGGTCATAGCGCAATGCCGCGACGTCGACGGCTTTTTCCGCATGGGCGAGGGTTATTCGAACTGTCTTGTCCGTGGCCGCATCCGCTGCCTGGCCCGACGGCGGGTCGGCTGGATCATCTGCTGCCTGGTGCGCTGGATCGGGATGGGCATCCCCCGTTTGTGCAACTGCGGCAGCAGCTTCAAGCGCTGTGAGCCCCCGCCGCGCGTCGCCCGCCGCTAGCCTGACCAGGTGCGCCAGCGCATCATCTTCGAGGCTCACCTGCCCGGCCAATCCACGAGGGTCTCGGGCGGCTCGCCGCAGGAGTGCCGCGATATCCTCCTCCGTCAATGGCTTCAGCGTCTGCAGCAGGGAGCGGGAAAGCAGCGGCGAAACCACGGAGAAGGAAGGGTTCTCGGTTGTTGCCGCGATGAGTACCACCCAGCCGTTCTCCACGCCCGGCAGCAGGGCATCCTGTTGGGCCTTATTGAAGCGGTGAATCTCGTCGAGAAAGAGCACGGTCGTGGTGCGATGGAGGTCACGGGCGGACAGAGCCTCGTCCATGACGCGCCGGACATCCTTCACGCCCGCCGTGATGGCGGACAACTCGACGAACTTCCGGCCCGGCCCGCGTGCGATGACATGGGCAAGGGTTGTCTTTCCGGTACCGGGCGGACCCCAAAGAATCACTGATGTCGGTGCGCCCACCCGCGCCGCGGGCTCGCCGCCAGCCAACGTGCGCAGGGGCGACCCGGCCCCCAGGAGGTGCTGCTGTCCTACGATCTCATCGACCGTCCGTGGTCTCATCCTGACTGCGAGCGGGCTGCGCGGGCGGTTGCGCGCCGTCGGTTGCCCGGATGCCGGCTCATCTTCCTGCTCGCCGTGGTCCACACTGAATAGGTCACTCACAGTGCCAAGGCTACTGTGAACCACTGACAGGTTCCGTCCCATACCGGCGAAAGGAAGCATCGTGCAGGACAATCGCCAGGTGCTGGTACAGCCGGAACGTCTGGCGGGCTGGGTGGAGCGTTTCGGGGAACGAAACGGCAACTTCAGTGTGGAAGCGGCGGGCGCCGTCGTCGTACTCCGTGCCGTCAATGGGTGCACGGCAGAGCTCACCGCACCGCTCTCCCTCGTTGTCGAGAACGGCCCGCCGGATGTCAGCGACGAGCAGACTGCCCTCGACGCGCTGATTCAGGCCGCATCAACCCCGGCAACGGTGGGACTGCTGCTGATTCGCCGGGGAGGTTACGCAGTCGGAGTGTCGCGGAACGGAAAACTGGTCGCGTCGAAAACGGGCACGCGCTATGTGCAGTCGCGTACAGCGGCGGGAGGTTGGTCGCAGCAACGGTTTGCACGAAGGCGGGCCAATCAGGCGGACGCGCTTGTCGAGACGACCGTGGACCGCGCACAAGCCATTTTCGAAGGGCATCGCCTGGACGCGGTTCAGGCCGGCGGTGACGCGCCGCTGGTGGCGGACTGCCTTGAACACCCCAGGCTCAACTGTTACCGGAAACTCCCTGCCTTGCCGCTGCTGACGGTACCCGATCCGCGCCGGGAGGTGCTCGTGAAAGCGGCTGCAGATGCCCGCGCCGTCCGGGTACGGCTCACGGGGATCCCGGTGAGCTGAACTGAATTTGCCCGATCCTTTGACCAGCAGCCCTCGATCGCGGACTACGACGCTGCACGGCGAAGGCCGGCGATGGCTACCGCCGGATCCTCCGTGCCGTAAACGGAGGAACCGGCCACGAAGACTGTTGCCCCGGCCTCAGCAGCGCGCCCGATGGTCTCCTCCGTGATACCGCCGTCCACCTGGATCGCGACAGGAAGATTCCCACCCCGGATTGCCTCGGCCGCCCGCCGGATCTTCGGCAGCGTCACGTCCAGGAAGGACTGACCGCCGAATCCTGGCTCGACCGTCATGACCAGCAGCATGTCCAGTTCACCGAGCATGTCCAGATAGGGCTCGACGGCGGTAGCCGGGCGGAGTGCCATTCCCGCCTTCGCGCCGGCGGAGCGCAGTTCGCGGGCCAATCTGATAGGGGCCCTGGCCGCCTCGGCGTGGAACGTCACCGAGGACACGCCGGCGCCCGCGTACTCGGGTGCCCACCGGTCAGCGTCGTCGATCATGAGGTGCACATCGAGCGGGATCGGGCTCACCGCCTGAATACGCTTTACCACGGGCAGCCCGAGTGTCAAGTTGGGAACAAAGCTGTTGTCCATCACGTCAACGTGGACGGCGTCGGCGGAGCCGATGCGCCTCAGTTCCGACTCGAGGTTCACGAAATCCGCGGAGAGGATGCTCGGGTGAATACAGCACGTGGTCATGGACAACCTTTCGTTAGTGGTCGGGAGTTGGCGGCCATCGACGCGGTCAGTGCCGTGAACGCCGAATCAGCGCCAGGAACATCGCATCGGTGCCGTGGACATGTGGCCAGAGCTGCGCGGTGGACTCATGCCCAGCGTTCAGGGCACCCGTGATGCTCACTGCATCCAGCGCGGCACCGGCGTCGAGGAGTGAGAAGTCCTTCCGGCCGCGCAGACAGTCCTGCACGACGGCGGTTGTCTCGGCCGGGTGTGGCGAGCAGGTGACGTACGCGACCACTCCACCGGGGCGTACGGTATCGAGCGCCTCGCTCAGCAGGCCGCGTTGAAGCGGCGCCAGGTCGACGAGATCTGCGGGCTTCCGGCGCCAACGCGACTCGGGACGGCGACGCAGCGCACCCAGCCCGGTGCATGGCGCGTCAACCAGAATCCGGTCGAACCCATCCGGATATGCTGCGCCGACGGTCCTGCCGTCATCAACGCGCACGGTCCAGACATGCGAAGGGACGGCGTCCAACGCCTGGCGCACCAGCGCAGCGCGATGTTCCGCGGGCTCATTGGCAACCAGGACGTGGCCGCCCTGGGCCGCGACCGCCCCGAGCAGCGCCGCCTTGCCGCCCGGCCCTGCGCACAGATCGAGCCAGCTCTCGCCCTTCCCGCCCCCTGAATCCAGTTCCACCGCAGCCAGCGCCCGGGCAACGAGTTGCGAACCGGCGTCCTGCACGCGGACCTTTCCGGAACGGACGCTCTCCAGCCGGCCCACATCGCCGGCGGCAAACACCACGGAGTCTTCCACGAGGTCACCAGGGCGCCCGCCGGCTTGGAGCACCTCGTCCAAAGTACCGATGCCGGGGAGCGCGACCAGGTTGACTTCGGGCGCGGCGTTGTCAGCCTGCAGCAGGTTGTCGATTTCGCTGACGTTCCTGCCGTGTGCCACGAGGCTCTGGCGTAACGCCCGGACGATCCATTCGGGGTGGCTGAACTTCAGCGAGCTGACCCGGACCGGCTCTTCCATCCCGCCAACAAGCTCGTCGAGCCACTCCGCGAGCGGTCGGCGTGAGACCTTCCGCAGCACGGCGTTGATCAGTGAGGAAGGTCCAGCGCCGATGACCGCGCGGGCGAGCCCGACGGTCTGGTCCAACGCGGCATGCGGCGGCACGCGCATCGCCATGAGCTGGTGCACCCCGATCCGCAGTGCGTCAAGGACGGCCGGATCAAGCTGGTCCAGGGGACGGTCCACACACTGCCCCAGGATTGCGTCATATGTTCCTTGCCCACGCAGGGCGCCGTAAGCCAGTTCCGTGGCGAAGCCGGCGTCCTGGCGTCCCAGCCGGTGCTTACGGATACTGCCGGGAAGAACCAGGTTGGCGTAGGCGTCGTCCGCCGAGACGGCCCGCAGCACCTCAAACGCAACAAGCCGCGCCGGGTCGGCACGACGCGTGCGCTCAGACGGTGCCGCCGTCGAGAATTTTCGGGACCCTGACCGGTTGCGTTCGCGTCCACGCTCATTGCGCCGACTGGGATCGTTGGGGCGTCTGTCGGTCATTCGAACCTCACATCTTTTCGTTGTGCGCCACGGAACCAGTCGGCGGCTGCGAGGACGGTTCGGCCCGATGGCTGCAGGACGCCCAGCTCGACCGCGTGGGAACCGGTGCCCACCAGAACAGCACCATTACGCTGCGAAGCCTCTCCGGGCGGCAGATCGGTCACTTCCGGACGCAGCAGCACCGGGCCAATCTTGAACCGTTGCCCACTCAGGGTGGTCCAGGCGCCCGGTTCCGGTGTCACGCCGCTGATACGCCGTTTCACGGCAAGGGCCGGATCACTCCAGCGGATCCGGCCGTCCTCGCCCGAGAGTTTCGGGGCGAGGGACACCTGGCCCTCCTGCGGAAAAGCCTTTGCGCGTCCCTGTTCAATTGCAGAAAGAGTCTGCGCAAGCAGCACTGCCCCGCTGGCAGAGAGCCGCTCCAGAAGAGCACCGCTGGTGTCCCCGGTCAGAACCGATTCGGTCACAGTACCGAAGAGAGGGCCGGTATCAAGGCCCTCTTCGAGCAGGAAGGTGGACGCTCCCGTCACATCGTCGCCGTTGATGAGCGCGTGCTGCACCGGCGCTGCCCCACGCCAGGCAGGCAGGAGCGAAAAATGCAGGTTGATCCAACCGTGTCTGGGAATTGTCAGCGCAGTTACCGGCACGATCCCGCCATACGCAACAATTGCGGCCGCATCAAGATCCAAGGCGTCAAGGCGCGCAACAACGTCCTCGTCGATACGGTTTGCTTTCACGGTTTCGAGTCCAAGCCTTGCCGCCTCCTGAGCCACAGGGCTCGGCGTCAGGACCTTCTTCCGACCCACCGGCGCATCCTGGCGCGTGAGAACTGCCGCAACATGGTGGCCTGCACGGAGAAGCTCAGTCAGTGACGGCACTGCCACGTCCGGTGTGCCCGCGAACAACACCCTCACCGGCTGCCGCCCTTGTCCTGGCTGAGTAACGGACCAGTACCGAAGGCCGAGCCCACTGACGCGGACCTCTTTTCGACTGTCTCCTGGGTAACTGATCGATAGTGCGCATTCCGCAGTGCCTGCATCGCGCGGCTACGCTCCTTACCTTCCAACCGGTCGATATAGAGCCGCCCATCCAGATGGTCTGTTTCATGCTGGAAGCAACGGGCGAGCATGCCGGTGGCTTCCAACTCAAGCGGAGATCCCGAGGCGTCATATCCCCGCAA
The DNA here is from genome assembly GCF_011927905.1 of Arthrobacter pigmenti. Classification (NCBI taxonomy): domain Bacteria; kingdom Bacillati; phylum Actinomycetota; class Actinomycetes; order Micrococcales; family Micrococcaceae; genus Arthrobacter; species Arthrobacter pigmenti. The sequence goes on from NZ_JAATJL010000001.1 coordinate 1,696,876, forward strand.
CCGGACCTGCGCTGCCCGCGGCAACTCAGACCCGATTCCGGGAACCGACAGGCATCCCTCCTGGTCACCCGACTGTATTGACTCTCCCAGGGTCAATACAGGGTTGATGACATGCCCTTCCACGCCATCCACCGCATAGGTGAATATGCGGAGCCCGACGCCTACCTGGGGGCCCGCCAAGCCGGCCCCGTTCACGCTGTGCATAGTCTCGGACATGTTCTGGACCAGCCGCACGAGATCGGGACCGAAGCCCACCACCTCAGCCGCCGGTGTGCGCAGCACAGGATCTCCGATCATTCTGATGCTCAGAACTGCCATTCGGTTGTGCGTCCTCACTTTTATGTGGTGATGCCGAGGAAACGCGCTGTCCGGCGCGGGTTCAGCTGGGGAAAACATGGTCAATTCTAGGGCCGGCGCTGCCGTTCAGCCTCCCTGCGCGGGAGCGGCGGAAGCCGCGTGCCCAGCGCCGGGCTGCGCTTCCTGCGTACGCGGGGGCGGCGGGACAACGAGCAGCGGACGTCCTGCGTTTGCCACTTCTCCCCCCGCCTCCCAGATACGCCTCAGGGCGCAGAACTTGTACCAATGATGCTTGAGGACCTCCGGATTGGCACGCAGTGCGCGCACCTCAGTTTGCCCGACAGCCACTCCGAGCAGGACTGGATCCGCGCCATGCTGCCACGGCTCCCAGGTGCCGGAGACAGGATCCACCAGCGACTCCTGCGCTTTCATTCCCGCGACAAGCTGCATGACCACTTTTTCATCCAGGGGCTTGACCATTCCGTCCCTGTCCGTAGCACGGGTCTTGAAATCGAGGATGCATAAGCGTCCGCCGATCGTTGCCACGAGATCCAACGTTCCCGCATAGCCCAGCTCACTGTTCCATACGGTGATCTCAGGCTCGATGGGCTGCACCTGGTAGAGATCCCACCACTCATCGAATCGCGCCGCGAATCCCTCTTCTCCGTGCTGCACAAGGTCGGTGCGCGCTTGCTCAGCCTGGTGTTCCCGGCCCAGGTCCCGAAGGGCGATCTGCTCGCAGTAATAGTGCACCCTGGTGCCGCGACGTGCGGCGTCTTCCCGGTAGCGCTCCGCAGCTTTCGAGGCGTCCTGTATGACCGCCCTCATCTCCGAAGCGTTGCCGAGCGAGGAGGGCAGCCGTGGATCCTGAGCCAGCGCGCTGGCAGCCATATAGCCGAACCAGCCGTCAAGCGAGGACGACTGCGCCTGCGAGATAACCGTAGTGATGGATGGGACGAGCGGCGGCTCCGAGGTGGATCGGGAGTACATGCGCCCGCGTTCAGTGGCGTGTGCGAGGAGCGGCTCGGTCATGATTCCAGTGTGTCACCCGCTACTGACAGAACGTGAACAGGCAGCAATCGCCACCGCACGGTCGAATGACTTCGGTGACGGCGGCGTGCTTATACCGTATTGCCTTCTCCAGGATCTGCAGGCTCTCCGGGGTGCGGTGAATTGGACGAACCCCCCTTCCTCGGATATTGTTTTTACTCGTTGGAAAGACGCCGTGAGCGGAGCTGAATGTTCCTGAAACTCCCGGTCACATTCCTTTCGCGGACGTAGCTCAGCTGGCTAGAGCACCACCTTGCCAAGGTGGATGTCGCGGGTTCGAATCCCGTCGTCCGCTCGCAAGTCACTGTATACGCTGGCCTAGGTCAGTGGTCCTGCTACGGCAGGTCACGGTGGGGTGGCCGAGAGGCGAGGCAGCGGCCTGCAAAGCCGTATACGCGGGTTCGAATCCCGTCCCCACCTCCATACGGTTATATTTGCACAGCACGGGCGATTGGCGCAGCGGTAGCGCGCTTCCCTGACACGGAAGAGGTCACTGGTTCGATCCCAGTATCGCCCACGCAAGGCGCCTCCATTGAGAGGCGCCTTTTCGCGGACGTAGCTCAGCTGGCTAGAGCACCACCTTGCCAAGGTGGATGTCGCGGGTTCGAATCCCGTCGTCCGCTCTCCTACCTCACCAGCGTCTCTCGTCCGGATCAGCGCAGCGGACCTTAGTGGAGCACCTTCAGCCCCACTACACAGCCCACGATCCCGAGTACGAAGAGCACTTTCAGCAGGGATGCGGCCTCGCCGTCGAAGACCATTGCGTACGTAACAGTGAGCGCAGCGCCGATTCCCACCCACACGGCATAGGAAGTTCCGGTTGGAAGGGTGCGCATGGCCCAGGCCAAGCCAATCATGCTCAGTATCAGCCCGATGGCGAAAATCATCGTGGGCCACAATTTGGTGAAACCCTCCGACTTTCCGAGCGCGGTTGCCCAGACCGCCTCCAGTACTCCGGATATAACAAGAATGACCCAAGCCATGATTGATCTTCTCCTGAGCGCCGTCTTGTCGCTGACCGGGTACGGCGCACCTCGTCCGGGTGCCATCTGGCTCAGATAAGGCTGTCACACGGGGCCCCGGTGGGCAAGATCGCGTGCGATGGAAATCACGCTCAGGGCGAAAGCGGATACTCTTGGCGGCGCGATCAGGCCTCCTTATGATGGTGTGCGGAGGGAACAAGAGGTTCCCTCAAGAAGAAAGGAGGTGTCTGTGTCTGTATTTGACGGGCTCAAAGGCAAGGCCGGAGAGTTGAAGGACAGGGCAACCGGACTGACGGGCAGGACTGTGGACAGCACAGGAAGCGATCGGTTCGCTTAGCTCACCGAAGCCTCCGGCCTTACGTATAAGCCTTTAGCACGACAAGGAAGCGCCGACCCTGCCGCGAGGCAGTGTCGGCGCTTTTGTCTTCCGCTTAGCTCAGGTGATGGGCTCCTCTGCCTGACGGGCAAGTGCAGTGAGGCGGGAGACCGCGCGGTAGTACTTCTTCATGTAGCCCCCGCCCATCATTTCCTGCGTGAAGAGCTCGCTCAGGGGCGCTCCACTGGCGAGTATTGGTACGTCCTTGTCGTAGAGCCGGTCAGCCAGCACCACGAAGCGTAGGGCGACAGCCTGCTCGGTGATGGTTGCGACGTTGTGCCAGGCCACCACATCGACGCCGTCGATGAGCTGCCGGTAACGGCTTGGGTGTACGCCGGACAGATGCTTGATGAGGTCGGCAAAGCTGTCCTCGGCAACTGTGAAGCCGTCGTCGTAGGAGCGGACCCGATGTCGCACCTGTTGCTCGGTGAGCGGCGGTGGAGCCTCGGGAAGACCTCGGTGGCGATAATCTTCTCCGTCGATGCGGACGGTGTCGAACTGATCGGCGAGGACCTGGATCTCGCGTTGGAAATCAACGGCTGCGAATCGTCCCTCACCCAGGGAGCCGGGAAGCGTGTTCGATGTCGCCGCGAGCTTTACCCCTGCGTCGGCCAGCTCCCGCATCAGCCGCGACATCAGCACTGTGTCCCCGGGGTCGTCCAGCTCGAACTCATCGATGCAGACGAGTTGGTATCCGCTGAGCGCGTCGACAGTCTTCCTGAAAGAAAGAGCACCCACCAGGTTGGTGTACTCGACAAAAGTGCCGAAAGCCTTCCTCCCACTGCTTGCATGCCAGAGGGAGGCGAGCAAGTGCGTCTTTCCGACGCCGAACCCGCCGTCGAGATAGATCCCGGCGCGGCTCTCCTGCCGCTTTGAACCGAAGAGCTTTCGCAGTCCGCTGGGCTTCGGGGCATTCACCGTGGTCGCAAAGTGGCGCAGGGCTTTCACTGCTGCTGCCTGCGACGGCTGGTGGGGGTCGGGCCGATAGGACTCGAAGGAGACCGACCCGAACCGGTGCGAGGGATAAAAGCCGTCCAGTAGTTCGTCCACTGAAACCTGTGGAGTTCGCTGGGTCAGATGTTCAATGGTTGCCACAGATTGGTGAGTCTTTCGTCGGCTTGGGAACTGGCGGCCGGAAAGCCGTGCTAGGCAAGAATACGTCAGCCTGGCAGACCGCCGTCGTAACCCGATTCCCGGGGCTTTCGCCGGCGCGGACAATATGGCGTCCCATGACCTGTCCGGAAGCAATAGCCTGCGTACGTGGTTAGGCTAGGTGGGAATCAACCGTCGATACAGGAAGGCCCTTTTACGGATGAGTGTCGCAACAGACCCCAACGAGAAGTTTGCCGAGTATGCCCACCCGGAACGCCTCGTCTCCACAGACTGGCTGGCAGAGAACCTGGGCGCGCCCGGGCTCGTGGTCGTGGAATCCGACGAGGATGTCCTGCTGTATGAAACCGGCCACATCGAGGGTGCGGTCAAGATCGACTGGCACACCGACCTCAATGATGAGGTATCGCGGGACTACGTCGACGGCGAGGGTTTCGCCCGTCTCATGTCCGCCAAGGGAATCGCGCGGGACACCACGGTTGTCATCTACGGTGACAAGTCCAACTGGTGGGCAGCCTACGCGCTGTGGGTCTTCACGCTCTTCGGTCACGAGGACGTCCGTCTGCTTGACGGAGGCCGTGACAAGTGGGTCGCCGAAGACCGGCCCCTTACAACCGACGTACCGCAGCCCGCCGCCACCGACTACCCCGTCGTGGAGCGCAACGATGCTCCTATCCGCGCGTACATGAGCGACGTTCTGGAGCACTTCGGCAACCCGCTGATCGATGTCCGTTCCGCAGATGAGTACACCGGTGCCCGCACCCATATGCCCGCTTATCCGGAGGAAGGCGCGCTCCGCGGCGGCCACATCCCATCCGCGGCGTCAGTCCCGTGGGCACGCGCCGCGGCCGAAGACGGCACGTTCCGCGCCCGGAAGGAACTGGAGGGGATTTACCACGGCGAAGCCGGTTTGAAGGAGGGTGACGACGTCGTCGCGTATTGCCGTATCGGCGAGCGTTCCAGCCACACCTGGTTTGTGCTCCAGCACCTGCTCGGGTTCGAGAATGTGCGTAACTATGACGGCTCGTGGACCGAATGGGGCAACGCTGTACGGGTCCCGATCGTCAAGGGTGCAGAACCCGGAGTAGCACCTGCCCGCAGTTAGCATTCATCTGCAGCTCTTTCACGCGGCGTTACCGCGTAGCATTAAATGAAGTAGCCCCGGGCAGATGCCCGGGGCTGGTGAGGATGGCAGTGGAAACAAGCGCATTACCCCAACAGCTCGCAGAAATTGTCGACGACTTTCAGGCACTTTCCGAGGCGGACCGGCTTCAGTTGCTGCTGGAGTTCTCACGTGGGTTGCCTGCGTTGCCTGAACGACTGCGCGATCATCCGGAACTCCTCGAACAGGTGGTTGAGTGCCAGAGTCCGCTGTTCCTCACCGTCGAAATTTCCGACGACGAACAACGTTCCGTTGCGCTTTTCTTCTCCGCGCCCCCCGAGGCCCCCACTACCCGGGGGTTCGCCGGCGTCCTTCAGGAAGGCCTGGACGGATTACCGGCCGCTGACATCCTGGCGGTGCCGGATGATGTTCCGGAACGCCTCGGCCTCACCCGCGCTATCACTCCCCTGCGGATGCGCGGCATGACGGCCATGCTCGGACGAATCAAGCGCAAGATCAGGGAATCAGCCGCCTGAAGGGCCGCGCGGAGCGGGACGGTCGAACACAACACGCCGCAGCCACTCCTGCGTGACCGTGTGCCATCGAATAGGATCCGCATTCCATTCCTTGGTGTGGCGGGCCCTGTGGAAGCGTTCGAATGTGACGAATCGCGGATTGCGCTCGGCCAGCTCGACGGACGGCCCCACGGGCACGAACTCGTCATCCTCGCTGTGCAGGATCAGGGTCGGGACCGTGAGCTGCTCGGCCCTGGAAACCCAATCCATACTCTTCAGGTCCACCGGAGTGGCAAGCCCGGTGACGGCCCGTCCAATGCTGTTCGAGATCAGCCACTGACCCAGTCTGCCCGCTGGCGCAGGGATGCGATTGAGTTCGGCGTGATGGGTGAGCACGTCCATCCAGTCGATGACCGGGCCATCCAGCACAAGCGCCCTGATCCGGCTGCGATATCTCGACACGTCGGCAACCTGCAGGCAAATGGCACCGCCCATTGACCAGCCGAAGAGCGCAACGTCCTCCGCGCCGTTGGCGAAGGCGTACTCCATGGCGGACTCAACGTCCTGCCACTCGGTCATTCCAAGCCCGTAGCGGCCGTCCGGCGCAAATGGGGCTTCGCCGTCGTTCCGGTAGGAAACGAGCAGGCTGGTCATGCCGATCTCCCGTGCGGTGTGGACTGCCCTCAGCCCCTCCGAGCGCTGCACTCCCCTGCCGTGAACCATGATTGCCCACGTTCCAGCCGGTGCCTCGGCCCGGATAAGCCACGCCGGCGCGGAACCCCCAGAGACCGGGACATCCACGTGCTCATCCGCATAACCCAGGGCTGACGGGGTTGGATAGACCGCGCCACTCCACCATCCGCGTGTCGCTGAGCGGAGGTCGCCCGAGTACACAGCCTCGACGTCGCGTTGCACTGTGCCCTCCCTCGGCACGTAGGAACGGATCGCCCCGATGCGGGCATGACCGCCGCCGCCGTCGAAATAGAGGCTGTAGGTTCCCTCTATGGTTGTGTCCTCGTTCGCGGGCAGGATCACCTGCTGGCCGTCCGCTGTCTGGATCAGCGCAAGAATTTCAAGCTTCTCGTCGCGTTTGCGCGGCGTGACTACTTCCTTGGCGAAGTGGGCAGCCAGGGCGGAGGTGGCAGCGGCGACGATGGAGGTTGCCGCAGCGCCTGCGCCGAGGCCAAGAAGGGTCCAACGTAGCCACGGCTGGCCAGTTGCGACGGCGGGTGCAGTACTGGTGGGCATACTCCTATTGTGGCTGACTGTACTCACGCGGGACGAACATACCGGATGAGCGGAGTGTCGGTGAACAGCTAGGTGGGTCAACCGCGGCCCACTACTGTGGACTCATGGTTGAGACGATCGTGGTACTGGCGGAAGAGCCCATCGAAGCGGCGGATATCCGCAATCTTCAAACCCTGGCAGGCGAAGACGCTCCCAGCTACTTCGTGGTGATACCCGAAGACCGGCACAAGAACGTACTCGGGGAGTTCCTGCACCATCTCAGTCTTCTCGAGTTCGCCGAGGCGTTCCGTGACCTGTCGCAAGGACAGCCCAGCGCCGAAGAGACGCGGGTTTCGGCCGAAAGCTCCCTGCAGCGCTCCCTTGCAGCACTGGCAGCGGCCGGGTTGAACGCGCAAGGTGCCGTAGCTCCGGGCAATGCCGTGGAGGCCATGGTCAACGCGGCCAACGAACGGCAGGCAAGGCAGGCAGTTGTGATCACCCGCCCACACGCTGTGGCGGACACGTTCCACACCGATTGGGCGAACCAGGCGCAGGACAAACTCGGCGTGCCGGTTTTGCATCTGTATTCGGGTTCGGGATTTATCGGCGACTCCTAGTCGTTAACGAGGACATGAGCACTCCAGAACAACTTCCTGAAACCGGCCACGGCACCGACACCGCCCGTATCGAAAAGACCGACGAAGAGTGGCGGCGGGAGCTGACGCCCGAGGAATACCACGTCCTGCGCCAGGCAGGCACTGAACGGCCGTTCACCGGTGAGTACCATGACACGCACACCCGCGGAATGTACCAGTGCAGGGCATGTGGACATGAGCTGTTCACGAGCAACGAGAAGTTCGATTCCCACTGTGGTTGGCCATCGTTCTGGGCACCGCTCGCCGAGGATCGCGTCCGGTACATCCGGGACAAGACCCTGGGCATGGAGCGGGTCGAGGTCAGATGCGCGCGCTGCGACTCGCACCTCGGCCATGTGTTCGAGGGTGAGGGCTACGGCACACCCACGGACCAGCGCTATTGCATCAATTCTGTCTCCATGCGTCTGGTGCCGCAGGTCTGACGAAGCCGAAGCGGCCGTGGAGGCCAAACCGCAATTCTCCGGGATGTTGAATAAGAGTTCCTTACGCATGAGGTTCTGATGGATTAGATTACCTGTTCTGTTGCTAGGCTCAGAAGCAATCACAGCGCTACTGATCCACGCAACCGACACAGGAGTAATCGTGACCCAGACCCTCGACTCCAGCATCCGGACGAACCCCGAGAACCAGCCGCAGACGCTGCCCGCATGGCAAGATCTCAAGGATGCCGCGGCAGCACTCCAGCCTTTGCAGGCGAAGGACGGCTCCGTTGCCGACCAAGCGGACATACCGGCAGCCTCGGCGAACGTGGATACCATCATCCGCTGCATCCAGGAACTTACGCCGCTCTTCTCACACGACCGTGTGTATCTGGATGCGCTGGTGAGCGACTTCGGCCGCTGGAATGACGCAGGTCTCGGCGTGCCGGACTTCCTGGACTCGCTGGTGGAGTTCCAGCCCCAACTGGACCGCGCCGACGGACGCCGACATCTGGTGATCTTCCCCATGTATACCCAGAACGGAAGTACCAACCGCCTGGTCGAAGCCGTGCTCATCGAGGTTCTCTGGCCGGAGTTCATCGCTGAGCTTGAGGCCGGCGATTACTCCAACAAGCTCTTCGTTCCCATCAGGTTCCTTGACTTCACGCCCGGTTATGACACCAACTCCGCGGTGCTTTTCCCCGAGACCGTCGCCGTGCGCGAGACCCCCCAGTTTACGTGGGGCGCCATCTTCGCGGACCGGGAGGCAGCCCGCTTCCGCCGTGTCGTTGCAGCGGCCGCCGACATCACGCGCCTGGAACTACCGGAAGAGGCCCGTCTTCTCCTCGAAGACCAGCACCTCGCCGAAGAGACGTTCGTCATGTGGGATCTCATCCATGACAGAACGCACATGCGCGGCGATCTGCCATTCGACCCCTTCATGATCAAGCAGCGCATGCCGTACTTCCTCTACTCGCTTGAGGAGTTGCGGTGCGACCTCACCGCCTTCCGCGAATCCGTCCGGATAGCGGCCGACGACGACGCCTCCGAAGAAGCGCGTCGCCATGCCCGCCTCGTACAGTACGCGGTGATCTTCGACCGCATCTTCCGCTTCGCCATCACGGGAAGCCGCGTGCGGAACTACGACGGCCTCGGCGGGCAACTGCTCTTTGCCTGGCTGCACCAGAACCACGTATTGCACTGGACCGATACCACCCTGACTATCGACTGGGACGAAGTACCCGGCGTCGTCATCGCCCTGGGTGAGAAGATCCAGCAGCTGTACTGGCGCTCGATCGACCGTCCCAAGATCGCGCACTGGCTTGCTGCCTACGAACTCGTCTCAGAAACCGTCACGCCGCACCCTGCCTCAATCTGGGCAAAGGGACCGGACGCGCTGCCGCTGGACGGACCGCCGCGCGGTCTGACCGATGCCGTCCTGGACGATGAGTTCCCCCTCTCCATGTTCTTCGAGGCGCTGGACCGCAAGATGAAGGACGTCATCGAATCCACAGCCGGCATCACGGGGCGCAATCCGTGAGCGATCATTCAAGTTTGCACGTCCTGATCGCAGGGGCTACGAGCCAGGCCGGAATAGCCACAGCTGAGGCGCTCTCTGCCGCGGGTGCGAAAGTGATAGCCGTCGGGTCGGACTCCGGACGCCTGCAGAGTGCGCTTGGTCACATGCCCACCGTCGAGTTGCGCACGTGCAACCTGGCGGACGCTGCCGCAGTTGGCTCGCTCGCGGCGCGTTTGCGGGACGAGGGCATTGCGGTAGACGGACTAATACACCTCGTGGGCGGATGGCGGGGAGGATCCGGCATCGAAGGACAGGCCGAGGAGGACTACGAGTTCCTGCACACCTCGGTGCTGACAACGCTTCGAAACACCACCCGTTCGTTCGTTTCGGACCTTGAGCGATCGGCGCGGGGAAGGCTCGCCATAGTCTCCGCCACTGCCGTAGATCAACCCACTGCAGGCAATGCCTCGTATGCTGCGGTGAAAGCCGCCGCCGAAACCTGGGTTCGCGCAGTGGCACACGAATTCGCCGGCCAGTCCGAGAGCGATGCGAAGGGACCGGCCGCCGCGATCGTCGTCGTCAAAGCACTGCTCGACGACGGCATGCAGGCCGCGAGGCCGGACCGCCGTTTTCCCGGATACACGCACGTTCGCGACCTTGCCGCCACGCTGGCTGGGCTCTTCGACCAGGCGCCGGCCGCGATTAACGGCCAGCGGCTGGTGCTCGCGGACTGAACCTACCGATACGGAATACTGGAATAGTGACTGAAACCATCTCTGTCCCCGCCCGCCTGCACGACCCCAACGTCCGGGGTTTCGCCTCCGACAACTACTCCGGCGTACACGCCGAGGTGCTCGCCGCTCTTGCTGCCGCCAACGAGGGCCATCAGGTGGCCTACGGCGAGGACGTGTATACGTCCCGCCTGAGCGAACTGATGGTGGAGCATTTCGGTGAGGGAACTTTGGCCTACCCGGTGTTCAACGGCACGGGCGCCAACGTCCTTGGCCTGCAGTCGCTGCTGCCGCGCTGGGGTGCGGTGATCTGTGCGAAGACCGCGCACATCAATGTGGATGAGAACGGTGCGCCGGAGCGGGTCGGCGGAATGAAGCTGCTTGCTGTGGCCACGCCGGATGGCAAGCTCACGCCTGAACTGATAGACCTCGAAGCCTGGGGCTGGGGGGATGAGCACCGTGCGCAGCCACTGGCCGTCTCGATCACCCAGACCACCGAACTCGGTACGCTCTATACCCCTGAAGAGATCCGCGCGATCGCCGACCATGTTCACGCCCGCGGCATGCATCTGCACCTGGACGGAGCACGGATCGCCAATGCGGCTGCCGCCCTCGGAGTGCCGCTCCGTGCCTTCACCCGTGATGCCGGCGTCGACGTCCTGTCTTTCGGCGGAACGAAGAACGGCCTGATGTTCGGCGAGTGCGTTGTGGTCCTGAATCCAGCGGCGGCGACCGGGCTGGAGTACCTCCGCAAGATGAACATGCAGCTTGCCTCCAAGATGCGATTTGTTTCCGCCCAGCTCGTGGCACTGCTCGAAGATGGACTTTGGCTTCGCTCCGCGAGCCACGCCAACGCCATGGCGGCGCGGCTCACGGCCGCCGTCTCCGGGATCGAGGGCGTCACGTTGACACAGCCGACGACGGCGAACGCGGTTTTCGCGATCCTTCCGCCCGGTACGGCAGACCGCATCCGCGAGCAGTTCCGTTTCTACGACTGGGACCCGTCCACAGGTGAGGTGCGGTGGATGTGCTCCTTCGACACTACGCCGGAGGACGTGGATGCTTTCGCTGCGGCCATCCGGAGCGAAGTTGCGGCCGGTTAGCCGCGTTTCCCGCCGGGTCTTGCGAGGCCGTCCGGCGTGGCACTCCGCGCGGGCACCGGGTTGGGGCTTAACCTTCGAAGGTGAGTGCTATTGGTGACCTTTCGCAGGTCCCCCCAGAATTCCTGAATGCCCTGGCCGGCCTGAGGCGGGCGAAGTGCCGCAGTGAACTCCGCCTCGATGAGATTCCGGCGCCCTCCCGGCTCGCGCCATACGCGGTGGCGTTGGGCGCCGAGGTCCTGCAGGACGCTCGTCCGGGACCCGTTCCCGTGCACGGTCCGGCGCGGGCCGCCCTACAGCCTGCAGACCCCGAGGAGCTGGCCACAGGCCGCTTCATCCTCCTCTATGACCCAGACGGCTCCGAGGTCTGGGATGGAACGTTCCGGATCGTCACCTACATTCGTGCCCAATTGGAGCCGGATATGGGCAACGACGCACTCCTGGGGTCGGTTGCATGGACCTGGCTGGTTGAAGCGCTGCAGACGCACGACGCGGGCCACCGGTCAGCAGGCGGAACCGCCACCCGCATCCTCTCCGAAAGTTTCGGATCACTGGCCGATCGTGTTGACACCATTGATATCGAACTGCGGGCGTCCTGGACCCCCGATTCAGGAAGTGTGCAGAACCACCTCGAAGCGTGGGCGGACATGGTGTGCACGTTCGCCGGTCTTCCGCCGTTGCCCGACGGCGTTGCCGCACTGCCGAGCCGACGCCGAAACTAGAGCTATCCGTCGGAGTAACACCGGAGCAGGGGCGTTGCAATGCCCCGGTTCCGCGCAGCAGCACGGTTAGACTGGCATCACCATGATCCAGCAGCAATCCGAGCCTGACAGCAGCGCCGCAGGTGTCAGCGCATCCGCTGCAGGCACCTCGACTGAACTGCCCTTGCTCGAATCACCCCGAGAAGGCGTCCCATTCGTCATCGACACACCCGCCGGTCTGGAACGCGCGGCAAAGGCGCTCGCCTCCGGAACCGGGCCGGCCGCAGTTGATGCCGAACGAGCGTCCGGTTTCCGTTACGGCCAGCGGGCGTTCCTGGTCCAGATTCGTCGGGAGGACGCCGGCACCTGGCTGATTGATCCGGAACCTTATACCGACTTGTCGATCATCAATGACGCTCTCTCCGGGGTTGAGTGGATTCTCCACGCTGCCACCCAGGACCTTCCGTGCCTGTCTGCGCTCGGTATGTGGCCGGACAAGCTTTTCGATACCGAGCTGGCTGCCCGCCTTGCCGGTTTGCCGAGGGTAGGGCTTGCCGCGGTCATCGAGAGCCTGCTGGGATTCACGCTGGCAAAGGAGCACTCGGCGGCAGACTGGTCTCAGCGTCCGCTGCCGGAACCATGGCTACGCTACGCGGCGCTGGATGTCGAAGTCCTGGTGGAACTGCGCGGGCACCTCATCGAGATCCTCGAGGGGAACGGCAAACTGGCAATTGCGCAGGAGGAATTCGAGTTCATTCGTACCAGTCCGCCGATGCCCCCGAAGATGGATCCCTGGCGTCGTACATCCGGCGTCCACCAGGTGCGTGACCGGCGCCAGTTAGCGGCAGTACGTGAGTTGTGGACGGAGCGGGAGCTTCTGGCGGAGAAACGCGACGTCGCACCCGGCAGATTGATCCCGGACGCCGCGATAGTAGCAGCGGCACGGGCCATGCCGCAGACCGTACCCCAGCTGCTCGGCGTGAACGGATTTCATGGAAGGGCAGCCCAGCGTGAAGCTCCGCGGTGGCTTCGGTGCATCACCGCGGCTCGTATGTCGCGGGACCTGCCGGAGCTACAGCTGCCCACCAACGCCCCTCCTCCCCCGCGCGTTTGGCCGGAGAAGGATCCGGCGGCTGCGGCACGGCTTCAAACCGCCAAGCCGCGGGTAGCCGCCGTAGCTGAGAAGCTGGATATGCCAATCGAAAACCTTCTCACTCCCGATTACCTTCGCCGGCTCTCCTGGCGCCCTCCTGCACGGATTGACCTCGACACTGTATCGGCAGCTCTGGCCGAGCTCGGCGCCCGCCGCTGGCAGATCGAGCATGTAGCCGCCGTGATCACCGTTGCCTTCCTTGACCCCGATCCGCTTCAGCCCAAACAACCGAAAGGCCAGTGAGGGCGTCAGCCATGTTGCGGCGCGATGTTACCGGCGAGTAACATAGGGCTGATCCAGTTACTCGATGAGGAGCGATTATGCCCACAGAGCCCACAGCAACAGGGCGGCACGTTCGAGAGGTTGTCTTTGTTGACGGCGTAAGGACGCCCTTCGGCAAGGCCGGCGAGAAGGGAATCCACGCGGGAACCAGGGCTGATGACCTTGTCGTCAAATGCATTCGCGAACTTCTGCGCCGCAATCCGTCGCTTCCCCCGGAACGCATCGACGACATCGCGATCGCCGCAACAACCCAGACCGGCGATCAGGGACTCACAATCGGACGAACGGCCGCCCTGCTCGCCGGGCTGCCGCGAACGGTCCCGGGATTCGCTATCGACCGGATGTGTGCGGGCGCCATGACCGCTGTGACCACCACAGCTTCGGGCATCGCCTTCGGAGCCTATGACGTCGTTGTGGCCGGCGGCGTTGAGCACATGGGCCACCATCCGATGGGCGCCGGGACCGATCCCAACCCCCGGTTCCTCACGGAGAAGCTTGTGGATCCGGCGGCACTCAATATGGGCAACACTGCGGAGAACCTGCACGATCGCTTCCCTGCGGTTACCAAGGAGCGTGCTGATTCCTATGCCGTCGCGAGTCAGGCGAAACTCGCCGAAGCCTACGGCAACAACCGGATCCAGCCCGACCTCGTCCCCGTTGCGGGGAGGAAGCCCGGTTCGGGCTGGACATTGCACCACACGGACGAGCCCCCTCGACCCGGCACATCGCTGGAGGATCTCGCTTCGCTTCGCACCCCGTTCCGCCCGCATGGGCGGGTCACAGCCGGCAACGCAGCAGGGCTGAACGACGGCGCGACGGCGGCCCTGCTCGCCTCCTCCGACGCCGCGGCCGAGCTGGGCTTGCCGGTGAAAATGCGGCTGGTCTCCTATGCCTTCGCGGGCGTAGAACCCGAAGTAATGGGAATCGGGCCAGTTCCCGCCACGGAAAAGGCACTGCGCCAGGCGGGGTTGCGCATTGAGGACATCGGCCTGTTCGAGATCAATGAGGCCTTCGCCGTTCAAGTGCTTTCGTTCCTGGATCACTTCGGCATCACCGACGATGATCCGAGGGTCAACCGCTATGGAGGCGCGATTGCCGTCGGGCATCCCCTGGCCTCCTCGGGAGTGCGTCTGATGACCCAACTCGCTCGCCAGTTCGAGGAGGATCCCAGCGTGCGATACGGAATGACCACCATGTGCGTGGGATTGGGAATGGGTGGGACCGTCATCTGGGAGAACCCTCATCACGCAGACTACTCGCTGAAGATGTCGGAGGACGCAGCATGAGTTTTGATCGCTTCGAAGAACTGGCCGCGCTTGTACCCGATGAAGTGGTGACCCACTCGCTGGTGCAGGATGTCGAGCTACCAGGCGGCGCCGGGATCATGGCGCTGATAACGCTGGACAACGGGCTGGACCACAACAAACCAACCACCCTCGGGCCCAACACGCTCATCGAGTTCGGTCGCACCCTGGAATCGCTGCAGAAACGCGCGGGTGCGGGCGAGCTGGTCGCCGTCGGGCTGACCGGCAAGCCCTATTTCCTCGCCGCAGGCGCCGATCTGTCAACGGTGAAATCACTGAAGGCGGCCGAGCATGGCCGCCTCATGGCCGAGCTTGGCCACTCTGCGTACAACCTGCTCGGCGATCTGGGTGTGCCGAGCTTCGCCTTCATCAACGGTGTTGCCTTGGGCGGCGGGTTGGAAATTGCACTCGCGGCCACCTATCGCACAGTCTCGACCGGAGCTTCCGGTATCGGATTGCCGGAGGCTTTCATCGGGTTGGTCCCGGGCTGGGGCGGCGTGTATCGGCTGCCCCGTCTCACCGGCCCGGCTGCGGCGTTGAAGGTGATGATTGAAAACCCGCTCAGCAACAACCGCATGCTGGACGGCCGCGCGGCATATGACATCGGCATCGCTGATGCGCTCTTTGAGCCGGCCGATTTCCTGGAGCAGTCGCTTCAGTGGGCCCTGGGAGTGCTCTCGGATGCTTCTTCCGTCCAGGCGCGTCGCGCCGAGCTGTCCCGCCATGACGACGGCGAGTGGAAGGCTACCGTGGCGGCAGGGCGTGCCTTCGTCGAGTCGAAGACGGGAAACGCTGCCCCCGCGCCCGGAAAGGTGCTGGACCTGTTTGAGGCGGCCCAGCACCGAACGCGCGAAGAATCCGCGGCCGCCGAATGCGAGGCACTCACGGAACTGATGCAGTCGCCCCAGTTCCACGCCACAGTGTATGCCTTCCTGGACCTGGTCCAGAAACGGGCCAAGCGTCCCGCCGGCGCACCCGACGCAGCCCTGGCACGGCCGGTTACCAAGGTGGGCGTGGTTGGTGCCGGATTGATGGCGAGCCAGCTTGCACTGCTTTTCGCGCGGCAGCTTCGCGTTCCGGTTGTGCTTACCGATATAGACCAGTCGCGGGTGGACAAGGGCGTGGGCTGGGTGCACGGCGAAGCGGAGAAGCTGCTCGCGAAGAAGCGCCTGTCCGCTGACGGCGCCAATCGGATCAAGGGACTGGTATCCGGGTCCGTATCGAAAGCAGCCTTCGCCGACGCTGACTTCGTTATCGAAGCGGTGTTTGAAGAACTTCAGGTGAAGAAGACCGTGTTTGCGGAGGTGGAGGAGGTCGTTTCACCCGAATGCATCCTCGCCACCAACACGTCGTCCCTTTCCGTTGCAGCGATGGCCGAGAACCTCAAGCACCCCGAGCGCGTGGTGGGTTTCCACTTCTTCAACCCTGTGGCTGCAATGCCGCTGCTGGAGGTGGTGAATGCTCCGCACACCAGCCAGGAAGTCCTCGCTACCGCGTTCGCGGCGGCAAAGGAACTCAAGAAGTCCGCGGTGCTCGTGAAGGATGCGCCGGCATTTGTGGTCAATCGAATTCTCGGCCGCATGTTCGGCGAAATCACCGCAGTCTTCGATGAGGGAACGGATGCCGCCACCGCGGATAATGCGCTGCGCCCGATGGGCCTTCCTATGACACCGTTCAAACTCCTGGCCCTCGTAGGGCTACCCGTTGGACAGCATGTACAGGAATCGTTGAACGACGCTTTCGGCGACCGCTTCCATCTGTCGAAGAACCAACAGCGGCTTATTGACGCCGGGAAGCAGGGGCTGTGGGAAAAGGACGACTCGGGCAACGACGTCGTGCCGGAAGAAACCCTTGCGCTGCTTGAGTTTGGTTCATCGCCCTCGACCAGCGAGGAAGTGCTGCGGCGCACCCAGGACGCGCTCGCGGATGAGATTGGCCGAATGCTCAGCGAGGGCGTGGTTGCCGCTCCCCAGGATATTGACCTCTGCATGATCCTTGGCGCTGGCTGGCCCATGCATCTTGGCGGTATCACCCCCTACCTCGACCGGGTGGGTGCGTCGGATCGTGTGAACGGCCGAACGTTCCACTAATCCCTCATCGCGTTGGCGGCAATAACGGATTCCATTCTGTAGAAGCGTTGTTGCCGGCCGCTCGATGCGTGCCTGGCGTCAGTTCGCCGGAAAGATCCTGTCCAGCTCCTCAAGGTCTGCCTCCGTGGGGACCCAGCTGACAGCCTCCGCGTTCTGCCTGACCTGCTCCGGTTTCGTAGCCCCGGCGATCACGCTGGCTACGGTGGGCCGGCTCGCCAGCCAGGAGAACGCCACCTGGAGCTCGGTCAGGGAGCGGGCCCGCGCGTAGGCGCTGAAATCGGCGAGCTGATCCCAGTCCGCCTGATCGAGCAGATTTGTGCGGGAATGCGTCAACCGGCTCCCCGCAGGAGCGCTACCCGCCCCGTACTTCCCCGTGAGGAGGCCGTTGGCGAGGGGGAAGTAGGGCAGGAGACCGAGGCCGTAAGCGGCCGCGGCCGGGACAACCTCACGTTCCACCCTGCGTTCCAGCAGGTTGTAGTGGTTCTGCGCTGAGATAAACCGGGTACGCCCGAGTTGGCGGGCGACGTACTCGGCTTCAGCGACCTGCCAGCCCGCAAAATTTGAGTGCCCGATGTACCGGACCTTGCCGCTCTGTACGAGGTGGTCCAGCGCGGACAGCGTCTCATCGATCGGCGTTGCGGCGTCGGGCGCGTGGTACTGGTAGAGGTCGATCCATTCAGTGTTCAACCGTTTCAGGGAAGCTTCGACAGCCCGGATGATGTATCGGCGCGAGCCTCGGGCAGCCCAGTCCGGCCCGTTGGCGCCCTTCAGGTCCAGCCCAAACTTGGTTGCCAGAACGACGTCGTCCCGGTTGCGCCCCAGCGCCCTGCCGAGCATCTCCTCGCTCAGCCCGGGCGTCCGGCCGTAGGAGTCAGCTACGTCGAACAGGGTGATGCCCGCTTCAACCGCGGCGCTGATGACGGCGTTGGCGCCTCGTTGCGATTCCGACGGCGTTCCCGGCCGGCCAAGGTTGTTACACCCCAGGCCGACCACCGAAACGCTCAATCCAGATGTGCCAAGTCTCCGGTATTCAGTCATGCGCTCAAGCCTACGGGTCAGCTGAACCAGATGCCGATTTCCTTTTCGGCGGACTCCACGGAATCCGATCCGTGCACGAGGTTCTGCTGCACCTTCAGCCCCCAGTCACGGCCGAAATCGCCACGGATGGTGCCGGGTGCCGCCGTCGTCGGTTCCGTTGCTCCGGCGAGTGAGCGGAAGCCCTCGATCACACGTTCACCCTCAAAGACGGCCGCAACAATGGGCCCGCTGAGCATGAACTCGACGAGCGGTTCGTAGAACGGCTTGCCGACGTGCTCGGCGTAGTGGGCTTCGAGCTTCTCCCGTGTGGCGGAAACAAGCGACAGATCGATCAGCCTGTATCCCTTGGCCTCAACCCGCGCGAGGATTTTCCCGCTCAGTCCTCGGGAGACGCCGTCGGGCTTGACCAGTACCAGGGTGCGCTCAGCACTCATCGAACAACCTCTTTCCACGTTGATGCGGCCGGTGTACCCGGCCCGTTTCCACCGTTGACTCTACTAAACGCAGGAGGCGTACTACGCCCCGTCTGCCTGCTCGGGGTGTGCGCGCTCCCATTCGGCCTGCTGCCTGTCGCGTTCAACGTTCTCGCGATCCAGCCTGGCGCCTGTCCTGATCCCGTACAGCCAGGTCAGGGCAAACAGGACTCCGACCACGAACATCATCGGTTCAGCGATTCCCGTCAGGATGATCAGTCCCTGCAGTATCCAGCCCAGGAGGATACCGTACGGTTTGGTCAGCAGGGCGCAGGAGAAAATCAGCACCGCACTCAGTCCCAGGCCAACTCCGAGGATGACCCCGACGGGAATCTCGTCGCCGCGCAGCCCGAACACTACGAGAGTGGCGAAGAGAACCACGAACGCTTCTAGGAGCAGCACCGTGGAGGCGAACATCACCTTCACTGAACGGCGTTTCTTCGGCATGCCGGGGCGCCATTGACGCTGTGCCTTGGTCTGTCGAACCATCGCCATCTCCTACTTGCCGAGCAGGGTGCGGGCTTCGCCCACCACCGTGATTGAACCGGTCACGAGAACTCCGCCCCCACCGAGATCCCCGTCTGCCTCGGCCGTCATGACTGCCCATTCGAGCGCATCGTCGAGGCGTTCGGCGATGTGTATGCGTTCGTCGGCGAACCCCGCCGCGAGCGCTTCCCGGCGCAACTCCTCCGGCGGAATCGCGCGGGGGGAGGTTGACTGGGTGAGGCACACGTCCTCCAGAATGCCACCGAGTTCCTCGTGCAGCTCCGCAAGGATGGCGCCGGCGTCCTTGTCCCTGAGTACGCCGATCACCAGGACCAGCTTGCTGAACTCGAACGCCTCGTTGATGGCCTTGGCCGAGGCGCGGGCGCCCGCAGCATTGTGTGCCGCGTCGATCAGGATGCTCGGCGCCGTCCTCACGAGCTCGAGCCTCCCGGGAGAGGTCACCGATTCGAGCCCGGCACGGACGACGTCGGCATCGAGCTCCCTGGTGCCCCCGCCAAGGAACGCCTCCACGGCTGCAATGGCTACTGCTGCGTTCTGGGCCTGATGCTCGCCGTGCAGCGGAAGCAACACCTCGGAATACCGGCCGGCGATACCCGACACTGAGATTTGCTGGCCGCCAACAGCGATCCGACGCTCCTCCACCCCGAACTCCACTCCCTGGAAACGGAACTCGACACCGGCCTCACGGGCCCTCTCAAGGAGCACCTGAGCGGCGTCCTGCGGCTGCGCGGCGCTGACCAGGAATCCACCGGGCTTGATGATCCCGGCCTTCTCTACAGCGATGTCGCCCGGTGTGTCCCCCAGCAGCTCTGTGTGATCGAGCGAGATCGGCGTCACCACCGCCACTGCTCCATCTCCCACGTTCGTGGCGTCCGTGATGCCGCCCAGCCCGACTTCGATCACGGCCACATCCACCGGCTCATCAGCGAAGACCGCGAACGCAAGGATGGTCACGCACTCGAAATAGGTCAACCGGGGCTCACCCGCGGCGTCCAGTTCACCGTCGACGATCTCCAGGTAGGGGCGGATCTCGTCCCAGATCCGGACGAAGGTCTCGTCCGCTACCGGCTCGCCGTCAATACTGATCCGCTCCGTCACGCGCGTGAGGTGGGGACTGGTATAACGCCCGGTTCGCAGGTCGTGTGCGCGCAGGATCCCCTCGATCATGCGCGCCGTGGATGTCTTCCCGTTGGTACCGGTGATGTGGATGATCGGCACTGCCCTGTTCGGTTCGCCGAGGATCTCCATGACCCGGAACAGCGGAGCCATGCGCGGCTCCATCTTGTTTTCGGGTGCGCGACTCAACAGTTCCGCGTAGACGCTTTCGACGGAGAAGCGGTCGATGCCGCCGTCGGCCTGGTTGTTGTTCTCGCTCATGCCTGCCGCACCACCTTCACCACTACCCCATCCCCTCCGGATGATTCGCCCCTCACCAGCTCCAGTTCGGCGGTCAGAGTCTCCTGCTTGACCAGTTCGGCGTGCACAGAGAGGGCACCGAGGATCTCCTCCCCCGCCTCCACCGTGGTGAGGACGCGGTCACTGATATGAAGATCCGCATCCCGTCGCGCCTGCTGTATCGAACGGATTACGTCGCGGGCTGTGCCCTCGGCCGCCAACTCGTCTGTGACGTCTGTGTTCAACACGAGGAAGCCACCGCCCGGCAGCACGCTGACCGCGGAGGAGGATCCGGCGTCGTCGTTTTCCACGACCGTCTCCAAGGTGTACTCGTTGGGTTCGAGACCGAGTCCTCCGGCGGTGACCGCGCCGTCGTCGTCCACGGACCAGTCCCCGGCCTTCGCGGCCTTGATCGCGGTCTGAACGTTCTTCCCGAGGCGGGGCCCTGCGGCCCGCGCATTGACCACGAGCTTCCGGGTGATGCCGAATTCTTCGGGCGAGGCGTCAGCGGAGTCGATCAGCCGGACGGACTTGATGTTCAGTTCATCCGCGATGATTGCGCGGTAGTTGCCTTCCAGCTCGCCTGCGCCAGGGGCCACCACGGTCAGCTCGGACAGTGGGAGGCGCACCCGGAGGTTCGCCGCCTTCCGCAGGCTGGAGCCGGTGGAACAGACCTGCCGGGTGCGGTCCATCCGCTCCACGAGGTCAGTGGCAGAAGCGAACGACGACGACGGCGCCCAGTCCGTCAGGTGCACCGACCTGCCACCCGTCAGTCCCCGCCAGATCTCCTCGGTGACCAGGGGCAGCAATGGAGCCGCAACCCGGCACACGGCCTCGAGGCACGTATAGAGCACGTCGAAGGCGTCGGTGTCCTCGTCGAAGAAACGCTGCCGGCCGCGCCGGACATACCAGTTTGTCAGGGTGTCCAGGTAGCGGCGCAGGGATTCACAGGCGTCACTGATATTGAAGGCGTCGAGCGAGACTGTCATGTCCTCGACCAGGTTCCCGGTGTAGGCGAGGATGTAGCGGTCTAACGGGTCGGCCAGTGCCGAAGCCGCCTCGGCCGTCACGGTCCTGGCCTCGTAACCCGCGCCGCCGGCCGCCGCGTTGGTGTAGAGGCAGAAGAAATGCCACACGTTCCACAGCGGCAGTATGACCTGGCGGACGCCATCGCGGATGCCCTGCTCGGTCACGATCAGGTTGCCTCCGCGCAGGATCGGCGAGGCCATGAGGAACCAGCGCATGGCGTCGGAACCGTCGCGGTCCAGGACCTCGGACACGTCCGGGTAATTCTGCAGGCTCTTGGACATCTTCTGTCCGTCCGAACCGAGGACAATGCCGTGGCTGATGACGTTCTTAAACGTTGGCCGGTCGAACAGGGCGGTTGCCAGGATGTGGAGCGTGTAAAACCAGCCGCGGGTCTGCCCGATGTACTCAACGATGAAGTCGGCCGGGTTGTGGGACTCGAACCAGTCCTCGTTCTGCATCGGGTAGTGCACCTGGGCGTAGGGCATCGAGCCGGAGTCGAACCACACGTCCAGTACGTCGGGCACCCTCCGCATGGTGGAGTTTCCGGAAGGGTCATCCGGGTTGGGCCTGGTCAACTCGTCGATGAACGGGCGGTGCAGGTCCACCTCCCCGGCGGCGTTGCGCGGCAAACGGCCGAAGTCCCGTTCGATCTCCGCAAGCGAGCCGTAGACGTCGGTCCGCGGGTAGGTGGGATCATCGGAGACCCAGACCGGGATAGGGCTGCCCCAGTAGCGGTTGCGGCTGATCGACCAGTCGCGGGCGTTTTCGAGCCACTTCCCGAACTGGCCGTCCTTGACGTTCTCCGGGATCCAGTTGATCTGCTGATTCAGCTCAACCATGCGGTCCTTGATTCTCGTCACCTCGACGAACCACGAGGACACAGCCCGGTAGATCAGCGGATTGCGGCAGCGCCAGCAGTGTGGGTAGCTGTGGACGTAGCTCGCCTGGCGGACCAGCCGGCCGGCGTCGCGCAGAACCCGCGTGATGGTCTTGTTGGCGTCGAAGACCTGCAGGCCAACGATGTCGGCCAGCGGACCGTCGTCGAACATGGGAAGAAAACGCGCACCTTCATCGACCGAGAGGACAACCTGGATTCCGGCCTCCTCGCAGATCCGCTGGTCCTCTTCACCGTAGGCGGGTGACTGGTGGACGATGCCCGTGCCGTCCGTCGTCGTCACATAGTCCGCCACGAGGAAACGGAACGCGTTGCGGTATCCGCCGCGTTCCGGATCAACGAGGTAGTCCCAGAGCGGCTGGTATGCGAGCCCCTCAAGTTCAGTTCCCCGGTGGGTACCGACGACGACGGCGCGCGCCTCCTCGGCGGAGGCGTAACCCAGATCCTTGGCGTACCCTCCCAACAGCTCCTCGGCGATGAGGAACCGACGGCCCTGGACCTCACCGGCGCCGGGAACGATGGCGTAGTGGATGTCCGGCCCGACCGCCAGTGCGGCGTTGGTCGGCAGTGTCCAGGGCGTGGTGGTCCACGCGAGGGCTTCGACGCCGGCAAGCTCACGTGAGAGGGGGGTATCTCCAGGCACGAGCGGGAAGGTCACCGTGACGGTCTGGTCCTGGCGGTCCTGGTAGACGTCGTCGTCCATCCGCAGTTCGTGGTTGGACAGCGGCGTCTCGTCCTTCCAGCAATACGGCAGCACGCGGTACCCGTTGTAGGTCAGACCCTTGGTATGGAGGGTCTTGAAGGCCCAGAGCACGGACTCCATGTACTCGACATTGAGCGTCTTGTAATCGTTCTCGAAGTCCACCCAGCGCGCCTGGCGCGTCACGTAGTCCCGCCACTCCCCGGCATACTTCATCACCGAGGCGCGGCAGGCATCGTTGAACTTGTCGATGCCCATCGCTTCGATCTGCTTCTTGTCGCTCATCCCGAGCTGCTTCATCGCCTCGAGCTCTGCAGGCAAGCCATGCGTGTCCCATCCGAAGCGGCGTTCGACCCGGCGTCCGCGCTGGGTCTGGTAGCGGCCGACGAGATCCTTGGCGTAACCAGTGAGCAGGTGCCCATAGTGCGGCAGTCCGTTGGCGAAGGGAGGGCCATCGTAGAAGACGAACTCGTTCGCGCCGTTTTCGCCGGCGTCGCGCTGGTCAATGGAGGCCTGAAAAGTACCGTCTTCGTCCCAGTATTTGAGCACGCGCTGCTCAAGCTCGGGGAACCTTGGGGAAGCGGACCCGGAGACGGCCGGATCGGCGGCGCTGGCCTTGGGGTAGATCTGTGACATGGTACGTCCTGAAGCTGGCGAATGTGCGACGGGCAATGGTGGTTCGCGTGTGCAAGGACGGATTCCCCTGGCCGAAGCCGTGGAAGGACCCGCGGTACCACCTTGCTTGCCCTTCCCTGTTTCCCCGATCTTCACCGGACACCCAGGCACAGGCCGCTTCATGACTGCTGTGACGGGCTTACCCGTCCGGTTCTACTGGCCCCTGCACGGGGTTTTCTTCCGGAAGCTCACCGGTGATTGCCGGGTCGAAGCTGGTGGTTCAATTCTAACGGCCGGCGTAGTTTTCGGCGAACCGTGCCGTGCCGCCGTTCAAGCAGCTCTAATTCGTGCGTCGAATCACCTTGTGCGCGGCAGCCTGCGCAACCGGACGCACAACAATCTCATCCAGGTTGACGTGGTGCGGCACTGACACGGCATAGGCGACGACGTCGGCGACGTCGGCGGCAGTCAACGGTTTCTCGACCCCCGCATACACGTTCTCAGCAGCCCCCTTGTCGCCCAACCTGTTAAGGGAGAACTCCTCGGTGTGCACCATGCCGGGAAGGACCTCAACCACCCGCACATTGTTCTCCACCTCCTCCAGCCTGAGTGCGCGCGTCATTGCCCGTTGCGCTGCCTTCGCCGCGTTGTATCCGCCGCCGCCCTCATAGGAAGCTGTCGCGGCCGTCGATGTCAGGTTCAGCACCGTGCCCGTGCCGTGCTCCCGCAGCATCGGCAGAAACGCGCGGGTCAGCTTCATGGTGCCGACCACATTGACCTCGTACATCCATTCCCAGTCTTCGGTCTTGGCATCGGCAACCCAGTCTGTACCCCTGGCTCCCCCGGCAATATTGATCAGTGTGTCGATCCCACCCCCGGCGGTGACCTGCTGCACGAGGCGGGCAACGCCGTCGTCGTCGGTGATATCCAGCGCGACGGCGGTGGCGCCGGTCTGATCCGCCAAAGCGGCCAACCGTTCTGCCCGCCGCGCGACTGCCCAGACACGCCAGCCGTCCGCCGCGAGCCTCCGAACGGTCGCCTCGCCGATTCCAGTGCTCGCACCGGTTACCACTGCCGCCCTGCCCTGCTGGAAAGTCATACCCTCAAACTATCCGAAAGGGCATATGGAACGCATCCGCGAGCCCCTCGGCGTGCGCATGGAACAATTGACCGCATGGCACACAACACTGAGGGTACAGACACGCCCACACCCGCCCCCATCAATGTTCCCGAAAAGCCCGCTCTGGAAGGGCTGGAAGCCGCGCTGAACAAGCGTTGGCGCGAAGAAGGAACCTACACCTTCAACCGCGAGACCTCCCGCGGGGAGGTGTACTCGATCGACACCCCGCCGCCCACGGCGTCAGGCTCCCTGCACGTCGGGCACGTGTTCTCCTACACCCAGACCGACGTCATGGCCCGCTACCAGCGGATGAACGGCAAGAACGTCTTCTACCCGATGGGTTGGGATGACAACGGGCTGCCCACCGAGCGTCGCGTCCAGAATTACTATGGTGTGCGCTGCGATCCAACGGTCGCGTACGATGCCGCTTACCGGCCGCCCGCGCAGCCCGCCAAGAACCAGCGGGACTTCGATGTGATTTCGCGCCGTAACTTCATCGAACTGTGCGAGGAGCTCGCGGTTGAGGACGAAAAGGTCTTCGAGAATCTCTTCCTCTCACTCGGCCTTTCCGTGGACTGGAACCTGACCTACCGCACGATCGATTCGACGTCCCGCGCCGTGTCCCAGCGTGCGTTCCTGGCCAACCTCAAGCAGGGAGACGCCTACCTCGCCGAAGCGCCTACCCTCTGGGACGTCACGTTCCGCACTGCCGTAGCCCAGGCCGAACTCGAGGACCGCGAAGTACCAGGCGCCTACTACCGGTACCCGTTCGACGCCGTGGACGGCACGAAGATCCACATCGAGACCACCCGTCCCGAACTGCTCGCTGCGTGTGTGGCGCTCGTTGCCCACCCCGATGACGCGCGTTACCAGCCGTACTTCGGGCAGAAGGTCACCTCACCGCTGTTCGGTGTGGAGGTAGAAGTCAAGGCGCACCCACTCGCAAAGCCGGACAAGGGTGCCGGCATCGCGATGGTCTGTACCTTCGGTGACCTGACCGACGTGACCTGGTGGCGCGAGCTCGAGCTACCCACGCGCGCCATCATCGGCCGCGACGGGCGCATCCTCGCGGACACACCCGAGTGGATTACGACGACGGCGGGCCGCGAGAACTACGCGCGCCTCGCCGGCAAAACCGTTTTTTCCGCCAAAGAAACCGTGGCGGAGATGCTCACCGAGGCTGGGCTCCTTGACGGTGAACCGAAGAAGATCTCCCACCCTGTCAACTTCTTCGAGAAGGGCGACAAGCCGCTCGAGGTGGTGACCAGCCGCCAGTGGTACGTCCGCAACGGCGGACGCGACGCCGACCGCCGGGAACGCCTCATCGCCCGCGGGCGTGAGATCGACTTCCATCCCTCGTTCATGCGCAGCCGGTTCGAGAACTGGATCGAAGGGCTCAATGGTGACTGGCTGATCTCCCGCCAGCGATTCTTCGGCGTGCCATTCCCTGTCTGGTACGCACTGGACGAGGTCGGCGAACCGGATTACGAGAATCCGATCCTGCCTTCGGACGAGATGCTCCCGGTCGACCCGGCCGCTGAGCCGGCGCCCGGCTACGATGAATCGCAGCGCGGGGAGCCGGGCGGATTCATGGGCGACCCCGACGTGCTCGACACCTGGGCCACTTCGTCGCTCTCGCCCCAGATCATCGGCGGCTGGTCAAGGGATGAAGACCTCTTCTCGGCCGTGTATCCGTTCGACCTTCGGCCGCAGGCACACGACATCATCCGGACCTGGCTCTTTTCCTCCGTGGTCCGTGCGGATTCGCTGCTTGATTCCGCTCCCTGGAAGCATGCAGCGATCTCCGGATGGATCCTCGATCCGGACCGCAAGAAGATGTCCAAGTCGAAGGGCAACGTTGTTGTCCCGACTGACGCCCTGGAACAGTTCGGTTCCGACGCCGTGCGTTACTGGGCAGCTTCCGCGAAGCTTGGGGCGGACACCGCGTACGAGATCGCCCAGATGAAGATTGGCCGGCGACTGGCGATCAAGTTGCTGAACGCGTCGAAGTTCGTACTCAACCTGGGAGCTACTGAAGCCGACGTTGCTTCCGGAAACGCGCCGGCCGTCACCAACCCGCTCGACCGTTCGCTGCTGGCCTCCCTCGACGAGGTCATCGCGCAGGCGACAGCCGCGTTCGAGAAGTACGACTATGGACGGGCACTGCAACTGAGCGAAACCTTCTTCTGGTCCTTCACGGACGATTACGTCGAACTGATCAAGGACCGTGCTTACGGCAGTGTCGGGGAGGCGGAGAAGGCGTCGGTACTCGGCGCGCTCGCAACCACGCTCGATGCTTTGCTCCGCCTGTTCGCACCGGTTCTCCCGTTCGCGACCGAGGAGGTCTGGAGCTGGTGGCGGCGCGGCTCAGTGCATCAGGCCGCCTGGCCCGCTTCCGGAAAGTTCACTGCGGCAGCACTGGAGGCTGACACCGGGCTCCTCCCAACGGTCGGCGCCGCCCTGGGCGGTCTCCGCAAGGCCAAGTCGGAAGCAAAGGTCAAGCAGCGCACCGAGGTGCTCTCGGCCGTCATCAGCGGTTCCGAAACGCAAGTGCGCCAGCTCGATGCAGCGCGCTCGGACCTCTGCGCCGCCGGCAACGCCAGCTCACTCGAGCTGCTGGTGCGCGAGGGCGAGCTAACGGTCCGCGACGTCCGGCTCGCAGCCAGCGAGGAAACCGGGAGCGTCTCCTGACAAGCTCTCGTGGAGACGGCTGAGGCCCCTCAACGCACGCTTGCGTTGAGGGGCCTCAGCCGTTTCATAGCCGACCGCGATGACGGCTCCGGCCCCTAGTCGAAGGACGGGCTTGCGGTGCGGGAACGCTTGAGCTCGAAGAATTCAGGGAACTCGGCCATCATCACAGCACCGTCGAAGATGCGGCCCGCCTCCTCACCCCTCGGGATGCGGGTCAGGACGGGTCCGAAGAAGGCGGTGCCGTTGAAGGCGACAACGGGAGTTCCGACCTCGTCGCCGACCTTGTTGATCCCTTCCTCGTGGGAAGCGCGCAGGGCGTCGTCGTACTCATCGGAAGACACATGCTCGGCAAGCGAGGCTGGGAGGCCCACCTCCGCAAGCGATTCGCGGATCACTGCCTGGTAATCCTTGTTTCCTCCGTTATGAATGCGTGTGCCCATGGCGCCGTAAAGCTTCTTGATGTTGTCTTCGCCGTGAAGTTGAGCAGCCGCGATGATGACGCGCACCGGTCCCCATGCCTCGTCCATACCCTTCCGGTAATCCTCCGGCAGATCGCGACCTTCATTCAGGACCGAAAGACTCATGACGTGCCAGGCCACCGAAACGTCCCGAACCTTCTCGACCTCGCCGATCCAGCGTGACGTGATCCAGGCAAACGGACAGATGGGATCAAACCAGAAGTCTGCGGTCTTGGTGGTTTCAGCAACAGCGGTCATAGAGAAATCTCCTTGGTGCAGGATTAGCAGGTCACCCGATCGGTGCCTTCTCTGTCGCCAACCCACGCAGATTCGACAGTATTCCCAGACGGAGTGCGGACTACGCGGACTTGTTACGCCGCTTCGCGACGACGTCGTGCGAGATCAGCGTTGGCTCCGCCGTCTTGTCAACGACGGCTTCCGTGATCACCACCGTGGCGATGTCCTCGCGGCTCGGCAAATCGAACATCACTGGGAGCAGCACTTCTTCCATGATCGCCCTCAGCCCACGTGCACCCGTGCCACGCTCCAATGCCTGATCAGCGATTGCTTCGAGTGCCTGTGGCTCGAACGTCAGTTCCACCCCATCCAGCGCAAACATCTTCTGGTACTGCTTGATCAGTGCATTCTTCGGCTCAGTAAGGATCTGCATCAGGGCAGACCGGTCCAGGTGGGTGACTGTAGTAATGACTGGCAGGCGGCCGATGAACTCCGGTATCAGGCCGAACTTGAGCAGATCCTCAGGCATCACGTCGCCGTAGCTTGCTTCCTCGTTCTTGAGCGAACTCAGGGGCGCTCCAAAGCCGATGCCCTTGCGACCTGCCCTCGAACCGATGATCTCCTCAAGGCCTGCGAATGCCCCCGCCACGATAAACAGCACGTTGGTGGTGTCGATCTGAATAAATTCCTGATGCGGGTGCTTGCGCCCGCCCTGCGGGGGCACCGACGCAACGGTGCCTTCAAGAATCTTCAGGAGCGCTTGCTGCACGCCTTCGCCCGAGACATCGCGGGTGATGGAGGGGTTCTCGCTCTTGCGCGAGATCTTGTCAATCTCATCGATATAGATGATTCCCTGCTCAGCCTTCTTGACGTCATAATCGGCGGCCTGGATCAGTTTGAGCAGGATGTTCTCTACGTCCTCACCGACATACCCGGCTTCAGTAAGGGCAGTGGCATCAGCGACAGCGAAGGGGACATTCAGCCGGCGTGCGAGGGTCTGGGCCAGATAGGTCTTGCCGCACCCCGTCGGTCCGATCAGGAGGATGTTCGATTTGGCAATTTCAACATCTTCAGCCGGTGCTGCATCAGAGAGATTGGCTGACGCGCGCGGCGTGTGACCGGACTGGATGCGTTTGTAGTGGTTGTACACGGCCAC
The DNA here is from genome assembly GCF_011927905.1 of Arthrobacter pigmenti. Taxonomy (NCBI): domain Bacteria; kingdom Bacillati; phylum Actinomycetota; class Actinomycetes; order Micrococcales; family Micrococcaceae; genus Arthrobacter; species Arthrobacter pigmenti. The sequence goes on from NZ_JAATJL010000001.1 coordinate 1,725,805, forward strand.
TGCCAGGGAACGTTTGGCCGGCTCCTGACCAATGACGTACTCCTGCAGGAAATCGAAGATCTCCCGGGGCTTTGGCAATTCGAAGGTGCCCAGATCGGCCACCTCAGAGAGCTCTTCCTCGATGATCTCGTTGCAGAGTTCGATGCACTCGTCGCAGATATAGACGCCCGGCCCGGCGATAAGCTTCCGGACCTGCTTCTGGCTTTTGCCACAGAAAGAGCACTTGAGTAGATCGGTGCTCTCACCAATGCGAGCCATGTGTCAGTCCCCTAACGTGGTCCTCAGTGTCGCTTTGAGTCTTCGGCCGCTACCAGCAGCTGCTGATGGGACGGTCTCCATGCGTCGACTAAGTTCCACTCTAGGCCACTTGGTGCTGTGAATCAGCAACCCCACACACCGTGGCCCTCCGCCGATTGCGAAAGGTCACGGGGGCGAGAGTAAGTTACGGCTTATTGATCTTCGGAGGCGTGATCTTGCGGGAGGTCAGCACCTCATCCACCAGACCATACGCCCTGGCGTCTTCGGCGGTCAGGATCTTGTCACGCTCGATGTCAGCGTTGACCTGCTCGGAGCTCTTTCCGCTGTGCAACGCCAGCGTGTCTTCGAGCCAGGTTCGCATGCGCATGACCTCATTCGCCTGAATCTCGAGGTCGGATGCCTGGCCGCCCTGCCCGCCGCCCAGCGCAGGCTGGTGGATCAGCACTCGCGCATTGGGAAGGGCGAGGCGCTTGCCCGGAGCTCCGGCAGCGAGCAGCACTGCGGCAGCGCTTGCCGCCTGACCCAGGCAGACTGTCTGGATCTCCGGCCGGATGAACTGCATGGTGTCGTAGATCGCTGTCATGGCGGTAAAGGAGCCGCCGGGGGAATTGATGTAGAGCGTGATGTCGCGTTCAGGGTCAGTGGACTCCAGAACCAGCAGCTGTGCCATGACATCATCCGCTGAGGCATCATCAACCTGCACGCCAAGGAAGATGATCCGGTCTTCGAACAGCTTGGTATAGGGGTCCTGGCGCTTGAAGCCGTACGGCGTGCGCTCCTCGAACTGCGGCAGGACGTAGCGGCTCGTGGGGAGCTGTCCGGCGCTGCCCCCGGCTTCGGTGTGGAAACTGTGGTTCATGGTGCCTCCTGTTATCAGGTTAGGGATGTGGGACGGGAGCAGGTCAGTCGCGGCTTGTTCCGCCGCCGCCGGAAACGGATCCGGCGTGCGCCGAGATGTGGTCGAAGAACCCGTACTCCAGTGCGTCCTGGGCGGTGAACCACTTATCCCTGTCATTGTCCTTGAGGATTGTCTCAACGCTCTGTCCGGTCTGTTCCGCCGTCAATTCCGCCATGACCTTCTTCATATGGAGGATCAGCTCGGCCTGAATACGGATGTCGGACGCCGTTCCGCCGATGCCGCCCGACGGCTGGTGCATGAGGATGCGTGCGTGCGGCGTCGCATAACGCTTGCCCTTGGTTCCGGAGGAAAGCAGGAACTGTCCCATTGAGGCCGCCAGTCCGGTGGCAACAGTGACCACGTCGTTCGGGATGAACTGCATGGTGTCGTAGATGGCCATCCCTGCTGTCACAGAGCCGCCCGGAGAGTTGATGTAAAGGAAGATGTCCTTGTCCGGATCTTCCGCTGACAGGAGAAGCAGCTGCGAGCAGATCGCGTTGGCATTCTCGTCACGTACCTCGGAGCCAAGCCAAATGATGCGCTCTTTGAGGAGCCGATTATAGATGTAGTCGTCACGGCTGGCCGGATCAACAGTTGCCATGGTCGGGATGGTGGGTTCGGTTGCCATTGCTGATTGACCTCTCACTCAGGTTTATCTCTCACTGGACACTAACCTGTTTAGGTCGGTGTTTGCTCCCGCTCCAACAGCTGTTCGCTGACGGCGCATCAGGCCTCTGACATCACCCGAGGGCGCTCTGAAACATTGCTTTAAACGCGCAGTGCCGCCAGCTACTTGAGCTGACGGCACCGAGTGCGCGAGACGCTAGGACTTCTTGGTTTCCGCTTCGCCTTCCGTTGCGGACTCCTCGGTTCCTGCGCCGTTCTCTGCAGCGTCACCGGCGTCGGCTGGAGATGCTTCCGGCGCATCCTCCGGGGATGCCGACTCATCAGCGCCCGCAGGACGCACGAAATCGGTCAGGTCCACGGTCTCACCCTCGCTGTCGGTAACGACCGCGAGTTCAAGTACCTTGGCGAGCGCCTTACGACGGCGGACCTCGCCCACAATCATGGGGACCTGGCCGCTCTGGTCGAGCATTTGCGCAAACTGGTTGGGGTCCATGCCGTACTGGCTCGCTGAGCTGACGATGTAGTCAATCAGCTCGTTCTGGCTGACACCGATTTCTTCCTTTTCAGCTACGGCGTCGAGAACGATCTCGTTGCGGAAAGCCTGTTCGGTGTTCTTACGGATTTCCTCGCGGTGCTCTTCGGTGTCGTGATCTTCCGCAGCCGAGTGGCTGTTCTCGGAATTGAAGTGCTGCTCGAGCTGGTCCTCGATCACGGATTCGGGAACAGGAACCTCCACGAGCTCCAGCAGCTTCTCCAGGACCTTGTCCCGGGCCTCGACGCCCTGCTCGACAAGCTTGTCTTCAGCAGCACGCTTCGCCAGATCCTCGCGCAGCTCACCGATGGTGTCGAACTCACTGGCCAGCTGCGCGAAGTCGTCGTCAGCCTCCGGGAGCTCACGTTCCTTGACTGCCTTTACGGTCACGGTGACCTGGGCGTCCTTGCCTGTGTGCTCACCGCCGGCAAGCTTTGTCTCGAAGGTTGCGGATTCTCCCTCGCTCAGGCCGGTCACTGCCTCATCCATGCCTTCCAGCATGGTCCCGGACCCGATCTGGTAAGAGATGTCCGCGGCGGAATCGACGTCCTCGCCGTCGATCTTCGCAGTCAGATCGATGGTCAGGAAGTCACCGTCGGCTGCAGGACGATCCACGTCCTTGAGCGTGCCGAAGCGGCCGCGCAGCTCATCCAGTGCCTTGGTGATGTCTTCATCGGTTGCCTCGGTTGCCTCAACGGCGACCTCGAGACCGGAATAGTCGGGAAGCTCGACCTCAGGCCGAATGTCCAGTTCAACTGTGAACAGGAGCTGGCCGTCCTGGGCGGAGGGATCGGGAACCTCGGTGATTTCAACCTCGGGCCGGCTCAGCGGACGAATCTTCGTCTCCTGGACGGCGTTCTGGTAGAAGCCGTTCAGGCCGTCGTTGATTGCCGTCTCGATGACGTAGCCGCGACCGACACGCTGGTCGATGAGCTTGTTGGGAACGTGGCCCTTGCGGAAACCCGGAACCTGTACCTGGCCGGCGATGGTCTTGTAGGCAGCTTCGATGTTCGGCTTGAGTTCCTCGAAAGGGACCTCCACGTTGAGCTTCACTCGCGTGGGAGTGAGATTTTCGACAGCGCTCTTCACAGCCTAGTACTCCTGAATGATAGGGATCGGTTCTGCACCGGGTATACATATCCCGCGTCGGATTCTGCACAGTTCAATACATGTTCTGCACCGTCTAATACAGAGTCGGGGTGACAGGAGTTGAACCTGCGACTTCCTGCTCCCAAAGCAGGCGCTCTACCAAGCTGAGCTACACCCCGTAAGTGCAGAGGCAAGTCTACGAAAGAAAGTGCTCCGTTGCACATTTGGAAATTCGAGTCGCCTTATGATGTAGTTGTATCCGTTCCGGCCCATGGCAGGCCCGCGGCGTTCAAATCGCCCGGAAACCATAGTTCAGCCGGTTTCGGGGATGTAGCTTAATGGTAAAGCCTCAGTCTTCCAAACTGATTACGCGGGTTCGATTCCCGTCATCCCCTCCACTCCTCCACGAATTTCCCCTTACGCGGCCTGACAGCGCGGACACCAGTACAACTTGCGGGCACCCATCTCGCTCATCGAAATACTCGTGTGGCAAATTCTGCACTCAAGCCCGGTCCTTTTATAGACGTAGTGCGCTTCTTCCACAGGAACGAGGCCGCCGTCGGCAACCCGCTTGGAGCGATGGCTGGGCGCCGTCGTAATAATCCTGCCGATTCGGACTCCGTCAGCCATCAGGACTTCGAGATCAGCCCATAGAGCGAGGGCTTCCACTTCGCCGAGCGAGAGTCCTGGCAGCCAGGGATTGATTCGACGCCTGAAGAGCGCTTCGGCCCGGTAGACGTTTCCGACGCCGGACACCACAACCTGATTCATCAGCGACAGGCCAACGCTGGTCCGTGTCCGGCGTATGCGCCTGACAAACTCGGTGGCGTCGGACTCGTGATTGAGCGGATCCGGACCCAGTTTGGCGACGACGGCGGCACGCTCGCCCTGCGTGATGACCTCGCACGCCGTGGGTCCCCGAAGGTCGGCCCAGCCGGTGTCCGACACCAGCCTGACCCTCACCGCGCCGACCGGCGCCGGTGGACCCTCGTAGGTGCCGTCGTCGTCGTCGGGAGTTTCCTGCTCACCTATCCGCCGGGGCGCACCGATGCTTGAGGCCCCGCGGAATGAACTGTCCCCGCCGAAGCTCCACGCTCCATACAATCCAAGGTGGACACGCAGCACGAGGTCGTTGTCGAACTCGAGAAAGAGTTGCTTACCGTGTGCGTGCGCGTCTGTCAGGACGGTCCCGTCAATGCGTTCCGATCCAGCCTGGAAACGGCCCTGCGGACTGCTCACCGCCAGCCGCTTGCCCGCAAAAACCGACTCGAACTGTTGCGCCAACCGGTGGATGGAATGACCTTCGGGCACTACGGGAGGACTTCGCCGGTGGTCTCGTAGACGGCGATCTTGCTGATGCGCCTGACATGGCGCTCGGCACCGCTGAACGGTTCGGCGAGGAAGGCCTCCACGATCTCCGTGGCCTCCTCCAGGGAGTGCTGGCGCCCACCGAGCGCTACGACATTGGCGTCGTTATGCTCGCGGGCAAGCCTGGCGGTGTCGAGGTTCCACGCCAGCGCAGCCCGGACGCCGCGCACCTTGTTCGCCGCGATCTGTTCTCCGTTGCCGGAGCCGCCAAGCACAATGCCGAGGGAGTCCAGTCCGCCCAGTTGGTCATCGACCACCGCGAGAGCTGCGTTGATGCAGAACGCCGGGTAATCGTCCGCGGCGTCATATGCGGCGGGGCCGTGGTCCACCATCTCGTATCCCCTGCCGCTGAGGTGACGGACGAGGTGGGCGCTGAGCTCCATGCCGGCGTGGTCGGTTGCGATGTGAACGCGCATGTAGAAGATCCATTCGAAAGAGCGTGCATTTCTTCGACCTAAGAGTACTTGCTGGCTTGGCCGGAGCCGGTAGCGCCGGATGGTGAAGGTGCGCGGTTGACGCGTAAGGTGGGTCACACCGCACCATTTGCGCGGCCAGATCCACTCCCCACTCTCGGAGGCAGCACCTTGCCAGGTATGAACCTGACGCGGGACGAAGCACGCCAGCGCGCGGCCACAGTCAGCGTCCACAGCTACGCCATCAACCTTGATCTCACCCGTGGAGATTCCGTTTTCGGCTCGACCACCGTCGTGTCCTTCGACGCCGAAGCGGGCTCGTCGACCTTCATCGACGCAATCACCGCGGCGGTGCACCGCGTCACCCTCAATGGTGTTGACCTCAACGTCGACGATGTGGCCGACGGCGTCCGCATCCGGTTGGATAATCTCGCGGCGTCGAACGAACTGGTTGTCGACGCCGACATGCTCTATATGAACACCGGTGAGGGACTTCACCGCTTCGTGGACCCGGTGGACAACGAGGTCTACCTGTACACGCAGTTCGAAGTACCCGATTCGCGCCGCGTCTTCGCGGTGTTCGAGCAGCCGGATCTGAAGGCAACCTTCCGTTTCACCGTGACGGCGCCGTCGCACTGGGATGTCATCTCCAACTCACCGACGCCCGCGCCGGTCGAAGCAGGCTCCGCAGAGGACGGCGGCGCCCGCTCAACCTGGGCCTTCGAACCGACCCCCGTGCTCTCCTCGTACGTGACGGCTCTCATCGCCGGGCCATACCAGGCGGTACGCAGTGAGCTGACCAGTTCGGACGGCCGCATCATCCCGCTGGGCGTCTTCGCGCGGAAGTCCCTGATGCAGCATCTGGACGCCGAGAACGTCTTCAAGCTCACGCGCCAGGGCTTCGAATTCTTCGAGGCACAGTTCGGCACGCCGTACCCCTTCGAGAAGTACGACCAGCTGTTCGTCCCCGAGTTCAACGCGGGCGCCATGGAGAACGCCGGAGCCGTCACCTTCCTTGAAAGTTACGTTTTCCGCTCCCGGGTCACCGAGGCCACGATCGAACGCCGGGCCATTACCATCCTTCACGAACTGGCACACATGTGGTTCGGCGACCTCGTTACCATGCGCTGGTGGAACGACCTGTGGCTCAATGAGTCCTTCGCTGAATTCATGTCCACACTCGCCTCGGCCGAAGCAACTGAGTTCACTCAGTCATGGACCACGTTCGCTTCGCTTGAGAAGGCGTGGGCGTACCGCCAGGACCAGCTTCCGTCCACTCACCCGATCGTCGCTCCGATCAACGACCTCGAGGACGTGCAGGTCAACTTCGACGGCATCACCTACGCCAAGGGCGCCTCAGTACTGAAGCAGCTCGTTGCCTGGGTTGGGCAGGACCATTTCATGCAGGGGGTGCGTGAGTACTTCTCGAAACACGCCTGGTCGAATACGGAACTCTCCGACCTGCTGACGGAGCTGGAAAAGGCAAGCGGCCGGGATCTCAAGGAGTGGTCCGCACAGTGGCTGGAAACAGCCGGTGTGAACACCCTGCGTGCCGAGATCGGTTACGACGACGACGGCGCCATCGCCTCCTTCGCTGTGCTGCAGTCGGCTGTGGCTGACTATCCCACGATCCGGCCGCACCGGCTGGCAATCGGCTTCTACAACCTCAACGACGACGGAAAGCTGGAGCGTTCCCATCGGGTGGAGCTCGATGTCGCGGGCGAAAGCACCGACGTGCCGGATCTTCTCGGCCTTCGACGCCCGGACCTCGTGCTCCTGAATGACGACGATCTCGCCTACGCGAAGATCCGGCTCGACGAGCACTCCTTACGCACGGCCACCCGCCACCTGAAGGACTTCAGCGAATCGCTCCCCCGGACCCTCGTGTGGGCTTCGGCGTGGGACGCTGCGAGGGACGGTGAGACACCCGCACGCGATTACGTCGAGCTGATCCTGCAGAACATCGCCTCGGAATCGGACTCCTCCGTGGTCCTGGTGCTGCTGCGCCAACTCGCAACCACGCTGACCTTCTACGTCGACCCGAATGACCGTCAGGCAATGGAGATCGCCGCAGCCGACAGCCTGTGGGATCTTGCACGCGGAGCTGCTGCAGGATCCGATTCACAGCTTCAGTTCGTCAAGGGATTCGCCGTACATGCGCAGACCGACTCCCAGTTGGATACGGTCGCGTCCATTCTGGACGGTTCGGAAGTACCCTCGGGTCTTGCAGTCGACGCCGACCTGCGCTGGGAGTTGCTGACTTCGCTGGTTGTAGGCGGCCGCAAGACGCAGACGGATATCGACGCCGAACTCGAACGGGATGCGACTGCCACAGGTGCGCTGGCCGCTGCCCAGGCAAAAGCGGCCATTCCCACGGCGGAGGGGAAAGCCGCCGCATGGGCTGCCATCGTCGAAAGCTCGGACATGCCCAACGCGGCGCAACGATCCGCCATTGCAGGTTTCACCCGGGTACACGACACCTCCCTGCTCGAACCCTTCGCCGAGAAGTACTTCGCCGCTGCAAAGGATGTCTGGGCCACCCGCACACACGAAATCGCCCAGCAGATCATCGTGGGCCTGTATCCGTCACGCCTGACCAACCAGTCGACACTGGATGCGACGGAGGCCTTCCTCGGTACCCTCGATGCTGACCTCGCGTCGCTTCGCCGCCTCACCCTGGAGAACCGGGACGGGGTAGCGCGCGCACTCCGCGCTCAAGCCGCAGACAGGTAAACAGGCCAGTACAGATTGCCCGGGATTGGTAAGCCTGACCCCGGGCAATCGGTGTACCTTGGGCGTATGAACCTCTCCGAACACCATTACCGGGTGGATGTCGTCTGGACCGGAAACCGCGGGGAGGGAACCACCAGTTACCGGTCCTACAGCCGCGACCACGAGGTGTCTTCGGCAGGCGTCCCAACGATCGAAGGTTCCGCTGACCCGACGTTCCACGGCAACGCGGCGCGCTGGAATCCCGAGCAACTACTCCTCGCCGCTCTTTCCCAGTGCCACATGCTGTCCTACCTGCACATGGCGGCGAAGCACGACGTCGTCGTTGTCGGCTACCAGGATGCCGCTGAGGGCGTTATGCGACTGAATCCGGACGGAAGCGGCGAATTTGTGAGCGTAACGCTGAAGCCGCGCGTCACTATTCAAGGCGCCACGGGCAAGCACACCGCCCAGTCCATTCACCACGACGCCGCTGCCGCCTGCTTCATTGGGCGCTCAGTAAACTTCCCGGTCCGGCACGAGCCCGTTGTGCTCGTCGAAACGGTTGAGAGCCGGCAACGCTAGGAAACCGGCGTCTGCCCGACCAGCCGTTGCTCGGTCCCGGGCGTAAGACCGGATTTTCTTTCCCGGTCAAGACCACGGTCCAGCTCATCATCGAGCACTTCCCGGATGGTGTCATCCACAGAACGCAGGATAAGTCCATTGCGAAGTGCAGCAGCGGCAGAGCGCGTCGCGAACCCCTCGAAGCCCTCAGGAAGCCAGTGCGGCAGCGAGTCGGGCCCGGCCCAGTAGGATACGCCTTGCCGCGCCAACCACGATGGTGCGCACCACCGGAACTCGCCGGTGAACCCCGTGATCTCCGCAACTCTCGTGAGCAGGTCTCCGAAGGACACCGACGGTCCCAGCGCGTTGAATCTACCGGTCAGGCCTGCTTCAGCCGAGCGGACTATCCAGGCGGCAAGATCACGTACGTCGATGGTTTGGGTAGCAGCGTTTCTGATGTCCGGTGCAATCACCGTGCCGCCGCGAGCGAGCCGGGCGGGCCAGTAACCGAAGCGGTCGCTGCCGTCGCCCGCCCCGCAGATCAAACCGGGACGAATGATGAGTGCACGGCCCCCAAGTGCCGATGCGTAGACCTGCTCGCAGGCGACCTTCGCCTCCCCGTACTTCTCCCGCGGTGCCGGCCCCTCGCCGTCGTACGCCGAGAGAATGGCCGCCGACTCGTCCTGTCCCGGCGTGCCCTGGTCTGCATAGACAGAGCAACTGGACACGAACGTCCAGTGCCCGGCGTCGCTTCCCAGCGCGGTTGCGGCTTCGCTCGCATGCCGGGGCTCGCTGGTCACGTCGACGACGGCGTCCCACTTCTCTCGCAGATCGCTGTAGGCATCTTCACCGTCCCGGTCCCCCTGGACGAAGCGGGCTCCAGGCGGTGGAGGCCCGTGGGTCCCGCGGGCGAAGCAGGTCACATCATGGCCCGCCTGCAGCGCGGCCGCAGCCACTGCACGGGAAAGGAAGACGGTGCCACCCAGAACCAGAATGCGCATACCGCCAGCCTACGACGGTAACCTTGACCTGCCCGAAGAATCGCGGGCTCCCATTGCGCTTGTCGGCGCGCTTTCAGTGAGAGGTGTCCCCATGCAGTTCCTGGACCAGCTTGGATACGGCGGGAACGTCATCGCTGCCGCATTGATTCTGCTGGCTGCGTTCCTCCTCTGGCTCGCACTCCGTGTACTGATCAACCGCTCGGTTCGGCGGGTCAAGAACGGGTACGAGATGTTCAAGAAGCCGCATTTCCGGTGGGCTCACCCGGTGCTCCGCAACCTCGACCACAAACGGCGGGAGCAGCGCGCGGAAACCATAGGTGCCCTGCTGCGCAGCGTAACTGCCGTGACTATTGCGGTCATCGCCGTCATGACCGCTCTCGGGGAGCTGGGCGTGGAGATCGGGCCTATCCTCGCGAGTGTGGGCATCGTGGGCATCGCGATCGGCTTCGGCGCCCGCGAAGTGATCCGCGACGCCTTCCTCGGGTTCTTCATCACAATCGAGGATCAGTACGGCATCGGTGACACGATTGAGATCGGTGACACCGTAGGGGTGGTTCAATCCGTTGGATTGCGCATCACCCGCCTGGTCGATGAGAACGGCGCCATCTGGTACGTCCGGAACGGTGACATCATGAAGGTGGGCAACAGGTCTCAAGGGAACTACGTTGCGCCCGTAACCGAGGATGGAAAGGCTTCAGAAGCCCAGTGAGTGAGCAGACACCGGGACAAATTCCCGTACCCTCTCGATTCGGAGAGCCGATAGCCCGGCTGACGCCCGTCGGTCCACGCTTTGACCAGCCCTCCTACACCGACAACTTCTACGAGGCCGTCGGCGGCCACGATACATTCTTACGTCTGGTGGACGTGTTCTATGACGGTGTCGCGGGCGATGAACTTCTCCGGCCGATGTACCCCGAAGAGAACCTCGGGCCGGCAAAGGAACGGTTGCTCATGTTCCTGGAGCAGTACTGGGGCGGACCCAAGACCTACGGTGAGCAGCGTGGCCACCCCCGCCTGCGGATGCGCCACCAGCCGTTCCAGGTCACGCCCGCGGCCCGTGACCGCTGGCTGGCGCACATGCGCGATGCCGTCGATTCGCTCGAACTTTCACCGCTTCACGAGGCCACACTATGGGATTACCTTGAGCGCGCGGCCCATTCGATGGTGAACTCGGCCTAACGCAGGATGATCAGGTGGGCTGTTTCAGAGGACGGCGGCACGCCGAACGAGGATGTGCCCGCCCGGTGTGCTGATCCGTGTCCAGCGTCCGTTCGTGAACACGTTCGCCTGCGCACCGGGTACGCAGAAGCCAAGCGCAAAGGCCCCGAATGCGGCCCCGGCGGGAAGTCCCGTTGAAACCTCGGCTACGTTGCGGCCCCAAACAGCTCCGCGGGCGTTGTTCACGATGATCGCTCCGTGGTTGCTTGGTACGCTCTGGGCGATCTCCCGAATTCCTTCTCTTGCATGATCGAGCAGCACATCCGTTGGAACCGTACCGGCAGGACGCCACCCCGAGCGCGGCGGCAACACTCCGGCCCAGGTCTCGGTCACCGTGGTGGGCGGCACGGACAGGACGAGGTCGCCTTCTTCCATCCGCGCGAGGCGGTCAGCCACCGATGCAAGGGCGACAGTCGTGTCGAGCCGGCTTGCTGCGTCCAGCGGCATGGTCCGCAGGCCCAGGACTGTGGGAGTTGCTTCGCCGAGGATCCGTGGTCCGAGAATGCAGACGTACGCCGCAAGTACGTTCGATGACGCCTGCAAGCGGACTGCCCCGTCTTCAGCTGCCCGCGCACGCCCCACGAAGGTCCTGAGGTCGGAAACCACCTGTGGGTCGGAAAAGGCGAGCTCGGACGTGTTGGTGGAAAGGCTGGCCATACCGCAATCCTCTCATCCACCCGGCAGCCGAAACCATTTCGTGTGACCTCCGGCCCTCGTTCGTCCCGTCAGCATTGAGCGTGCGATTGCACACCGCGTCCGCGGTTGAGGCGGCGGAGTGCGCAGTCTATTGTCAGTGGTGGCCCTGTAGCTCATCGACCGGTGGCGTGCGGCCTGTCACAACATCTGCCCCCGTGCAAGGAGCTAACCACCACAATGTCAGCTGATCCCGCGCAGGATCCCACTGCCGCCCTCGTCAGCCTGCTCAACCTCGACAGCGCAGCGGGCGCCCAGACGGACGAGGAGATCTTCGTGGCGACGCCCGTGCGGCAGCCCGGCAAGAGGATCTTCGGCGGCCAGGTATTGGCACAGGCGCTCGTTGCGGCAATCCGAACAGTCGACACAGTGAGATCAGTGCATTCCATGCACGGGTACTTCCTCAGGGCCGGAGATGCGGCCCTGCCAATCACGTTCGGGGTCCAGCGCCTCCGCGACGGGCGTTCCTTTTCGGCCCGCCGGGTTCACGCCTACCAGAACGGCGTGCCGATACTGTCGATGATCGCCTCCTTCCAGCAGCCCGACGACGGCATCACCCATCAGGAGCCCATGCCGGGCAACATCCCCGAACCGGAGTCCCTGCCCTCAACGGCAGACCTCCTGGGCAGGTTCGACCACCCGGTAGCGAAGGCGTGGGCGTATGACCGGCCATTCGACATCCGCCACGTCGATTCACCGCTTTATGTAGAGAACACAGGGGCAAAGGAACCGGTCAATGCCGTGTGGATGAAGACTTTCGGCCCGATGCCGGAGGATCCGAGCGTTCATCAGGCAGCCCTGGCTTATGCCAGCGACTACACGCTGCTGGAATCTATCCTCCGTCCACACGACCTGACCTGGATTCACCCTGGGATGAGCGTGGCCAGCCTGGACCACGCAATGTGGTGGCATCGTCCGGTCAAGGTTGATGAGTGGCTACTGTACGTGCAGGCCTCGCCCAGCGCGTCCGGAGCCCGCGGCCTGGCGACAGGGAAAATTTACAGCCGAGGTGGAGAACTCGTGGCCACCGTCGCCCAGGAAGGCATGGTGCGGGTTCCGTCCGACGTCGGAAACCGGGTAAAGGGCGCTGTCCAGAAGAAGCTGATGGATCAAAAGATGCGCCGCTGGAAAGCCTGACTAAACGGGCTGGGGCTTAACCGCGAAGGAGCATGCGCAGGACAGCGCATGCTCCTTCGGCGTATCGGGGTGGTTCGCGTGGTGCCTGACTAGTCGCGCGTGAGGCGTCGGTGCGTCACCCTGTGGGGTTTCGCGGCATCCGGTCCAAGCCGCTCAACCTTGTTCTCCTCATAGGCTTCGAAGTTGCCCTCGAACCAGTACCAGTTATCCGGGTCCTCATCCGTTCCCTCGTACGAGAGGATGTGGGTGGCCACCCGGTCCAGGAACCAGCGATCGTGGGAGACAACAACGGCACAGCCCGGGAACTCGAGCAACGCGTTCTCGAGGCTGGACAACGTTTCGACATCGAGGTCGTTGGTGGGCTCATCGAGGAGCAGCAGGTTGCCGCCCTGCTTCAGGGTCAACGCGAGGTTCAGCCGGTTACGCTCTCCGCCGGAGAGAACTCCCGCCTTCTTCTGCTGGTCTGGTCCTTTGAACCCGAACGCGGACACATAGGCGCGCGAAGGCATCTCGACCTGGCCGACCTGTATGTAGTCGAGGCCGTCGGAAACCACTTCCCACAGCGACTTGTTCGGATCGATTCCTCCGCGTGACTGGTCCACGTAGGAGATCTTGACGGACTCACCGATCTTGAGTTCCCCGGCGTCGAGCGGTTCGAGTCCGACGATCGTCTTGAAGAGCGTGGTCTTTCCGACGCCGTTCGGGCCAATGACCCCGACTATGCCGTTACGGGGCAGCGAGAAGGACAGATCATCGATCAGGATGCGGTCGTCATAGCCCTTGCGGAGGCCGTGCGCTTCGATCACCTGGCTGCCGAGGCGGGGGCCCGGCGGGATCTGAATTTCTTCGAAGTCAAGCTTCCTGGTGCGCTCAGCTTCGGAAGCCATCTCCTCATAACGTGCGAGGCGGGCCTTGGACTTGGTCTGGCGGCCCTTGGCGTTGGAGCGCACCCACTCGAGTTCCTCGGTGAGCCGCTTGGAGAGCTTCTGGTCCTTCTTGCCTTGAACCTCGAGGCGCGCACGCTTCTTCTCAAGGTAGGTGGAGTAGTTGCCCTCATACGGGTAGAGGTGTCCGCGGTCCACCTCGGCAATCCATTCGGCAACGTGGTCGAGGAAGTAGCGGTCGTGGGTCACGGCGAGGACGGCACCGGGGTACTTCGAGAGGTGCTGCTCAAGCCAAAGCACGCTCTCGGCGTCCAGGTGGTTGGTGGGCTCGTCAAGCAGAAGGAGGTCCGGCTTCTGCAGGAGCAGCTTGCAGAGCGCAACCCTGCGCCGCTCTCCACCGGAGAGAATCGAAACGTCGGCGTCCGGCGGCGGGCAGCGAAGGGCGTCCATCGCCTGCTCAAGCTGGGAGTCCAGGTCCCATGCGTCAGCCGTGTCGATGGCCTCCTGCAGCTTGCCCATCTCATCCAGCAGCGAATCATAGTCCGCGTCCGGGTTCGCCATTTCTTCGGAGATCTCGTTGAAGCGCTGGATTTTGCCGTAGATCTCGCCGACACCCTCCTGCACGTTGCCGAGTACGGTTTTGTCCTCGTTGAGTGGCGGCTCCTGCAGAAGAATCCCGACCGTATAGCCGGGGCTGAGCCGGGCTTCACCGTTGGATGGGGTATCCAGACCGGCCATGATCTTCAGGATGGTGGATTTACCGGCACCATTGGGTCCGACCACACCGATCTTCGCGCCAGGATAGAAGGACATGCTTACGTCGTCGAGGATCACCTTGTCGCCAACGGCCTTTCGGGCCTTGGTCATTGTGTAGATAAATTCCGCCATAGTACAAGGCTAGTGCTTGCAATCCTCAGGGCATATTCGGCGCAGGAGGCAGGACGGGAGGATGCTTACCGTTGATCACCGACGAAACAATTGCCGCCTGCCAGCACCGGAAGCCGGGTCACTGAGACTTCACCATCACGGACGTGCCCGAACACGCAGACGCTCTCGACGGCCACCGCTCCAGTGATCGCGTCGACCTCCAGCCCGGTAGGCGTGGTGTCGAGGGAGACCTGCACTGACCCTTCCTCGGCACCGGCCGTGATGAATGCCCCGCGCACCGCTTCCCTGCCCGGCTTCGGGACCTCAACCGCCAGCGCGGTAAGGGATTCCTTGACCTCCGAAGCGAACGCAGCGGCCGGACCGGATGATTCTTCCTGCCCCGGCTGCGGAACGACCTCGCCGGAGCTTTGACCAGCCTGAGCATCCTTCCCCGGGTTCAGCTCGTCACCCACAGCCGGAGCCACGCACCCACCGAGAACAACTGCCATCCCAACACAGAGGACAACCACCTGGCCCCGTGCAGGCCCCGCTGTACGCCAGTTCATGAGCTTCGCAGTACCCGATGGGCGAGATCCCCGCATACAGCCATTCTGACATGCGCGAATCTAGAAGGGCGCGGAAGTCTTCGCCAACTGATTCTCGCCGGAACCGGGTTCCTCCTCCGTATCGCCGCCCCCAGCACTGCCTTCCTCCGGCGCACCGGGAGATTCATAGCCAGCGCCGGACGGGAGTTCGCCCGTTGAATAGTTGAAATCGGCCGGCAAGGAGTCGTCGGAGGCCGGCTGGACACCGGCGTCGTTCCTGTCTGCGCTGGAGCGCCTGAAGTTGGCTGTACCGAAGACGAGGTCGTGTCCGGCCGAATCCGCATCAATCTCAACGGTGGTGCCGCTCTTGCCTTCCTCATTCACCCACGGACGGATGCGCAGCCGTCCGGAGACGATGATGGGGTCTCCTTTCTGCAGGCTGACGCCGGCATTGGTCGCAAGCTGCCGGAACAGGGAGATGGAATACCAGTTGGTCTCGCCGTCCGTCCAGGTGTTCGTCTTCTTGTCCAGGAACCGGTTGGTGCTGCCCAACCTGAACTTGGTGATCGGCAGTCCGCTGCCCGCTACGGAGCATTTGGGCTCGGTCCCCACGAATCCGCGAATTGTCACATAGTTGCTCATTCTTCATCCCTTCAGAGTTCGGTGCCCGGCACCGCTGTGCCGTCTCCTCAAGTCTCTGCGGGGCAGAAGGCCCTGAAAGCGTGCAAGGGCGCTATGTGGGCAACTTCAGCGTAATTTGGCCTCTGTGGAGGAGATGAAGCAGACTAAAAGCCGATAAACTTGTGCGGGTTCATGTCCGTACCCGCCCCCGTAGCTCAATGGATAGAGCAACGGCTTTCTAATCCGTAGGTTGCGCGTTCGAGTCGCGCCGGGGGCACCGAGGTTCTTCAGCCGAAGGTCACACGCAGCTCAAGATGGTGCTGTCCTGACAGGTCCTGCGAGTACTCTGCCTTGCCCGCTATCTCTTCCAGCTCACCCGTTCCGGATCCCGGGATGATGTGGCCTGAGCTTGCTGCGGCAGTGCCCTCGGCCAACCCCCAGTGCTGGATTATGACGCTTCCCTGCCTGCCAAGGATGATTCCGGTGAACACCTCGGATGCCACATACCCGGCGCCCCGGCTGTTGCCCGCCATCAGAAGCTCGGCCACTGAGACGCCCTCGATGTCTCCGACGAACTCCTTGGTGGCGCTCACCCGGTTCAGTTCACTGTCTGCGCCATCGACGGTGTACGGCTGTGGTTCCCATCCCGAGATGTCGAATGATCCCCGGACGACCTGCTCCTGCGCTTCGCTCATCCCCCCAGTATTGCTGCATCCGCCGGCGTTCGCATGTTGGCCCCGGCGCTGGTCAGCGGCTTACGCTGAGCTCGGCCGCCTGCGGCGCGCCCCGAAACAGCGTCTTTGTTCGCGGGTCCAGGAAAACAAGGTAGGACGCGAACGCCACTCCAACCGCCGCCGCGATCTGCCTCGCCGTGTGGAGACTGAGCTCGATATAGGGGAAAATGTCCAGCTGATCGGAGATCGCGTAGATCATGAAGAAAGACACCACGAAGTACAGCACCTTCACCTGCCAGTCATCACGGATTCCGGTCACCGCGAACAGCGGAATGAGCCAGACGACGTACCAGGCCTGAATCATCGGGGCCAGGAGAACGACGGCGGCCAGAGCCAGTGCGAGTCGCCGCACCAGTCTGGAGTGGTCACCCCTGAAGACGAACCACGCAACAAGAATCAGGGAAACGACGGTGCCCACTTTGTGAACGACGTCCGCCCAGGACCAGCCGTCGAATCCCAGGGCATCGCCGGTCAGGGCGAAAACCATCCCGAGGAACCCGACAGGCGCGTACCAGATCCACACGCTTCCCGGAGTGCTGAGTGCTCCGACCCAGCCGAAACCGAATCCGTTGAGCCAGCCCAGCAGCCACAGGATGCCCAGCGAAAGCCCTGCTGTCATTCCCCAGTAAAGGAACTTCCGCGGCCAACTGGCTCCGCGTCCGGCCCACATCAAGCCGATGAAAGGAAGGACGATCAGGGTGATCGGCTTGATGCCGATGGAGAGTGTGATGAGGAGGATGCCGGTGACGTGACGCCCGCGGGCAGCAGCGTACAGACCGGCAAGGGCCAGTCCGAGCATGAGCGAATCGTTGTGGACGCTCGCGATGAAGTTGGTCAGGAAGAGGGGGTTCGCGACGGTGAGCCACAGTGCGCGGTTGGGGTTGATTCCATGGACTTCGGCGAGCCGGGGCACGTAGTAGATGCAGAGAGCCACGCCAATCAGCGCCAGGAGACGAAACAACAGGATCGAGAAATCAGGCTGACCGCCCGTTGCGCGCACCACCAACTCTTCGAACCATAGGAAAATCGGCCCGTATGGCGTTGGGCTTTGTGCCCAGAGATCGTCTGCGCCGATCTGCAGGTAGTTAGAGATCTGTGAGTAACCGTCCTCATAGGGGTTCAGCCCCGCCACCATCACCTGGCCCTGGGCGATGTAGGCGAATACATCCCTGCTGAAGAGCGGAAGGGCGAAGCACATCGGCGCGCCCCAGGCCAGCGTCGCCTTGAGGATGATCGGCCTGCTCTCCGGCCCCCACCCGGCCAGCCGTTGCCCGAGGCGGAGCCACGAGCGGACCAGCAGCATCCCCCCCAGCGCGAGCAGGACGACGGATAGCACCGCTCCTGCCGGTTCGAATCGAAGCCAGATGATTGGCTCCAACTGGCGTAGTTCACGGGAGGCCAGCGAGAGCCAGCCGACACCGAAGGACCCGAAGAGCATGAGCATGGAGCCGACGAATCCCTGGATGATCGCAATCCTGGGTCGGCCCACATGGGGTGTTGCCACAGGCGCGGGCACGGCGGCGGTCATCTGCAGTGGGTCCGATCGTCGGTGGAGCATGGGCAAATAGCTGAATCCTGAGGAAGTAACGTGTTGAAGGAACGTGGACAACGCACAGGCGCGGTGGCTTGATTTTACCACCGGCGCCTTCCTCGACTGTCGGGGATTTCCTGATAAGGCTGGCCGCCCCATCTTCGGCGATTAGAACCAATTCAGGCCCTAAACTGGCTCCAGATCCTAACTAACGCAGAAGGCGGTTGATGGCATTGGGGCGCCACCGGGCAGAGCCACGGGAACATCCGACAGGGCACGCCGTACCTTCCGACTTTCCACTGTGGGGAGCTTTCGCGTGCGTGATCGCTGCGGGCAGCATGGCAGTTTTCGACGTGCCGGTGACCGCGAATGCAATGACCACTGTGGTGCTCGGTCTCGGGTTCCTGCTCGTCTGGTGGCTGGCATCGACCTCGACGCGTAGGTCGGCCGGACCAGGCGGTACGCCCTCGAAGAACCCGGAACCTTCTTCGACGCTAGCAATCAGCACTCCCGCGCAGATGGTTCCGAGGCCGCCTGCCGACCTCGGCCGGCACGATGCATACACGCACGACGATGAACGCACGGCTGGTGCCGGCAGCCGCTGGATAGACACGTTCGGGCCCCCGGAAACCGGGCAGCTTCCTATCCAGCGTTATGTCGAGGGGAAGGTCCAGGGCGCTTTCGCTCCACCCGCCAATGAAGGAACGACCCAACCGCAATGGAGCCATTCACGAAGCTGAGGAAGCGTGTTTTCACGGAACGGGTACATTTGACGGGTGCCCATATCAAACGAACATATTGTCTGGATTGACTGCGAGATGACGGGTCTGGATCCCGTGGCCGACGCTCTCATTGAAGTGGCGGTGATCGTGACCGACTCTGAGCTGAATGTGCTCGGTGACGGCGTCGACGTCGTTATCGCACCACCCGCGGAGGCAATCGAATCCATGGGTGATTTTGTACGGGCAATGCACACGTCCTCCGGCCTGATCGAGGAGCTCCCCCACGGCGTCACCATGGAGGAAGCGCAGGAGCGCGTGCTGGAGTACATCACCGCGTGGGTACCGGAGCCACGGCGCGCGCAGCTCGGGGGTAACTCAGTGGGTACCGACAGGGTCTTCCTTGCCCGCGACATGCCAGCCGTCGTCGAACACCTGCATTACCGGGTCATCGATGTTTCAACGATCAAGGAGCTGGCCCGCCGCTGGTACCCGCGGGCGTACTTCCAGGCGCCGGAGAAGAGTGGAAACCACCGGGCTCTCGGCGATATCAAGGATTCCATCCGCGAGCTGCAGTACTACCGCAACACGGTGTTCGTTCCCAGCCCCGGCCCTGACTCCGAAGCGAGCAAGGCCGTGGCGCGGGAGCTGCGGCCCTGAACTGCCACGCTGCCCGTTGAGCAACGGCCCGATTATTGGGTCGCCGAAATGTGTGTAGAATTGTCTGCGCTGCCTCGTTCAGGCCAGAAAGCATCAGTGCTGTACCAGCCAGGTATATGCGAACTGCTGCAGAGGGTAATGAGAGGCGCATGGTGGGTATAGCTCAGTTGGCAGAGCGCCTGGTTGTGGTCCAGGAGGTCGCGGGTTCAAACCCCGTTACTCACCCCGAAATGGTCCGTAGGCTTCTGTGGCCGTCCTGAATGCTCGGGGCGGCCATTGGTCTTTCTTCAGCCAGGACATGGCCGTGAGCAACGGCAAGTCATCAGAAGGGAATAAAGACGGCATGAAACGCACCCTGTTCGAAGAGGACCACGAGCTCTTCCGGGAGGTAGCGCGGGAGTTCAACTCCCGCGAAATCGCTCCCCACTATGCCGGGTGGGACCGTGATCACATGATGCCGCGCAGCATGTGGACCGCTGCAGGCGAGCAGGGTCTCCTCGGACTCGCAGTACCGGAGGAATACGGCGGTGCGGGAATGCCTGATTACCGGTTCCGCGCAGTTATGGACGAAGAGTTCGCCCGTGCCGACCACCTCGCTGCGGGTTTGGCCTTCCATCTGCACGATGACATGGTTCTGCCCCACCTGCTGGCGTACGGATCCGAGGAACTCAAGCAAGAGTGGCTTCCCGGCATGGTGACGGGTGAAAAGGTCACCTCGGTTGCCTGGACTGAGCCGGGAGCCGGAAGCGACCTCCGCGGAATCCGCACCAAGGCTGTCCGCGACGGCGACGACTGGCTGATCAGCGGACAGAAGACATTCATCGGAAACGGGATCAGCGCTGACGCTTCCCTCGTACTTGCACGTACTGATGGTTCGGCCGGCCGCGGGAACCACGATTCCTTCTCACTGTTCATGGTCGGGAAGGGGCCGGGGTACGAGACGGGGAAGCAAATCGACAAGATGGGTCTGAAAGCCTCGGACACCGCCGAATTGTTTTTCGACAGCGTCCGCGTTCCGGGTACCGGCCTGGTGGGCGAACTGGGTCATGGTCTTCGCTACGTGACAGAACAGCTCCCCCAGGGACGGCTGGCGATCGCTGTTGCCTCCTCGGCTGTGGCCAGAGCCATCTACGAGGCCACGGTCCGTTACACCAGGGAGCGCAACGCGTTCGGTGAACGGGTGATCGACTTCCAGAACACCCGCTTTGAGCTCGCCGACATCCTCACAGAAGTAGAAGTCATGGAGACGTACGTCGACCGTGCCATGCTTGCATTCAACGAAGGTGCATTGGACCCGGCGGGCGCGGCGCGCGTCAAGCTGTGGGCGAGCGAACGGGTGAAGACAATCACCGACCGCTGCCTTCAACTCCACGGTGGGTACGGTTACGTGCTGGAGTACCCCGTTGCACAGGCGTTCCTCGCCGTCCGGTTGCTGTCCATTTTCGGCGGCACAAGCGAGATCATGCGTGAAACCATCGGCCGCTCGATCGCCGGCTGATTCACCTCCGGAGTAAGGGAAACTTCAATGGCAGTCCACCCGATCACCATCGCCGGCGAACCTGTGCTGCACACCCGGGCCACCGCCGTCGAGCATTTCGATGATGCGCTCCGCACCCTCATCGCCGACATGTACGAAACCATGGACGAGGCACACGGTGTTGGGCTCGCGGCGCCGCAGATCGGTGTGGGGCTTCGCATCTTCGTCTACGGCATGGCTAACGACGACGGCGTGCCCCCGCGGGGCGTGCTCGTGAACCCGACGCTGGTCACGTCGAAGGTCTCCGGTGCGGAACCCGACGAGGATGAGTCCGAGGGCTGCCTCTCATTTCCCGGCGAGTCTTTCCCGCTAAAGCGGGCGGAATGGGTGAAGATCAATGGTTTCGACGGGGCAGGGGATCCGGTCGAGTTCGAGGCCACCGGGTGGTTTGCCCGTTGTATGCAGCATGAGTTCGACCACCTGAACGGTACGCTCTACGTGGACCGCCTCAACCCACGGTTTGCGCGGAAGGCGAAGAAGGCGTCAAAGACGAACGGGTGGGGCCAGCCGGGGCTGACCTGGATGCCGGGCGTCGATCCTGACCCGTTTGGTCACTGATCAGGGAGAACTCGGCACCGGTTCGCGGTGCAGGTCCTCGAGCCGCTTGACGGACCGGAGCGATCCGAACAGTGCTACCAACGGTGCAGCGGTCGTCAGAACCACCCCCACGAGGATGGCGTTTGTAATACCCAGTAGCTCCGCGAGCACTCCACCAATGATGCTCGCGATGCCCAGCATCCCCCAACTGACCATGCGGGTGGCCGCGCCAAGCCTGCCCATCATGGCGGGGGGACAGACCCGCTGCCGGAAGCTGGTTCCGACGACGATGTTCAAAGCCACAGAGACCCCCATGACGAACATGCCCACCAAGCCGATGATCATGCCGGGACCGGGAGTCATCACCAGCAGGGATGCGTAGCCCAGGACGCCGGGCACCATCGACCATCGCCACACCGGCCCCGAGCCCAACCATTCCGTGAGTCTCTTCGCGTTCAAGCCGCCAACCGCCCCGCCTATGGACGTTGCCGCCATCAGCAGTCCCAGCCAGATCTCTGATTCGTTCAACACCCGAATCACCAGCAGGACCATGAGGGAAGCCACCATGCTTCCGCCGAGGTTCCACAGTGCCGCGTTGAAGAGGATGGCGCGCAAGGGAGCCGTGCTGAAGGTATAGCGGAGGCCATCCATCATTTCGGCGAAGATGTGGCGTTGTGTGGGCTCGGGGCGCGCCTCCTTCAACCGGAGGGAGGAAATGGCGAACAGCGACGCAAACGACGCGGCCACCTGGACGAGGAGGGTGTTCGAGGCGCCGAGGATCACCGTGAGCCAGCCCGCTATCCCGCGTCCGGCCGCATCGGCGGAGGCACCGGAGGCCGTGATGATGCCGTTTCCTTCCACCAGCTCATCGCCCGTGAGCGCCTGCTGCACCAACGCCTGGTCCGCGAGGCTGAAGAATACCGAGGACAGCCCGGCCACGAAAGCAACCACGAAGAGCTGCACGACGGTGAGCATGCCGAACCAGTAAGCCACCGGCAACGTCGCGAGTGAAAGTATCCGTGCGATGAGGGACCACACAATGACCGGTTTCCGGGGCCAACGGTCCACCCATACTCCGATAGGAAGGCCGAGAAGAAGCCACGGGAGAAAGGTCATCCCTGCCAGGGCAGCCACGGCGAAGTCACTTGCCGCAAGCTCAACTGCCGCGATGATGGGTAATGCTATCGAGGCGACGGCCGTACCCAGCACGCCGACTGTTGCAGACAGCCATAGGGCGCGGAAGTTTGAGTTGCGACGCACCAGCGACTGGCTGGGTGCAGTCGTCTCGCTCATTCCCCTAGCGTAATGGAACGTAATGGTCATGAACTTCGCCTGTGGATGAACGCGAGGGATAGTTCCGAACACTCTTGACTATTCAAGTATCACCGGCCAGTATGCCTTCGCGGGGTGGGGGGCGGCCGTTGAAGGATGGGCTGGCCGATACGCCGGGTTCTGTCCTGCCGACGTCGAACGCCTGCAGTGGCGGCCATCCATCTACGAGCGCCGTTGCCGACGCCCTCCAGCGGCCTACCCGGGCGCTCAGGCGGGCAGCCTTCAAGCGCGCCCTGTCTGGCCTTGCTCCGGGTGGGGTTTACCTAGCCGCGCCGGTCACCCGGCGCGCTGGTGGTCTCTTACACCACCTTTTCACCCTTACCCCGTGCAGCGGACTGCCGGGGCGGTCTATTCTCTGTGGCACTGTCCTGCGGGTTACCCCGAGTGGGCGTTACCCACCACCCTGCCCTGTGGAGCCCGGACGTTCCTCGGGAGGAGTATCTGGTACTCCCCACGCGGCCGCCTGGCCAACCCATCCGTATCGATTCTACGGGTTCGCTGCCGGCTCTCAGTGCACTAGCGATACCACCCGAGGCTCCCGGTAGAGTAATCCGGTGCTTATTCTGCTTCCGCCCTCTGAAGGAAAGTCGGCCGCGGCGAAAGGGGATCCGCTTGACCTCGCCGGGCTGGCCTTTCCCGAGCTGGCGGAGGCGCGTGCCGAGGTGCTCGATGCACTCGAGAAGACCAGCGCCCACGAAGATGCCCATGCAATCCTGGGCGTCGGAGCCTCGCTTGCCGATGAGATACGCCGGAACCTCCTGCTACGGGATTCACCGGCCGCGCCCGCCCACGCCATCTACACCGGCGTACTGTATGACGCCCTCGGCTACCGCACCATGACTGCTGCGCAGAAGCGCAAGACGGACGCCGCCGTCGTCGTTGTTTCAGGGCTCTGGGGTGCGATCGGCTTCGGCGATACGATCCCGGCGTACCGGCTCTCCATGTCAGTGGACCTACCGGGGATTGGGAAACTGACGGCATTCTGGCGCAGCCGGCTCGCATCGGTGCTGGATGCCCGTGCAGGGGGATCGCTTGTAGTGGACTGCCGTTCCAGCAGCTACGCCGCGGTCTGGTCGCCGAGCACTGAACGAACGGTCGCCGTGAACGTCCTGCAGGAGCGCAACGGGAAGCGCACCGTGGTCTCGCACTTCGCCAAACATACCCGGGGGGAGCTCGCCCGCCATCTGCTCACCCGGCGCGGCAAGCAGCCCGAGACCCCAGCGCACCTCCTGCGGGCCGCGAGTGAACTCTGGACCTGTGAACTGACGCCCGCAAACACCCGCAGGGCCGCCCAACTCAACATCATCCTCGCCGCGGGCTGAATATCGCCGCTTCCGCCAGAGCTGGTGTTCAGTCGTTAAGGCTCAGCGACAAGCTCCACCTCGAACCCGTCCGCGTTCTCAAGGTAGGCAGCGTAGTGGTCCGGCCCGCCCGCGTGAGGATGCTTCTCAGCGAACAGCAGGGACCACCCATGGCTGGTGGCCCGGCGCGCCAGGAGGTCGACTTCAGCCCGCGAGCCGGCATTGAAGGCCAGGTGATTGATCCCCGCACGACGGCGTTCATGCGGTTCCGGCAGAACGTCCGGACCTGCTTCGAGCACGAGGTACGCTCCCCTGCCGGCCCAGCTCGCGCCGTCGTTCCAGGAGTCCCGCGGGACGAATCCCAGACGTTCGAAGAGCCAACCGAAACTCTCCTTCGCCGAATCGATGTTTCGGACCCAGATCTCGATGTGATGAAGCGATCCGCTCGGCTGCGGCGGGACATCGGGTTCCGGCTGGGGAACGACGACGGCGGCCTCCACAGTCTTCTGAACCGGCTTCCGCGGGGTCCATTCGACACCGGAGATACCCGCGTCCATGGCCTCGTTCGAGAGGCGGTCGGCGTCTTTGTTCCGCTCACGCGGAATCCATTCATAGCGCACACGGCGCGGCTCCACAGCACGCCGTGCCTTCGATGCCAGGTTCTGCATGTCGGAGTGCTTGATCTTCCAGCGCCCGCTCATTTGCTCGACCACCAGCTTGGAATCCATCTTCACAAGAATGCGGCAGTTGGGATCCACCTCGTGTGCGAGTTCCAGTCCGGCGATGAGGCCGGAGTACTCCGCGACGTTGTTGGATGCGATGCCCACGTACCCTGCCTTCTCGACAAGGATCCTCCCGGACTCCGGATCGCGAACCAATGCACCGTAGCCGGCATGCCCGGGATTGCCGCGGGATCCGCCGTCGGCTTCAACGATCAGGAACCCGCTCCGCGCTTCCTGGTGCGGTTCTGTCGGGACGTCATCGAATAGCGGGATCTCGGTTTCCTGCACGTCGGGTCAGTTTCCCCACTCGGCGGAGCGCACGAGGATACACCCTGAATCCGGGCAGAACACGATATCGTCCTGGGCTGCACGGGAGATGTCAGCAAGGTCGCCGGGGCTGAGCTGCATGCCTGAACCTTCAGACCTGCCGTGAAACAGCCGTGCCGCGCCCACGCCGCGCTTGGCCAGGGTTTTTTCATAGAGGGCAAGGAGCGCGGCGTCGAACGTTCCCGCGAGCTCATCCCGCGTGCGTTGGACTTCGGTGCGTTCCGCTTCAATCCGCGCAAGCTCCTCATCCCGCGTGCTTTCCACGCCCTGCAACTGTGCCCTGATGGTTTCCGCGTGGGCGGCGGCAACTTCGCGCGCGGTACGGGCTGCCTCAACCCTTTCCATCACTTCGAGTTCGATGTCCTCAAGGTCCGACCGGCGTTTGGTGAGCGATGCCACCTCGCTTTGCAGAGCGGTGAGGTCCTTGGACGTCCCCGTGCCGCTATTCAGCCGCTGCTCGTCCCGCTCCAACCGGGTAACCACGGCCTGCACATCGTCCTCCGCGCGGGTCAGGTCACGCTCAGCGTCGGCGAGGTTGGTTGCTGCACTAACGGTCTCCGAGTCTGCCGCGGCCACGCTCGAGGCGAGCTCGGCGAGTTCCGGGTTTGCCCGCGCTGCGGCCGCCTGCCGCTGCAGCTGATTGAGTTTGGAGTCATTCGCCTGCAAGTCAAGAAGCCGCAGTTGTTCCGCCTGGGGTGCTTTTGCCACCGATTGTCCTCCGGGGATTCGAACGAAAATTCCTTCTCCATCTACCTTATGGCAAGGCAGGCCCGGTCCGACGGCCGTGCTTCCCTCAGTCGCCGCCAGGCGTCAAAACAAAGTCCCAGGGATCCGAGTTCACGGTGCTGACCCGAACGTCAACCTCGAAATTCTGGTCGGAGAGTACATTCGCCAGCGCGGCGGCTGCCGGCGTCAACCAAAGCCATTCGCTGCCGAAGTGGGAAACGTCGATCAGGTAAGGACGCCCATTCACCGCTGCTTCCCGCGCCTCAAGGGCAGGATGATGCCGGAGATCGGCCGTCACATAGACGTCAGCCTGGCTGGCACGAACCTGGTCGAAAAGGTTGTCCCCGGCGCCTCCGCAGACTGCGACACGCCTAACCAGTCCGTGCCGGTCCCCGGCCACCCGCATGCCTCCGGCAACCGCGGGAAGCAGCCCGAACACCAGTTCCGCGAAATCCCCGAGCGACGTGACATCCGCAAGGTCACCGACCCTGCCTATCCCCTCTTCGGGGAGTCCGTCCGCTGCGCTGGCGAGCGGTTCCACGTTCCGCAATCCGAAGGCATCGGCCAGCACATCCGACACGCCTCCAACTGCGCTGTCACCGTTGGTGTGTACCGTCACCAGGGCGCAGCCGGCTTCGATCAGACGGTGGACTGCCGCACCCTTTGCATGCGTGGCGGCGACTGCATTCACGGGCTTTAGCAGGAGCGGGTGGTGCGCGACGATCAGGTCCGCCCCCAGCTCCAATGCGTCCTCGATGACGGCCTCGGATGGATCCACGGCAAAGACGATTGTCGAAACCTCACGGTCCGGACGTCCGGTGACCAGCCCGACGGCGTCCCATCCTTCGGCCAGCGACTCCGGCCACAGCTCCTCTATAGCCAGCAGGATGTCACCGACTGTCGGCTTCGACGTCGACGGCTCGTCAGCGTCCGCGTGGGGCAGATCGCTTTCCCGGTCGCCGACCTGTTCCTCCTCAGGTTTCATAGCCCTAGTTCTACCAGCTTTCGTCCAACTGACCACCGGTTCCCCACCAATGCGGCCATGGAGCGGCGCCCGCCCGGGAATCATCCGTCACCGTCATGCATTGTTAACACCATGATGACTTTCGTGCTGGGCGGGGGCTGCTTCTGGTGCCTTGACGCCGTTTACCAGAAGACCCGCGGAGTGACCGACGTTGTGTCCGGCTACACGGGTGGGCACCAGCCGGACCCCGACTATGACTCGGTCTGCGCGGGCATCACAGGGCACGCGGAGGTAGTCGCAGTGACGTTCGATGAGACGGTCATTCCGGCCGAGGTGATCCTCGGAATCTTCTTTGTCTCGCATGATCCAACCACGCTGAACCGCCAGGGGTACGACGTCGGCACGCAGTACAGGTCTTCGATGTTCTACCAGGACACAGAACAGAAGGAACTGTTCGAAAGGGCCATTGAGCGGAACCAGGAGCACTGGTCAAACCCGATCGTCACGGAAGTGGTCCGCTTGCCGAAGTTCCATGTAGCGGAGGAGTATCACCAGAACTTCTATGCGAAGCACCCGGAGCAAGGCTATTGCCAGGTGATTATCAATCCGAAGCTGGCCAAGGCCCGGAAATATTACGCCGAATGGCTCACTGCATAGCCCGCCCCTCTTGGCGCTGGCTAGGCTGAGTCCAGTTTCGCCTGGGTTCGGCGCTATCGCTACCCACTCCCCTTACCTCCTTCCCGACGCTCCAGACAGGAAAACCATGGCACCGATTTACGACGACGTGACCCAACTGGTAGGCAACACCCCGCTGGTACGCCTCAACCGCCTGACCGAAGGACTCGACGCGCAGGTTGCCGTGAAACTTGAGTTCTACAACCCGGCCAACAGCGTTAAGGATCGCATTGGTGTGGCCATCATCGATGCCGCCGAGCGGGCGGGCGCCCTGAAGCCGGGCGGGACGATCGTCGAGGGCACCTCCGGCAACACGGGCATCGCCCTGGCTATGGTCGGCGCGGCGCGCGGCTACAAGGTCATCCTCACGATGCCGGAAACCATGTCGACTGAACGTCGCGTCATGCTGCGGGCCTACGGCGCCGAGATTGTCCTGACTCCCGGATCCGAAGGCATGCGGGGAGCGGTTGACCGGGCCAAGGAGATTGTTGCCACCAACGACAACGCCATCTGGGCCCGCCAGTTCGCCAACGAGGCCAACCCCGCCATTCACCGCGCCACCACGGCCGAGGAAATCTGGAAAGACACTGACGGCGAGGTGGACATCTTCGTCTCGGGCATCGGCACAGGCGGCACCATTACCGGCGTCGGTCAGGTACTCAAAGAACGCAAGCCCGATGTGAAGATCATCGCCGTCGAACCGGCCGACTCCCCGATCCTCAATGGCGGCGCACCAGGACCGCACAAGATCCAGGGCCTGGGTGCAAACTTCGTTCCGGAGATCCTCGACACTTCCATCTACGACGAAGTGATTGACGCCAGCGTTGAGGACTCGGTTCGTGTTGCACGCGCCCTCGGTACCCAGGAGGGCATCCTTGGTGGTATTTCCTCCGGCGCCATCGTTTGGGGTGCCCTGGAACTGGCTAAGCGTCCGGAGAACGCCGGCAAGCTGATCGTCGCAGTGGTCTGTGACTTTGGCGAGCGTTACATTTCCACCGTGCTCTTCGACGACATCCGGGGCTAGCCAAACCTGCAACAGAAGGTGGTCTGTGAGCTTTTTAGCGAGACTGCGAGAAGACCTCGAGGCGGCCCGGGCACATGACCCGGCCGCCAGGGGTGATATTGAGAACGGCGTCGTGTACTCGGGGCTTCATGCCATCTGGGTGCATCGTCTAACCCACAGGATGTGGCAGGTTGCTGCCCTCCGGTTTCCGGCACGGGTTCTGTCCCAGGCAGCCCGCTTCCTGACGGGGATCGAGATTCATCCGGCCGCAACGATCGGTCGCCGATTCTTCATTGATCACGGCATGGGAGTGGTTATTGGCGGCACCGCGGAGATCGGCGACGACGTGATGATGTACCAGGGCGTGACCCTCGGCGGCCGCTCGCTTGAGAAGGTGAAGCGCCATCCGACTATCGGAGACCGGGTGACGATCGGCGCCGGAGCAAAGGTTCTCGGGCCCATCACCATCGGTGCGGGAAGCGCGGTGGGAGCGAACGCCGTCGTCGTAAAGGACACACCACCAGACTCCATCGTGACCGGGATCCCGGCGACCTTCCGCCACCGGGACTCGGCCAGGGAGACCCAGCCTGCGGTCGATCCCGCAGAGTACATCGACCCGGCGCTCTATATCTGAACGTCTTATTAGCAAATGTGAATGCCCCGGCGGGGATCCGCCGGGGCATTCACATTCGTGCTGGGGGCTAGTGGGTGTCGACCGCTTCGACCTCCGAACGGTCCTCACCCCAGAGAGTGTGGAAGGTTCCGTCAGCGTCTACCCGGTTGTAGGTGTGGGCTCCGAAAAGGTCGCGCAACCCCTGGGTGAGGGCAGCGGGCAGTCGTTTGCGGCGCAGTCCATCGTAGTAGGCGAGCGACGAGGAGAACACAGGAACGGGAATGCCGAGCTGCACTGCAGCCGCGACAACGCGGCGCCATGCGGGAACCGCGCCGGCAATTGACTCGGCGAACGCCGGTGCAAGGAGCAGATTTGCCGGCTTCTCCTCGGCAGCGTAGGCCTTCATGATGTCGTCCAGCAGCTCAGCGCGGATGATGCACCCGGCGCGCCACAGCGATGCGATTTCATCAAGCTTGAGTTCCCATCCGTACTCGCCTGCAGCTGCGGTGAGCATGTCGATGCCCTGTGCATAGCTGACCAGCTTTGATGCATACAGTGCGAGCCGCACATCCTCCACAAAATCCTCAGGCAGGTCGACGCTGCCCTCATGACCCTGCAGAATCTCCTGCGCCAGTTCCCGTTGTCCGCGCTGCGACGAAAGCCCCCGCGCGAACACCGATTCAGCAATACCCGATGTCGGGCTACCGAGTTCCAGTGCCGACACCACCGTCCACCGGCCGGTGCCCTTCTGGCCTGCGGAATCCACGACGACGTCGACAAACGGCTTACCGGTGCGCGCATCAGTGTGCGCGAGCACCTCGGCAGTGATCTCGATCAGGAACGATGAGAGCGTTCCGGTGTTCCAGTCCGTGAAGATCTTGGCCTGCTCGGCAGGTTCGATCCCCGCCGCCGTACGAAGGACGTCGTACGCTTCACCGATAACCTGCATGTCGGCATACTCGATGCCATTGTGAACCATCTTGACGAAGTGCCCTGCGCCGTCCGTACCGACCCAGCGGCAGCACGGCTCGCCGTTGTACTTTGCGGAGATCTTCTCAAGCATCGGGCCCAGCGAATCGTAGGACTCCCGCGATCCACCCGGCATGATCGAAGGACCAAGAAGTGCGCCCTCCTCACCACCGGAAACCCCCACGCCCACGAAGTGCAAGTCCTTCTTGGCGAGTGCTGCTTCACGCCGGCGGGTGTCCTCGTAGTGCGAGTTGCCGGCGTCGATCACAATATCGCCGGGTTCCAGCAGCGGTTCAAGCTGATCGATGACGGAATCCACCGGAGCGCCGGCCTTGACCATGATCAGAACGCGGCGAGGCTTCTCAAGTGAATCGACAAGTTCCTGCAGGGTCTCGGTACGTACGAAGTCGCCCTCGTCTCCATGCTTGTCCAATAAGGCGTCTGTCTTCTCGACAGAACGATTGTGCAGGGCCACGGTGTAGCCATTGCGGGCCAGGTTCCTGGCAAGGTTCGCTCCCATAACGGCCAGGCCGGTCACACCGATTTGTGCACTCATCAAGTCTCCATCTGCAGGTTCGCCCCGTGGTTAGGGGCGCATATACGTTGTGACGCCCCTATGCGCCTTGGCAGGTTCCACCCTATTACCGGGCTCGCCGTCCGTGCCAGACGGCGCTCGCCCGTACAGGTAATCAGTCGACACAAAAGCGAGCGGCAACGGTGTGGGCGAATGTGCAACCTCCGTTACCAAATTGATATGTTCGAGAGAATCCAACCGAAGTGAGGAAGTGTTGATGCACCGTCCGCCCCATGCCGCCGCTGGGTTCCGTCCGGACATTCAGGGCCTGCGGGCCGTGGCAGTCCTCGCGGTTGTGATCTATCACGCCGGTGTCTCCCTGGTGCCCGGAGGTTACTCCGGCGTCGACGTCTTCTTCGTCATCTCAGGGTTTCTGATTACTTCACACCTGCTCTCAACCCTCCGTGACCACGGCACAATCAGGCTTTCCGACTTCTACGCCCGAAGGATTCGCCGCATCTTGCCGGCGGCGTTGACGGTCCTGGTACTGACCGCGCTGGCCTCCGTCCTGTTAGTGCCGCGGGTAGACGTGCCGGGCACGCTGGAAGACGCCGCCGCGACGGCTCTCTACATGCCGAACCTGCTCTTCGCCGCGCAGGGAACCGACTACCTGGCGGAAACTTCGCCTTCGCCGTTCCAGCACTACTGGTCCCTCGGCATTGAGGAACAGTTCTATCTGCTGTGGCCTGCGGTGCTGCTGGGTACGTTCTTCCTGGTCCGCCGGTCGAACAGGCGGCTTGCCGCTGTAATCGCTGCGCTTGTTGCAGCGTCCTTCGCCAGTGGACTTGTCCTGCTCGAGGTATCCCCGCCGTGGGCCTTCTTCTCCCTGCCCAGCAGGGCATGGGAACTCGGCGTCGGCGCCCTGGCAGCGCTGGCACTGCGCCATGCCGCAGGACGCCTCTCCACCGCCGTCGGGCGCGTGCTGATCTGGAGCGGGCTTGCAGGGATGCTGACGGGATTTGTGCTGCTGACCTCGACGACCCCGTTTCCCGGCGTTGCCGCCCTCCTGCCGACTCTGTCCACCGCCGCCGTAATCCTCGGCGGGTCGGCTGCGCCGCACCCCGCGCTGCTCACCAATCGCCCCATGCAAGCAATGGGCAAGTGGTCTTATTCGCTGTATCTGGTGCACTGGCCGCTGCTCACGATTCCGCAGTTGGCTGTTGGCGTGGAGCACCCGCTGCCACTGGCTGGAACTCTTGCGCTCGGCGCTCTGAGTGTCCCGCTGGCGATCCTGCTGCACCGCTACGTTGAGGGACCCTTCCGCCGTGGGCCAGCCAGGGGAAACATCCGCCGCACTGGACCCACACTCGCAATGGCGACTGCCGGATCCCTCGTGATTGCCGGCTCGGCGTACGGCGCGGGCCTCTACATCGACCGGACTCCGGCCACGGCAGCACAACCGGCGGAACGAAAAGCCGGGCTCCCCTACCCGGAAGGCACGCCCTTCGTGCCCTCGAACGTGACGCCGGTGCTCGAGCGGGCCGCGACCAGCGCGCCGCCGACCAACGGCGACGGATGTCACGCTCCGGTGAAGCAGACCGAACCGCAAGCCCACTGCATCTACGGCAATCGTGAAGCCACGCAGGATGTCGTGTTGTTCGGCGACTCCCACGCTGAACAGTGGTTCGCGGGAGTGGACCGTCTGGCCCGGGACAATGCGATGCGGTTGCGCACGCTCACCAAGGCCTCCTGTCCTGCGGTGTCCATCTCGATCGAACGGCAGGGTGCTCCGTACACAGAATGCGACCAGTGGCGGGAAGGGGCGCTGCAGACGATCCGCGAGGTCAAACCACGACTGGTGGTGCTGGGCAACTACGGGCGCGTAACACCGGTGGACGATTCGAAGGATCTCCGCAAGCAGTGGGAAGAGGGCCTTCGAGCGACCATCGACGCGCTACCGGAGGGGACAGAAGTGGTTGTCATGGCTGACACACCGTTTCACGACTCCGCTCCGGCGTCCTGTCTGTCAAGGAACATCGATGACGCGGCGGCGTGCGACGCGGAGCCCGAGGAGGCACTGAACGCTTCGCGCGCCGCCGTCGAGCGTAGGGTAGCCGAAGAAACGGGTGCGCGCTTCCTCGACATGAACAAGTACCTGTGCGCCGAGCACTGCCCTGCCATCATCGGTGACATCCTTGCCTACCGGGACGCGCACCATCTCTCGGAACCCATGGGCGAAGCGCTGGCTCCGCGGCTTGCGGCTGAACTCGACAAGGAACTCTAGGTGGGGGTATGCAAGAACCCCGCCATTCCGGCTTGCATGCGCGGATTGGCGGGGTTCTTCGTGGTGGGTCCTACCGGGATCGAACCGATGACATCCACGGTGTAAACGTGGCGCTCTACCAGCTGAGCTAAAGACCCTTGGTGACTTCCCGGGCTGTCGCGGCCCCTCATCACGAGGAATTACTCTACCGGAACCCAGCGGCGCAACGCCAATCAGCCCGCAACGCCGGCACCCAATGACGGAAGGGCCCGTGCGAGGTATGTCAGGGCTTCCGAAACTCCCACCTCAAGCTTCAGCGAGGCCAGATCGTCTCCGCGGGTTGTCCCGCGGTTGATGATCACCACGGGCTTCCCGTCCTTCTTCGCTTGTCGGACGAAGCGCAACCCGCTCATCACAGCCAGTGACGATCCGGCCACAAGGAGGGCGCCGGCGTCGTTCACCAGCCCATACGAACGCTCCACGCGGTCCTTGGGGACGTTCTCTCCGAAATAGACAAAGTC
Source organism: Arthrobacter pigmenti (assembly GCF_011927905.1). Classification (NCBI taxonomy): domain Bacteria; kingdom Bacillati; phylum Actinomycetota; class Actinomycetes; order Micrococcales; family Micrococcaceae; genus Arthrobacter; species Arthrobacter pigmenti. Next base: position 1,758,877 of record NZ_JAATJL010000001.1, read on the forward strand.
GGGCTTGAGCATGCCCCCGCACACCGGGCACGGCGCGACGACGAAGCCCGCCGTATCGTCGACGTCGGCGTCGGCATCCGGCGCGACATCTCCCGCGTCCCCAGCGAGGTCGAGGTACCCCGGATTGAGTGCCTCCAGCAGTGCGGCAATCTCCTCGCGCGTGAAGTGGCTGCGGCAATTCAGGCAGAGAACCCTGTCGTAGGTCCCATGCAGGTCCACCACGTTGGTGCTCCCCGCCACCGAGTGCAACCGGTCAACGTTCTGGGTGATGAGGCCGGTGAGCAGCGCACGCTGCTCCATCAGTGCGATTGCCCTGTGCCCGGCATTGGGGTCCGCACGCCGGAGGTGATGCCAGCCCACATGGTTGCGGGCCCAATACCGGCGGCGAAGGGCATCATCACCCACGAACTGCTGGTAGGTCATTGGGCTCCGTGGCACGGAGTTCGGCCCTCGGTAGTCCGGAATACCTGAATCCGTGCTCAGGCCCGCACCGGTCAGGACCGCCAGGCGCCGTCCTTCAAGCAGCTTTGCGGCACCGGTGAGGAGCTCAAGTTCACGGTGTGAGAGTGAACCCTGTTCCGCTGCCTCACCCCTCGCAAAACCGGTCGTCCCGAAGCCGGGCAGTGAAGAAGCGTGCGGGACGGCCGATGACTCGGTCACGGGCCCACGGCCCTCGCGGTCGAAAGGCTGTGGAGGGCACTCAGATAACTATCGAAAGGACGCACGTCACCGAGCGCGGCATCGATCCGCTCGATGACGACTCCGTCGGGATCAAGGAAGAAGGTGGCGCGCCTCGCATAACCCCTGGTGTGGTCGAGCACACCGTAGGTATCGGCTACGGCTCCGTGCGGCCAAAAATCCGCGAGCAGATCGAAGTCATAGCCACGTTCTTCTGCGTAGGCACGCAATGTGTATTTTGAGTCGACAGAGATGGCCAGTAGCCGGACGTTTCTGCCGCGGAACTCCTCTGACTGCGCCTGCAACTCGTCGAGTTCGCCGGTACAGACCTGCGAAAAAGCAAACGGGTAGAACACGAGCGCAGCCGCAGTCCCGCGAAGCGACTCAAGGCTGACCGGCTCCCCGTGCTGGTTGGGAAGCTCGAAAGCGGGGGCTAGCCCGCCGACCGAAGTCAGTTGGTCCACCTACTGTTTGCGGCGGCTGACCAGCCGCGTGGCGGCCCAGTCGTGCGAAACACCGGCCGACGACGTAGCGTGAAGGCCCGCTGTGGGCGCTGCCTCCTGGACTTCAGACGGGGCAACGTAGCCGTCGCGTCCCGATTTTGGCGTCAACAACCAAACAACCCCGCCGTCGTCGAGGCAGGTCAACGAATCGACCAGCGCGTCAACGAGGTCGCCGTCGTCGGAACGCCACCACAGGACTACGCCGTCAACGACGTCCTGGTCTTCTTCGGTAAGCAGCTCGGAGCCAATCTCATCCTCCAGATCAGCCCGGAAGTCGAAATCAACGTCTTCGTCATACCCAAGTTCCTGAACAAGGTCGCCATCCTTGAAACCCAGTTTGTCCGCCACGCTATCTGCGGTGGCGGCTTCGGCCTCGCTCACTTTTTTCCTCCCGAAAGACTGTGTTTCGCCCGATGGTGCCTATGACTCGACCTCCACCGTACGTTGATATGCATTATTACCAGCCAACACCCTTAAGCGCTACGCTTCAACCCGCGCTCCGCGCCGACAGGCACGACGACGCCGTCTTGACGCTCGATTGCGCCGCACCAGTAGCGCAATGTCAGCGACAACCCGGCCTGCCGGTGTCGTAACCTAACCGCTCGACCGCCCGACCAGCTACGCATGACTCATGCCACGGGGCTAGAGTGACACAGTGAATCCGTAGATCGGGCAAACGCCGGCGGGGTTCGATGTGCTTCGACGAGCAAATGCCCGAAGCGCAAAGTCGTAGACGTCGCAGACATAATCTGCGGATTGAAAGAGGTTTTGGGATGGCTGCTGATCAGGGGATTGTGGGTTCGGGTTCTGTTGATTCGGATCCGGAGGAGACGGCTGAGTGGGTTGAGTCGTTTGATCAGTTGGTTGATGTGCGGGGTTCGGAGCGGGCTCGTGAGGTGTTGGGCCGGTTGTTGGCCCGTGCTGGTGGGCGGTCTGTGGGTTTGCCGCCGGTGGTGACGACTGATTATGTGAACACGATTCCGGTCGATGAGGAGCCGGAGTTCCCGGGGGATGAGGAGATTGAGCGGAAGTACCGGGCGTGGATGCGGTGGAATGCTGCGGTGATGGTGCATCGGGCGCAGCGTCCGGAGATTGGTGTGGGCGGTCATATTTCCACGTACGCGGGGGCGGCGACCTTGTATGAGGTGGGGTTCAATCATTTCTTCAAGGGTAAGGATCACCCCAGTGGTGGGGATCAGATTTTCTTCCAGGGCCACGCGTCCCCGGGGATGTATGCGCGGGCGTACCTGGAGGGCCGGCTCACCGAGGAGGACCTGGATGGGTTCCGGCAGGAGAAGTCCAAAGAGGGTCACGCACTGTCCTCGTATCCGCACCCGAGGTTGATGCCGGAGTTTTGGGAGTTCCCGACGGTGTCGATGGGGATCGGTCCGATGAACGCGATCTATCAGGCCCAATCCAACCGGTACCTGCAGAACCGGGGGATCAAGGACACCAGTGGGCAGCAGGTGTGGGCGTTCCTCGGGGACGGGGAGATGGATGAGCCCGAGTCGCGGGGGTTGTTGCAGCTGGCCGCGAATGAGGGTCTGGATAACCTGAATTTCGTGATCAACTGCAACCTGCAACGCCTGGACGGGCCGGTACGGGGTAACGGGAAGATCATGCAGGAGTTGGAGGCGTTCTTCCGTGGTGCCGGGTGGAACGTGATCAAGGTGGTTTGGGGCAGGGAATGGGATGACCTGCTTGAGGCTGATACCAGCGGGGACCTGGTGAAGATCATGAATGAAACCCCGGACGGGGACTATCAAACCTACAAGGCCGAATCCGGTGGGTTCGTGCGGGATCACTTCTTCGGGAAGACCCCTGCGACCAAGGACCTCGTCGCTGACATGAGCGATGCCCAGGTGTGGGGCCTCAAGCGCGGCGGACACGACTACCGCAAGGTCTACGCCGCGTATAAGGCCGCCACCGAGTTCACCGGTAAACCCACCGTGATCCTGGCCAAAACCGTCAAGGGCTACGGACTCGGCGCGCACTTCGAAGGCCGCAACGCCACCCACCAAATGAAAAAACTCACCCTTCAGGACCTCAAAGACTTCCGCGACCACCTCCGCATCCCCATCAGCGACGAGCAGATCGAGGGAGATCCTTACAACCCGCCGTACTACCACCCGGGACCGGACTCTCCGGAAATCCAGTACCTGCATGAGCGCCGTAAGGCGCTCGGCGGCTATCTGCCGGAGCGCCGCAGCAAGCACGCCGACGTTGTACTGCCCGGCGACAAAGCGTACGAAGTTGCCAAACGAGGCTCCGGGAAGCAGCAGGCCGCAACCACCATGGCCTTTGTGCGTCTGCTCAAGGATCTGATGCGTGACAAGGAGTTCGGGAAGCGCATTGTGCCGATCATCCCGGATGAGGCGCGTACCTTCGGCATGGACTCGTTTTTCCCGACGGCCAAGATCTACAATCCCAAGGGGCAGAACTACCTCTCTGTTGACCGCGATCTGGTGCTCGCCTACAAGGAATCGATTGAGGGCCAGATCCTCCATGCCGGTATCAACGAGGCCGGTTCCGTCGCGGCCTTTACGGCTGCCGGCACGGCATACGCCACCCAGGGTGAACCGCTGATCCCGATCTACGTCTTCTACTCCATGTTCGGGTTCCAGCGCACCGGCGACTCCTACTGGGCTGCCGGAGACCAGATGACCCGCGGCTTCATCATCGGTGCCACCGCCGGCCGTACCACCCTCACCGGCGAAGGCCTCCAACACGCCGACGGCCACTCACCGTTACTGGCCTCGACCAACCCTGCCGTAGTTACCTACGACCCGGCGTACGGATACGAGATCGGGCACATCATGCGGGACGGATTGGAACGCATGTACGGCAACGGCAACGCGGTGTCCGGTACCGATCCGAACGTCATGTACTACCTGACGGTGTACAACGAGCCGATCCTCCAGCCCGTCGAGCCGGAGAACCTTGACGTAGACGGCCTGCTCAGGGGTATCTACAAGCTCAAGGACGGGCACGCTGCCGACAACGCGCCGACGTCGCAGATCCTCGCCTCCGGCGTGGCAGTGCCATGGGCTCTCGAAGCGCAGCAGATACTTGCTGACGAGTGGGGTGTGTCCGCGGATGTGTGGTCAGTGACGTCCTGGACCGAACTGAGGCGTGACGCGCTCGCCGCAGAGGAAGACGCCTTCCTCAACCCCGGCGAAGAAGCACGCGTGCCCTTCGTCGCACAACAACTCGGCGAAGCACCCGGACCCATCATCGCCGTCTCGGACTACATGAAAGCCGTCCCCGACCAGATCCGGCAGTTCCTCCCCCAGGACTTCGCCACCCTCGGCGCCGACGGCTTCGGCTTCTCCGACACCCGAGCCGCCGCACGACGCTACTTCAAGATCGACTCACACTCCGTCGTCGTACGCACCCTCGAACTCCTCGCCAAACAAGGCAAAGTCGACCCCGACGCACCCCGCCAAGCAATCGAAAAGTACTCACTGCTCGATGTGAATGCAGGCACTACCGGGAACGCGGGCGGCGACTCCTAGCACCGTTCCCTTCCTGCCGCATGGTGGCCCACCCCAAGGGCGACCATGCGGCAGCGGGCTTTAATCCAAGCTCCTCAGAACGTGCCTTCTTTGTAGCCTTCGTACAAAATAGGGGCCTCGTGCACCTGGTGAGTATGCTCAATGCATGGCATCGTCCACTGGCCCGCGCGGCACCTCCCTGCCCGCACCTGACTCTGCAACGGTGGACCGGTTGCGGACCCAGATCGGTGCGCTCTCAACTGCAACGCTGAAGCAGTTGGACTCAACGCTCCCCTGGTACCGCAACCTCCGTCCGGACGAGCGTTCGGCGCTCGGGCTGGTAGCGCAGAAGGGCATCGCCTCATTCGTCAACTGGTATCAGAAGCCGGTATCACCTGCCTGGGTGCTAAGCGACGTCTTCGGAACCGCCCCCACCGAGCTGACGCGCTCCATCAGCCTTCAGAAGGCCCTTCAACTGATCCGCGTCGTAGTGCAGGTGGTCGAGGACCAGGTCCCTGACCTCGCCTCAGACGCAGACCAGGGGCCGCTGCGCGAAGCGGTGCTCAGATATTCCCGGGAGGTGGCCTTCGCCGCGGCGGACGTGTACGCACGGGCGGCGGAAACCCGTGGATCCTGGGATACCCGGCTCGAAGCGCTGGTGGTGGATGCCATCCTCCGGGGTGAGAGCTCAGACGCCCTGCGGTCCCGCATCGCGGCGGTCGGTTGGAAGTCGCAGGCACGGATTACCGTCATGGTGGGCAGGTCCCCCTCAGAACCGAATGCCATGTTCCTCAACGAACTGCGCCGCACCACCGGACGCCTTGCGGAGGACACCCTGGTGGGAATCCAGGGCGACCGCCTTATCCTGGTGCTCGGTGGAGTTCAGGACAGGGACAATTCCTACCGCAAACTCAGCGAGCTTTTCGGGCCGGGCCCAGTGGTCTATGGGCCGGAGTCCGCCTCGCTCGTGGCGGCCAGCAGTTCCGCCCAGGCGGCGTTCGCAGGCCTGACCGCCGCACGCGCATGGCCTTCCGCTCCGCGCCCGGTGGCAGCCGACGACCTGTGGCCCGAACGCGTCATCTCCGGCGACGATACAGCGCGGAAGGCCCTGCTGCGCAACATCTACCGGCCGCTCGTCAACGCGCAGAATGGGCTGGAGGAGACGCTCTCCGCGTATCTCTCGCTGGGTCATTCACTGGAAGCGACGTCACGTGAATTGTTTGTTCACGCCAATACGGTCCGCTACCGTCTGCGGAGGGTGTGTGACATCACCGGATGGGATCCGCTCCTCCCCCGCGAGGCGTTTGTTCTGCAGACGGCGCTGGTAATAGGACGTCTCGCTCCCCCACTCAAAGGCGTTGCCGACCGGGCGGGTGCGAGGCTGGACCGCACCGGTTCGTTGTAGACTTCCTACAAAGTGCCTCCGGGAGCTTCGTGCACCGGAACACCCTGCAACAGACATCCTCTTTGGAAAGCTTGATACGTGCTTGCAATTCTCTGCCCAGGACAGGGCTCCCAATCTCCCGGGTTCCTGACCCCCTGGCTCGACCTGCCCGGTGTGCGCGAGCACCTCGAAGCGCTCAGTGACGCTGCGGGACTGGATTTGATCCGGCATGGAACGGTCTCTGACGAGGAGACAATCCGGGATACCGCGGTTGCTCAGCCGCTTATCGTTGCCGCCGGCCTGGTTGCGTCGAGGGTGCTGCTCGAGGATGCCGCGCTCACCGCTTCCACCGTCATTGCCGGCCACTCCGTGGGCGAGCTGACCGCCTCCGCGATCGCCGGAGCACTTACCGAGCAGGACGCCGTCGCGCTGGTAAAGACCCGCGCGCAGGCCATGGCAGCCGCTGCCTCCGTGACACCCACGGGCATGAGCGCCGTACTGGGCGGGGACCACGACGACGTCGTCGCCACCCTTGAGCGCCACGGTCTCACTCCGGCGAACGCAAACGGCGGCGGTCAGATTGTCGCTGCGGGCACCCTGGACCAGCTCACGGCGCTCGCTGCGGATCCGCCGTCGAAATCCCGGGTTATCCCGTTGAAAGTGGCCGGCGCCTTCCACACGCACCACATGGCCACCGCAGTGGAGGCGCTCGAAGCGCTTCGCCCCTCGTTGTCTCCGACAACTCCGCTGGCTACACTGCTTTCCAATTACGACGGCGAACCAGTCGCGTCCGGCGAGACCAACCTGGACAGCCTGATTGCACAGGTTTCGCGTCCGGTCCGCTGGGATCTCTGCATGGCGCGTCTGCAGGCGATGGGTGTGTCCGGGGTACTCGAGCTTCCCCCCGCCGGTACGTTGACCGGGTTGGCGAAGCGGGGCATGCGCGGAACTGCCGGCCTCGCGTTGAAGAGCCCCGAAGATCTTGATGCTGCACGTACTTTCCTTGCAGAGCACTCCCGCACAGCGGGTCCAGTTGCTGCCCCGATCGCAGAAGGAATCGAGTGACCACTCCCACCCTCAAGCAGGCTGCCCTGCGCGAACACACCCGTATTCACGGACTTGGAATTTTCCGTCCGGACGTAATCGTCACAAATGACGACATCTGTCAGTGGATCGATTCCTCGGATGAGTGGATCCGGCAGCGCACCGGCATTGTTACCCGCCACCGTGCGGACAAGGACACTTCCGTTATCGACATGGCGGAAGCGGCCGGGCGTGCAGCAATGGCCGACGCCGGAATCGAGGCTTCGCAACTTGGTGCGGTCCTTGTCTCGACGGTGACGCACCCCTACGCCACGCCGTCAGCCGCCGCGCAACTCGCGGACCGGCTGGGCGCTACCCCGGCTCCGGCCTACGACATCTCTGCCGCCTGCGCAGGCTACTGCTACGGCATTGCACAGGCCGATGCGCTGGTGCATGCAGGAACCGCTGAGTACGTGCTCGTGGTCGGCGTGGAGAAGCTCTCGGACTTCATAGACAACTCTGAGCGCACCATATCGTTCCTTCTCGGTGACGGGGCGGGAGCCGTCGTCGTCGGTCCTTCTGATGCGCCGGGCATTGGCCCCTCTGTGTGGGGTTCGGATGGAAGCAAGCACGAATCCATCCGGATGACGCACTCGTTGCTGGACATCAGGGACCTCTCGCTGGCTGCCCGCGCCGACGGCGGACTGACCGCAGGCGCCTCAGCAGAAACTGAAACAGCGCTCTGGCCAACCATGCGCCAGGACGGCCCTACGGTGTTCCGCTGGGCGGTCTGGGAGATGGCGAAGGTTGCCCAGCAGGCGCTCGATGCGGCAGGTATCCGCGCCGAGGACCTTGTTGCCTTCCTGCCCCACCAGGCGAACATCCGGATCATCGACGAAATGGTCAAGCAGCTCGGAATGCCGGACCACGTCGCGGTTGCGCGGGACATCGTCGACGCCGGCAACACATCGGCCGCCTCTATCCCCCTCGCAATGCACCGCCTACTCTCCGAGAACCCGTCTCTGAGCGGTGGACTTGCGCTGCAGATCGGCTTCGGAGCGGGTCTCGTGTTCGGCGCGCAGGTAGTTGTCCTCCCATAATTTTCCACAACGGGACCGCAATCTGCGGTCCGATCAAACCCATCCGGTCACAGACCGGAACCACAAGAAAAGGAGCCACCATGGCTAGCAACGAAGAAATCCTCGCCGGACTTGCCGAGATCGTCAACGAAGAAACCGGCCTCGCACCGGAGTCCGTCGAGATGGACAAGTCCTTCACCGACGACCTGGACATCGACTCCATCTCCATGATGACCATCGTGGTCAACGCCGAGGAAAAATTCGGTGTCCGTATCCCGGATGAGGAAGTCAAGAACCTCAAGACCGTTGGAGACGCCGTCGGCTTCATCGCCAACGCACAGTCCTGATCCGGGAGCGGCGATGCGCGCAATCTGCCATCGCCGCCCCATCCGATCTCCGTTCCACGGCAACAACGACGCATCAGAGAGTGAACCATGGCACGCAAAGTAGTCATCACCGGCCTGGGCGCCACTACACCCATCGGCGGCGACGTTCCCACCATGTGGGAAAACGCGCTGAAGGGTGTCTCAGGGGCCCGAACAATCGAAGCCGACTGGGTAGCGGAGTACGAGCTGCCCGTCACCTTCGCAGCACAGGTGTCGACGCCGGCGAGTGAGGTCCTGAGCCGCGTTGAAGCCAAGCGCATGGATCCTTCCACCCAGTTCGCGGTCATCGCAGCACGGGAGGCGTGGCGCGACTCCGGGCTGGAGGAGGTCGACCACGACCGCTTCGCAGTGGCGTTTGCCACCGGAATCGGAGGTGTGTGGACTCTGCTCGACGCCTGGGACACTCTTCGCGCGAAAGGTCCTCGCCGGGTCCTTCCGATGACGGTGCCCATGCTGATGCCCAACGGCCCGGCAGCGGCAGTGAGCCTCGACCTTGGCGCACGTGCCGGCGCCCATACTCCCGTTTCAGCCTGTGCTTCCGGAACCGAAGCCCTTCATCAGGGGCTTGAACTTATCCGCTCCCGGAAGGCCGACGTTGTCATGTGCGGCGGCGCCGAAGCGGCCATTCACCCGATGCCGATCGCGGCTTTTGCGTCCATGCAGGCGTTGTCGCGCCGCAATGATGATCCGGAACACGCGTCACGGCCCTACGACATCGACCGTGACGGCTTCGTCATGGGCGAGGGCGCCGGTGCGCTTCTCCTAGAGGCAGAGGAACATGCGCTGGCCCGCGGAGCACGAATCTACGGCGAACTGGCCGGAACTTCGGTAACCGCGGATGCGTATCACATCACGGCTCCCGACCCCGAGGGGCTCGGGGCTACCCGTGCTTTGAAGGCGGCCATGTTCGATGCACGCGTTCAGGCTTCGGATGTTGTCCACGTGAATGCGCACGCGACATCAACGCCCGTTGGAGACCAGCCCGAGTACGTTGCACTGAAAACCGCTCTGGGGAACCAGGTGGAATCCGTCGCGGTGTCCGCGACCAAATCACAGACAGGACACCTCCTCGGTGCATCCGGCGCAGTAGAGGCGGTCATGACGGTTCTCGCGGTTTACGAGCGGAGGACTCCGGTCACCATCAACCTCGAAAACCAGGATCCGGAGATTCCACTGGACGTAGTGACCTCTGCCCGGGATCTGCCCGGAGGTGACATTGTGGCGCTCAGCAACTCATTCGGGTTCGGAGGGCACAATGCCGTGATCGTGGTCAAGAACGTCTGATCGTCCCGGGCAGATTCTGCCCAACATGCTGGAGGCCCGGATACTTGTGTATCCGGGCCTCCAGCATGTTTCGGGTAATGACTGCGCGCTTTAGCCCACCTGATGCAGCCAGCGAACCGGAGCGCCTTCTCCTGCATGACGGAAGGGTTCTAGTTCCTCGTCCCAGGACTCGCCCAACGCCAGGGACAGCTCGTGGTAGACGGCCGCGGGGTCGCCCGCTCCGGTCTCATAGGCGTACCGGATACGGTCTTCTGAAATCATCACGTTGCCGTGGACGTCAGTTGTTGCGTGGAAGATTCCCAACTCCGGAGTGTGGGACCAACGCCCGCCGTCGGCTCCGGCGCTCTGTTCCTCGGTGACTTCATAACGCAGATGCGCCCAGCCGCGCAGGGCAGACGCCAATTTTGCTCCCGACCCTTGAGGGGCAACCCAGGAGAGTTCGGCGCGGAACATTCCGGGCGCGGCAGACTGCGGCGACCACTGGAGATCCACTCGCTGGTCGATCACCGATCCGATGGCCCACTCGATATGAGGGCACAACGCAGAAGGGGCTGAGTGTACGTACAAAACACCGCGAGCCATCACAACAGACATTCCATCCTCCATAGCTGTAGGTACGTCTTCCCCAACGACCTTCAGCTTCCGGTGGAAACGTTGCTGCTGCTTCGGTGTCCCGGAAACAACCTCCGGGATATGCACTTGCGTGTACAGTCAGTCCGCATGCGTAGTGAACTACGGTTCATTGTGCCGTAAGAACCCGAATTGCGCCAGTGTAATTAGCTGCTGCCGTACGGTGGCTGGATTCACGGACGTTGCTTCTGACTGGCGGCTTACCTCCAACTTGATCAGGCCCTCGGGTGCGCCTGCTCGTAACTCCGTCGGAGGCGGTCAACCGACACGTGTGTGTAAAGCTGGGTGGTCGAGAGGCTGCGATGCCCGAGAAGTTCCTGGACGGACCGCAGGTCCGCACCGCCGTCGAGCAGGTGCGTTGCTGCCGTGTGACGCAGCGTGTGGGGGCCCCTAGCGCCGGTGCCTTCAACGGTGCGCAGGAGCTTGTCCACAATTGACCGCGCCTGGCGTTGATCGAGGCGCCCTCCCCGGGGGCCGAGGAAAAGCGCGGCGCCGCTCTCGGTCCGCACCCACCGAGGCCTTCCTCTTGCCAGCCAGTCGTGGACGGCGTGTGCTGCCGGAACGCCGTAGGGAACGGTGCGCTCCCGGTTTCCTTTCCCAAGAACCTTGAGGGTCCGGCGATCAGTATCGAGATCATCGATGTCCAGTCCCACCAGCTCGCCCACACGGATCCCGGAGCCGTACAACAGTTCCAGTACCGCACGTGCACGCAGGGCAGCAGGCTCCCCGCCAACGGCCGCCGCCTGCGTTGCCGCCAGCAGAGGCTCGAGCTGGGACACCGTCAACACATCCGGCAACGCACTTTGTCGTTTTGGCGCCTTGAGGCGAAGGGAAGGGTCCGCCGGGATCAGGTCCTCCCTTGCCGCCCACGCCAGAAAACTCCGGACGGTAGCTGCCCGGCGTGCCAGCGTGGCTCGGGACTGGCCTGTCCGGTCCAACGAGCCTAGCCACGCCCTCAGGCAGGAGAGATCGACCTCCTGCAGCGAGGTCAGTCCTTGTCCGGCGGCGAAGGCGGTAAAATGTTCGATATCGCCGCGATAGGCGCGAATCGTGTGGGCAGAGCGATTTCGTTCCTGTGCGAGATAACGGATGAAGCCCTGAGCCTCATTCGTGAACGCTGGATATCCGGGAGCATCAGCCGCGGCTCCGCTCCCTGTAGTCCTCATCACCCGAGCCTGCCTGCCGTAACTGTATCCATAAGCGTGTGTTGTAACCACTGTGAGCCAGGACCTTGAAGACCTCAAGGAGGCGCACCGCGATGCATCCTTCCGGCCCTCCGCAGCGACAGCTCACACTGCCGGTCATTACGCCACGGCGGACATCGCTACGGTCGTTTCCAGCTCAAGGAGCGCGCGCTTCACGGCGACACCCGCCGCGTAACCCGTGATCGCTCCGCCGGAACCCACGACGCGGTGGCCGGGAATGACGATCGAGAGCGGGTTCGCCCTGACGGCGGCGCCTATCGCCCGTCCCATGTCCTGGTTACCCATGGCAGCGGCAATGTCCTTATAGGTACGCGTTTCACCGTACGGAATCTCCGAGACAGCTGCCCACACCTCGCGTTGGAAATCGGTTCCACGGTTCAACACGTAGGGGATCCTGTCAGCTATCTGTCCGCTGAAGTAACCTTCGAGCCATTCAGTAGCGACGCGGAACACCTCCGCGGCATTCTCGCTCTCCAAGCGGGCCGCATCTACGCTTCCGGCTTCCGATCCTCTTGGGTTGTCAGCTTCGCCGGCGAGCGGGTCAAAAGGCGCACCGAGGAGGACAGGAGACGGCTCAGGTGAGTGGTACTCATGATAGACACCGGTCAGGCCGCCCCCGCGGGCCACCAGAACCAGTCCACCGATCGGACTATCGAAAATCGTGAAAGTTGTCATGGTCGTGCATTTCCTTTGTGAATGTGTAGGTGTGCCTGAATTGTGGAAGGACCTAGTGCCGTGTCTTGCGCCACCCGCCGTCGTCGGACCGTTCCGCCAGCTTGTCCGCCTCAAGGCGCCCGAGACCCGAGAGGACGCCCGGCAGGCTGAGCCCGGCAACCGACGCAAGCTTGTCCACCGTCGAAGACGCCCTGACCGGCAATGCATCAAGAAGCAGGAGGTCCTCCACTGTCAATCCGTCGTGGACGGCTTTGACCGCAGGACGTTCCGGCCCTGACACCAATGCCAAAGGGCCGGCAAGCTCGGCGATTTCGGCTGCATCAGTGACGCAGATGGCACTGCCATCGCGGAGGAGTCGGTGACACCCCGCCGAATTAGCGGATTGGATAGACCCGGGCACGGCTCCGACTGCGCGCCCGAGACCAGCGGCATGGTGTGCCGTGTTGAGGGCGCCGGAGCGCCACCGGGCTTCGGCGACCACCGTGACCGCGCTCAAGGCTGCGATGAGCCTGTTTCGCTGGAGGAAGCGCCAACGAGACGGAGCTGAGCCCGGAGGGACCTCCGAGACCAGCAAACCCCTGCGGGCGATTTCCCTCAGGAGCTCTTCGTTGCCAGCCGGGTAGTAGCGGTCAATGCCGCATGCCAATACACCGAGGGTAGGAAGCGGGTGGTCTTCCCGCGCGGTCATCAGCGCCGAGCGATGGGCCTGCGCATCAATACCATAGGCTCCGCCCGAGACCACCGTGTACCCGCGGTTAACCAGTCCGGCCGCCATCTCTGCCGTGACCGAGGAGCCGTAACTGGTACTGTCGCGCGATCCCACGATGGCCACCACCCGTTCGAGCGGAGGAATGGTTGTAGGAGACTCGCCTCGTACCCACAGGCACAGCGGCATTCCGAGCTGAAGGTCGGTGAGTGCAGCCGGCCAAGCCTCCGACTCCGGAGTCAGCAGGGTACCGCCAAAGCGTTTCACCGTCTCCAGATCGCGCAGGGGTACCAGGCTGTCCTTCCTTGAACCCCACCGGGCAACCGCTCCGGTCAATACGTCGGTGCGCACCTGGTGACCGGTGTCAGCGAGAACCTCGAGGAACGCACGGTGCAGGGTGGGCCCGCAGCGGGTGCGGCCGGTTGCGATTCCCAACGCCTCTTCTGGCCCCGCGGCTGCGACCAGGGCCATCCCGATGTTGTCAGAGGGTTCGAACAATCGGGACAGCGCTGCTCGGGCAATCTGTACCTGACTCCAGTCGGCGGCGCTCATGCTGCGTCCTGCTGGGTCCTGAAGACCAGTGCCAGTTCAACGTCGTCACTGCTCGGTATTGATTTCCCGGCGAGGTCCGCTACGCTCCACGCGACGCGCAGCACTCGGTCATAGCCACGCTTGGTTATTGCCCCTTGCTCCATGGTTAGATCCAGCGACTTTGTTGCCTTGCGAGACAGGCGAAGTTCATCATGAAGCAATTTGGCGGGAACCTCTGCGTTGGTATGGAAGCCCCATTGGAACAGCCGGTCCCGCTGCATTTCCCGTGCCCCTGCGACCCTGGCGGCAACCGCGGCACTCGTGTCGGTAGCTGGAGAGCCTGAGAAGTCCTTCAGCGCCACACGGTGCATGGCCAACTGCAGGTCAACCCGGTCAAGGAGTGGCGCCGAAATCCGGCCGAAGTAGAGCCTTCGCTGCTGCGCGGAACATGTGCAGTTCATGCCTTTGCCGCTCGCCAGACCGCACGGGCACGGATTCGCGGCAAGAACCAGCTGGAATCTGGCCGGATATGTTGCTGTACCGGCCGCACGGTGCAACACAAGCTCGCCACTTTCCAACGGCTCCCGCAACGCATCGAGAATTCGGCGCTGGTACTCAGGCGCCTCGTCCAGGAAGAGGACGCCCCGGTGTGCCCGCGAGGCTGCACCGGGACGCGGAATCCCGCTTCCCCCGCCGATGATGGAGGCGGCGCTGGCTGTGTGATGAGGGCTCTCGAACGGTGGCCTGCGGCGCAGTTCACGACACGCAACGGCGCTACTGAGCGAATGGATCGCGGTCACCTGCATGGCCTGCTCGTCCGTGAGATTAGGCAGTATGCCCGGGATCCGCTCTGCGAGCATGGTTTTTCCCGCACCGGGCGGGCCGACCATCATGAGGTGGTGCGCCCCGGCCGCGGCGACCTCCACAGCAAGGCGTGCATCTGACTGCCCGGCGACGTCGGACATGTCCTTGGGCACAATCGCGACGTCCCTGGGTTGAGCCATGCGGGAGAGTTCCGGCTGGTCCGGTGTGGGAAGCTCCACTGCGGCAGCGTCCGCCCCGAAAGCCAGTGCCACCTCCGCCAGAGAATCAAAGCCACGGACCACCGCCTGCGGAACGAGGGCGGCTTCGGCGGCGTTATCGCTTGCCACGACGATATTCGGATAGCCTGCCTCGACGGCAGCCATGACCGCCGGCAGGACACCGTTGATTGCCCGGAGGCGACCGTCGAGGCCGAGCTCGGATAGAAAGACGGTGCGGCCGCAGTTCCGGATGTCTCCGGCAGCGGCCAGCGCTGACATGACGATTGCGAGGTCGAAACCGGATCCACGCTTCGGCAGAGACGCCGGAATCAGGTTCACTGTGATCTTCCGCCGGGTCAGCGGCAGTCCGGCATTCCGGGCCGCTGCCCGGATCCGCTCCCGGGCTTCCGACAAGGAAGCATCTGGTAGGCCCAACAGGACGAAAGCGGGCAGCGTCTGCCCGATGTCAGATTCGACCTCGACAATGTACCCGTTCAGTCCCACCAGTGAGATGGCGTACGTGCGGCCGAGCGGCATCAGCTCACCGCCCGAAGGTGGTCAATCACCGGTGCGTTGACGCCGTCGTCGACGATCGCGACCGCATCCACACGGAACCCTGAGAACCGAAGGTCGTGTGCGCGTGCCCACCGCGAGGCAAGGAGATACAGCCGCTCCAGCTTGCCCGGCGTGATGGCCTCGAGCGGATGGCCAAACTTCTCCGTGGACCTGGTCTTTACCTCGACCACCACCAAAGTGGCGCCGTCGACGGCCACGAGGTCGATCTCGCCTACCGTGCACCGCCAGTTCCGGTCAATGACCCGGAGCCCGGCGTCTTCCAGAAACCGGGCGGCCAGCGCTTCACCGCGCCTGCCCAGCTCGTCCTTTGTTTTCATACGAACACCTCCGGATCCAGCCTGATGCAGGATGAATCCGGAGGCATCGTTTTAGCTGGTTATGTGGGTAAAGCCAGCAAAATCGGGCCACTGTGGAGCAGGAGTCAGGACCGGACGTGCAAGGGGGGTCAGCCGCCGAGCGAGCCGTCCTTCGGCAGGGAGATGTCGTCAGTCTTGGCCAACTCCTCAACGTTGACGTCTTTGAACGTAATGACCCGGACAGTCTTCACGAACCGGGCGGACCGGTAAACATCCCACACCCAGGCATCATTGAGGGTCAGGTCGAAGTAGATTTCGCCGTCCGCCGAGCGCGCCTGCAAATCCACGTGGTTGGCGAGGTAGAAACGCCGCTCTGTTTCCACCACATAGTTGAAGAGACTGACGACGTCGCGGTACTCACGGTAGAGCTGCAACTCCATGTCGGTTTCGTAGTTCTCAAGATCCTCGGCGCTCATTAATCCATCATCCCCCAATTTCGACGGCGGGCACGCTCATACCTGTGCCCGTGCCGAGGCGCCACGTACGGCGGTGCTCCCGGCTTGGCCCGAGACCGTCAATGGCTGCCCTGTGGCCGGCGGTGGCATAACCCTTATTGATCTCCCAGCCGTACCCCGGGTAGCGCCGGGAAAATTCGACCATGAGATGGTCGCGTTCCACTTTGGCCAGGACGCTCGCGGCGGCGACGCTCAGGCACTGAAGGTCCGCTTTGATCCGGGTGTGAACCGGCGCGTCGCAGCTGATCTCCCGGGTCTCGACGTCCTCGAACAGGGAGCCCTGGGCGGAAGGTGCCAACCAGTTATGGTTTCCGTCGAGAATCACAGCATCGGGCCGCACCGTCCGGCTGGCCTGCGCCCACGCACGGTTCCCTGCCGCGCGCAGCGCTGCCATCAGGCCCGTTGCGTCAATTTCGCCGGCCGTAGCGTGGCCAACACCGTATGCGAGTGCCCAGCGCTGAATCTTCGGCACCAGTGCTTCCCGGTCAGCAGCGCTCAGAAGCTTGCTATCCCGCACACCACGCAAGCCCTTCGCAGCAGTGATATCGATGACTACCAGCCCAACAGTTACCGGTCCGGCAAGGGCCCCCCGGCCCACCTCGTCACAGCCGGCTAGGAAGCGATGGCCTTCTGCAAGGAATGACCGTTCGTACCGCAGGGTAGGCGCCTTCCCGGTCACGGCGCTGAGTTCTCCCGCCCGGTGCTCTGGGGGGCTTCGGGGACGCCTGCGAAGACATCCGGGTAGTTGCCAAGGAATCCGATACGGTCCAGCGGCCAGGCGATGACTGCCGCCTTGCCTTCGATATCATCCACGTCGATGAATCCTTCCCCTGGCCCGTCCTGGTTCGCCCTGGAATCTGCCGAAGCGTTTCGGTGGTCCCCCATGACCCAGATTTCGCCTTCCGGCACCGTGACGTCGAACGGGACATCGGAGGGGTTTGCTCCGGGATATAGGTAGGGCTCGTTCAGCGGTTCGCCGTTGACGGTGATCCGCCCCTCCGCGTCGCAACAGATTACGCGGTCCCCTTCAAGGCCGATCACCCGCTTGACCAGGTGCTGCTGGGACTGATCCGGCAGCAAACCGATGAACACCAGCGCATCCTGGAACCAGTTGGTCGACGTGGTGCCCGGAGCCGGCTCGGGAAGCCAGCCCTGGGTATCACGAAAGACGACGACGTCGCCGCGCTCCAGCGCGAACGGCTCGGGGACAAGCTGGTTGACGAAGATTCGATCGTCAATCTCGAGGGTGTCCTCCATGGACCCCGAAGGAATGAAGAACGCACGAAAAAGGAATGTCTTGATGAGGAAGGAGAGAAGCAGCGCAACCGCCACGATGATGAGAATTTCCCTGGCCCAGCTGCCAAGACTCCGGTTCTTGGATTCTTCTGGGGCATTGTCCAAGGGCTCACCATCTCCGGGAACATCGAATCGCGGCGTGTCCGCAGGCTCTTCGGCGCCGTCGTTCGGTGTTCCCGGGTAGGTCTTTGCCATTGAAGTGAATCCTCTACTGTGCGTCAGGGTTGGTCCTGCCGGTTACGGCGCGTCGGCTGGGCGTGGGATAGCTGCTGCGTTAACAGGGGGCCAGACTACGCTGATCGCACGGCCGATGACCCGCTCCTCGGAAACCAGCCCGCCTCCTGGAGCACCCAACAAGCCCCGTGAATCGAATGACTCCGACCGGTGATCACCCATCAGCCACAACTTACCCTCTGGAACAGCTACCTCGAACTTCATTTCGCTCGGCGCGTTCATGGGGAAAACGTAGGGCTCCTCGAGTGCGTTCCCGTTGACGGTGACTCCCCCGCTGGAATCGCAGCACGCAACCAGGTCCCCGCCCACGCCCACGACGCGCTTCACATAGACCGTTTCGGTGTCGCCAAGCCCGAAGAATCGCATGGTATCCGTCAGCGCCTGCTCGACGCCTCCGGGGCCAAGGGGGGCAAAAGAGCCTCTTCCATCGAAGACAACAACGTCTCCGCGCTGGATCTCGCCGAATACATAATCCGTACGTGAGACCAGCACCCGGTCCCCTGCTTCCAGGAGCGGTTCCATAGAGCCGGAGGGGATGTAGAAGATGTCGACAAGCAGCGCCCGCACAGCCACGATGGTCAGGCAGGCGAGGGCAACCGCATAGAACACAAAGCGCCAGCCCGAAGTTCCGGGCCGGCGCTTTGTGGGCTGCCTGGTCTTCTTCCGTGGAACGGAGAACTCAGGCATGGTGAAGCTTGTGAATCCGCGGACTACTTGGCGGTCTTCGGATCCCGCTTCTCCTTGATCTTTGCAGCCTTGCCGCGGAGATCACGCATGTAGTACAGCTTCGCTCGGCGTACGTCGCCTTTGCTGACGAGCTCGATCTTGTCGATGACCGGGGAGTGAACCGGGAAGGTACGCTCAACGCCGACACCGAAGCTGACCTTGCGAACGGTGAAGGTCTCGCGTAAACCGTCGCCCTGGCGTCCGAGAACGAAGCCCTGGAAGACCTGAACACGCGTGTTCTTGCCTTCAATGATGTTGACGTGAACCTTCAGGGTGTCGCCCGCACGGAAGTTGGGGACATCGCTGCGCAGCGAGGCTGCATCCACACTGTCGAGAATATGCATGTGCATTGCTCCTGGTGAACGCCACAGGTCATTCACGTTGGTCACAACGACAAAGACCTGCAGAACAGGCAGATGCCGTTGAAGATTGAGTACCGGGCGCCCCTTGGCGGTTTCCGGTGTGCCGTCTGCGTTGGTGACGCTCCCCCTGTGGCAGGCGCGCACCCAGTTGGCACGAGTGTCAATTATGCCACAGTGCGGCCGCGATGGCAGAACCGAAGGTATCTCTCAGTTCTGGGTAAGCATTCCGTCGACCACCGCATAGCCAGCCTCTGCCAGAACGGCGAGATCGGCGGCGTTGAGTGCCTCCACGTCCAGTTTGCCGAGCAGATCCGGGCGGCGGAGGACAGTGCGGCGCAACTGTTCGTCCCGGCGGTAGCGGGCGATGCGAGCATGGTTACCGCTGAGGAGTACCTCCGGCACTTCGAGCTCGCGCCAGGAGGATGGCTTCGTATAGACCGGGTACTCAAGCAGCCCGTCCGCGTGGGACTCCTCGATCAGTGACTCAGGATTTCCGACGACGCCGGGAAGCAACCGCGCGACCGCTTCCACCATCGCGAGCACAGCCACCTCTCCCCCGTTGAGCACATAGTCGCCGAGGCTCACGGGTCGGACGTCGAACGAGTCCGCGGCCCAGTCGAGCACCCGCTCATCGATCCCTTCATAGCGACCGCAGGCGAAGACGAGATGTTCTTCCTCCGCGAGCTCGTGTGCCATTGCCTGGGTGAAGCGTTCCCCGGCGGGAGAGGGAACGATCAGCACAGGACGCGAATCACCGCGCACGTCCTCCAATGCCTGAGCCCAAGGCTCCGGTTTCATGACCATCCCGGCACCTCCGCCGTATGGCGTGTCATCGACGGTCCGGTGCCGGTCGACCGTGAAGTCCCGCAGGTTGTGGACGGTAAGGGAGAGCAGCCCGTCCTGCCGCGCCTTGCCGATCAGCGAGAGCTCCAGGGCGGCAAGGTACTCAGGAAAGATGCTGACGACGTCGATGCGCACTAGCTATCGCTGACGTTCGGGTGTGACTCTTCGGCCTGGTTTGAACCGGGAAGGTTCAGTTCCAGCAGCCCCGCCGGCGGAGTCAGGAGCACGAACCCACCCTCGATATCCACCTCGGGCACAATCTCTGAGACGAACGGCACCAGCACTTCCTCGCCGTCCGGCCGCTCGATAATCAGCAGGTCCTGGACGCTCATGGTGCGCAGGGCACTCACCCGGCCGACGACGTCGCTCCCCACCCGGGCCTGGAGGCCGACCAATTCGTGCTCATACCAGGCATCGCCGTCGTCGTCGTTGTCCTCTTCGGAGTCAATGAAGAGCTGTGCGCCGCGCAGGAGCTCGGCGGCGTTGCGGTCGGCAACCTCCTCGAAGCCGAGAATGAGGATGTCCTTGTTCCAACGTGCACTGGAGATCGTCAACGGACCGCTGGAGGCAGGCTCCACACGAAAAACGGCGCCGACTTCGAACCGCTCTTCGGGAGCGTCCGTGAAGAGCTGCACGGTAACCTCACCGCGAATGCCGTGGGGCTTGCCGATGCGGGCAACCTGCAGGTCCATCTGGTCTCCGGTTTCGAATTGATGTGGGCGGATCGTGAAAAGTCCGGCCCCAACACTGGCGTGGTGGGGCCGGACTCGGAAGCATGTGCTGCTGGTCAGCGGCGGCGGTCGGTGTCCACGACGTCGACCCGCACCGGCTCGCCGTCTGCGAGGGCTGAGATGACAGTGCGCAGGGCGCGTGCTGTCCTTCCCTGCCGGCCGATGACGCGGCCGAGGTCTTCCTGGTGAACCCGGACCTCGAGCGTCTCGCCGCGACGGTTGGATTTGGTGGATACCCGGACGTCGTCAGGGCTGTCCACGATCCCGCGAACGAGGTGTTCCAGCGCTTCAGCGAGCAATTTACTCAGCCTCGGAAGCTTCTGCCTCAGGCTCGTCGGCCTTCTTGCTCTTCTTAGTGATGGCCTCGGGCACAATGACCGAACCCTTCTCAGGTGCCGTGAAGGCTTCCTTCGGGGCCTTGGTCTTCAAGGTGCCTTCCTGGCCCTCGATACCCTTGTACTTCTGCCAGTCACCGGTGATCTTGAGGATCGCGGCGACCTGCTCCGTGGGCTGTGCGCCGACTCCGAGCCAGTACTGTGCACGGTCCGACTTGACCTCGATGAACGAGGGCTCTTCAGTGGGGTGGTACTTGCCGATCTCCTCGATGGCACGTCCGTCGCGCTTGGCGCGGGAGTCCATGACGACAATGCGGTAGTACGGTGCGCGCATCTTGCCGAAGCGCTTCAGGCGAATCTTTACGGCCACTTGTGTGGTCACTCCTTGTTGATCAAAAGGGCGAACTCCGGTTTCTGCACCCGTGGGGCGGGCCATACTTTTGGGGGTTCTAGAGGACACAATGCACGCAGAGAGAGGGGCTGCGCAGATTGGGTACAGCTACATTGTGCCAGACGGAACGGCCTGCAGGCGACTCAGGCACGCCTTCAGCGTACGGCGACCCGCAGCTTGTTGTTCCAGGGGTCGTTAAATCGCAGCTCCGCGCCGGTGTGGTGGTACCCCACTCCCGCCGCGTCCAGCCGCTCCGCGAGAGCGCCTGCCTCATCAACTGTCTGAACGTGAATGAGGACTTCGCCGAGGCCGAGGGTGTCCTTCCGCGGCCCCGCGCCGCGGCTGTTCCAGACATTCATGGCCATATGGTGGTGGTATCCCCCGGCGGCCACGAACAGCGCCTGGCCGTGCCATCCCGCGGTTCGCTCGAAACCAAGCGTAGCCACGTAGAAGTTCTCCGCCGTCTCAACGTCGCCCACCTGCAGATGGACATGCCCGACGTCGGCGGGAGCCTTCTCCTGATTCCTCACCGAATCCTCGGTCAGGTTCGCGGTCAGGTACTGCTGTGGCGGCAGTGGCGTGTTGTCCATCGTGACGGAGCGGTGGCCGTTTGATGTGGTCCAGTTCCAGGTCTCCCGGGGTTTGTCGAAGTACAGCTCAACGCCGTTGCCCTCCGGGTCCGTGAAGTAGAAGGCCTCGCTCACAAGGTGGTCCGCGCTGCCCACGTAGCGGCCTTCCCCGGCTTGTGCCGACTGCGCTGCGGATGCAACTGTTGCCGCCAGGTCCGCGCGGTCGGCAAAGAGAATGGCGGTGTGGAACAGTCCCGCCTCCGAACGGGCGGGCAGTTTCAGGCCACCGGCAGGAGCCAGGTGCACAAGCGGCGTATTGGGGCGGCCCAGATACAACCCTTCCGCGGATTCGGCGAGATCAACCAGCCCGAGGGCCGACCGGTAGTAGCCCGCCATCCGGGCCAGATCCCCCACCTTCAGCGTGATGGTTCCCATTGCCGTCTCGGCCGGGAGCAGGTCCTGTACTAAGTTCATGAGTTCCTCCAAGTGCGCGCTGTTACACAAGCTAACTACTTGAAGGTTAAAGTTATTTCCGGCACTATCAGTTTTCAGGCCGCTTTCCGGCTGTGGGTGCGAATAAAACCGCTGATCAGGTCCGCGCCGGCGGGGGTGTCCTGCGGACGGTGTCCTCCACCAGCCACCGTATGGCGGGCGCCCGTCTCAGCCAGATATCCCGCCACTTCCTCATAGAGCGGCTCCCACCCACCGGTCAGCACGAGGGTGGGCACGCCGGGAACAATATGCAGTGGCGCCGTCCAGGGTGGTGCCTGCAACCTCAGGCGCCGCGCCGCACGCTTTGCCTCGGGGGTATCAAGCGTCCGGGGCTCGGCGGCGAAGACCAGGCGAACGAATTCGCGGTTGAACTCCTCGTCCGTGAGCTCCCCCGCCCTGTCGAACAAGGGCTGCACCCGCGCCTTGTGCGCGGCTGTGGCCGGCAGTGACTCCGTGAGCGACAGGCACGCAGGCTCAGCCAAAGTCAACGACCTCACGAGCTCGGGGCGTTCGACCGCAACCATCATCGCTGCGACGGCGCCCTGCGACGCTGCCACCAGATGACCGCCCGATCCGAGCGCCTCGGCGACTATGCGCTGATCCTGCGCGAAATCGGTGGGCAGCGGAGCGGCTACCGGATGGAACCCGTGGCGGCGAACAAAGAGGCAGTCAAACTCCAGAGCCATCCCGTGCTGACGGGTCCAGGCGGCGGCACCGAAGTTACCGGCACCGTGCACGAAAACAACGCGTTCACTTTTCATGGCCTCAACCTAGGTGCCGCCTCTGACGAAATGCAGAAATCTCCTGGGGCAGCCTGGTCCGCTACTACTTGCCGAGGAACTTCTCGAAGCCCTTGGGCAGGTTGAGCGAGGCAGGATCGAAGTCATCCTGCTTGCCGAAAGCGGCACCGCTGGGAACCGCCGCACGCTGCCCGTTCCGCTTGGCTTCCGCAGCGGCAGCTTCCTGCGCTGCCTTTGCGGGATTGCCCGACTTGGGCTTCTTCTTGCCCTTGGCATTCGGCTTGCCCTTACGTGCTCCACCCGAGAAACCCCCGGGCCCGGGCATGCCCGGCATTCCCGGAATACCACCGCCTGCAGCCATCTTTCGCATCATCTTCTGGGCCTGCCCGAAACGCTCCAGCAAGCCGTTGACTTCGGACACGTGCACACCGGACCCACGGGCAATGCGCGCCCGGCGGGAACCGTTGATGATCTTCGGTGCAACCCGCTCATGGGGCGTCATCGAGCGAACAATCGCCTCCACCCGGTCAATCTCACGCTCATCAAAATTCTCGAGCTGCTGCCGCATGTTCGCCGCACCCGGCATCATCATGAGCATCTTCTTCATGGAGCCCATGTTGCGGATCTGCTGCATCTGCGCGAGGAAGTCATCGAGGGTGAAGTCCTCCTGGTCGGCGAACTTCTTCGCCATCCGTGCGGCTTCATCCTTGTCCCATGCCTGCTCGGCCTGCTCGATCAGGGTGAGGATGTCTCCCATGTCGAGAATCCGGGATGCCATCCGGTCCGGGTGGAAGACCTCGAAGTCGGTCAGCGCTTCACCGGTCGAAGCGAACATGACGGGCTTGCCAGTTATGGACGCTACGGAGAGTGCCGCGCCGCCGCGGGCATCGCCGTCGAGCTTGGTCAACACCACGCCGGTGAAGTTCACGCCCTCGTTGAAGGCCTGCGCAGTGTTCACTGCGTCCTGGCCGATCATCGCATCGATGACGAAGAGGACTTCGTCCGGAGTTACCGCATCGCGGATGTCGGATGCCTGCTGCATCAGCTCGGCGTCGATGCCCAGACGACCCGCTGTGTCGACGATGACGACGTCGTGCAGTTTGGTCCGTGCCTCCGCAACGCCCTGGCGGGCGACGTCAACGGGATCACCTGTGGCGGCTTCAAATTCGGAACTGACACCGGGATGCGGCGCAAAGACCGGCACACCTGCACGTTGACCGTTTACCTGCAGCTGCTTGACCGCGTTGGGCCGCTGCAGGTCGCAGGCGACCAGCAGCGGGCTGTGGCCCTGACCCTTGAGCCACTTGGCCAGTTTTCCGGCCAGCGTGGTTTTACCCGCACCCTGCAGGCCGGCGAGCATGATCACCGTCGGCGGGTTTTTGGCGAGGCGCATCCTGCGGGTCTCCCCGCCCAGGATTCCCACCAACTCCTCGTTCACAATCTTGACAACCTGCTGGCCGGGGTTCAGCGCCTGCGAAACCTCCAGACCGAGCGCACGTTCCTTGACCTGTGCGGCGAAAGCACGCACGACCGGGACAGCAACGTCTGCGTCGAGCAGGGCGCGGCGGATCTCGCGGACCGTGGCGTCGACGTCGGCCTCTGACAGGCGACCCTTGCCGCGAAGGTTCTTGAAGGTCGCTGTCAGCCGGTCTGAGAGTGAATTGAACACGGTACGTGAACTGCTTTCCTCGAGCTTGCGTGGATTCAACTATCAAGGGTAGCAACTGGGCATCTTCCCCGTGTGCGCGAGACAGGGACACACCTTCGGTGGCAGGGTGTTAAGGGTGACTACTCATGCGATTGATGAACAGGCCTCGGGCCACCAGTTCCAGGGGCAGGCAATCCGTACGCTACTGATCCTCGGCGCCTCGGGGGACCTCACCGGACGCCTCCTCTTGCCCGGCCTCGCACGCCTGGTCCGGCATGGCAAGGCGGGCAACCTGGCCCTCGTCGGAGCGGGGTCGGACGCCTGGAGCGAAGAACAGTGGCAGGACCGGCTGAAAACCTCCTTTGCTGCCGCTTCCCCCGCGTTCACCCAAAATGACGACGACGACGGCGAACACGCGCTGACCCGCATCCGGACCGAGAGCACGTACCACCAGGTGGACGTGACCGCCAGGGGTGCGCTCGCAGAGCTGATCGCCGGGCTTCAGGGACCGGTCGCCATCTACTTCGCCCTGCCCCCAGCCGTCAGCGAGAAGGCGTGCGCCACGCTCGAGCCCGAAGACCTGCCGGAGGGCTCCCGGCTGGTAATGGAGAAACCGTTCGGGACGGACCGGGAATCGGCGCACCGGCTCAATTCCATCCTCGAGGACCTCGTCCCCGAAGACCATGTCCACCGGGTTGACCACTTCCTGGGCAAGGCCACGGTGCTCAACATCCTGGGCCTGCGCTTCGCGAACCGCCTTCTAGAACCGGTCTGGAACAACCTCCATATCGAATCCGTGGACATCGTGTTCGACGAAAAGCTCACGCTGGAGAACCGCGCTCGCTACTACGACGGCGCCGGGGCCCTGCGTGACATGATCCAGAGCCATTTGCTGCAGATTATGGCGCTGATCGCGATGAACGCGCCGTCGACCCTCCACGAGCGGGACCTCCGCGACCACATCGGGACGGTCCTTCGCGCCAGCTCTGTTGGTCGCGACTATAGGAACACCACCCGGCGCGCCCGGTATACGGCCGGCACGATCGAGAACCGGGATGTGCCCAACTACGTGGATGAGGACGGCGTTGATCCTGCCCGGGGAACCGAAACACTCGCGGAGATCGAAGTCTCCATCAACAACGACCGCTGGGCCGGAGTGCCCTTCAGGCTGCGTTCGGGCAAGGCAGTGGGCCGCACCCATAAGGAAGCCGTCATCACTTTCAAACCGGTGAATCACCTGCCTGACGGATTCACCGGCGTTGATTCGCCCACGCGGCTACGGATTGGATTCGGTCCCGACACTCTGCAGCTGGACATCGACGTCAACGGCCCCGGTGACGTGTTCTGCCTGGACCGGGCCACCCTGCAGGCGGAACTCAACGCTTCCGAGCTGCTCCCCTACGGCGAAGTTCTGGACGGTGTGCTATCAGGGGATCCGACGCTGTCCGTCCGAGGGGACACAGCGGAGGACTGTTGGCGCATCGTCGAGCCTGTCCTCGCCGCCTGGCAGGCAGACGAGGTTCCGATGGATGAATATCCCGCCGGCTCGGACGGCCCGTCCTCGTGGCCCGATTCCTAAGGCCGAACTTTCGCACAGATAAGGCGGGTTTGAACCGAGTTCAACCCGCCTTATCTGCACGAACCTTCCCAGAGGGTCAGAGCGCGGCTTCCCCCCGCTCACCAGTACGGACGCGAACAGCATCCTCGACCGGAAGGACCCAGACCTTGCCGTCTCCGGCCTTGCCGGTGTTGGCGGTTGAGACCAGTACATCGACGATGTCGTTGACCCAGGCGTCAGCCACCAGGACCTCAACGCGTGCCTTCTGCAGGAGATCGACCGTGTATTCCGCTCCCCTGTAGACCTCAGTGTGTCCGCGCTGGCGACCGTAACCGCTGGCCTGGCTGACCGTCAGGCCCTGCACCCCGTAGTTCTCGAGGGCTCCCCGGACGTTGTCGAGCTTGTCCGGCCGGACAATGGCTGTCACTAGCTTCATGAGTTCACTTTCTGCTGTGCCGCTTCAACCGGTGGTGCCGGTGCGGGCTCGTGGAAGGGGTGAAAGGGGCCACCGACGCCCAGCCCACCGAATTCGTACGCGGTCTCGGCGTGCTCGGAGAGGTCCACGCCGGACACCTCGTTGTCGGCGGTGACGCGGAATCCGATGGTCTTGTGGATGGCCAGGCCAATGAGTGCGGTCATGATCGCCGAGAGGGCAACCGCCACCAGCACCGACACCACCTGCGCCACTAGCTGGCCGAACCCACCGCCGTAGAACAGGCCGCCGCCTACGCCGTCGATTGGCAGGGCAATGAAGCCGATCGCGATCGTACCGAGCGTTCCCGCCACAAGGTGCACCGCAACGACGTCGAGCGAGTCATCGAAGCCGAGCTTGTACTTGAGCCCGACGGCGAGGGCGCACACCGCGCCCGAGACCAGGCCGAGTCCGACGGCGCCAACCGGGCTCACGCTCGCGCAGGCCGGTGTGATCGCTACCAGTCCGGCGACGATCCCCGAAGCGGCTCCCAGCGAGGTGGGACGGCCGTCGCGGAACCTTTCGATGACAAGCCAGCCGACCATCGCTGCGGCCGGAGCGGCCATCGTGTTGACCCAGATGAGTCCTGCTTCCTCCGCGGTGCCGGCAGCACCGCCGTTGAATCCGAACCAGCCGAACCAGAGCAGCGCAGCGCCGAGCATCACCAGTGGAACGTTGTGTGGGCGGTGCGCCGGATCCTTGCCGAAGCCCTGCCGTTTGCCCAGAATGATGGCCAGGACAAGCGCTGCCACGCCCGCGCTGATGTGGACAACTGTTCCGCCCGCGAAGTCGATTGCTTCGCCCACTGCACCGCCGATGGCGCCCTCAGCGCTGAGGAGTCCGCCTCCCCAGACCATAAAAGCAAGGGGACAGTAGACAGCGGTGACCCAGATGGGAACAAAGAGCGACCAGGCGCCGAACTTTGCGCGGTCGGCGATCGCACCGCTGATCAGCGCTACCGTGATGATTGCGAAGGTTGCACCGTAGCCGGCGCTGATCATGTCCTCGGTACCAATCAGGCCCTCAAGCCCGAAGGAGGCGAAGGGATTCCCGAATAGCTGGGCGATACCCTCCCCACCGGTCATCGAGTAACCCCAGAGAACCCACACGATGCCAACGAGGCCCACAGCGATGAAGCTCATCATCATCATGTTCAGCGCTGCCTTGGCGCGGGTCATGCCGCCGTAGAAAAATGCCAGTCCGGGGGTCATGAGCAATACCAGGGCGGCGGAAACCATGACCCAGACGTGACCTGCAGTCAGATCCATCTTTTCGTCCTCTCGGAAGTGGCGGGCACTTCCCGCTGGTTCAAAATCTTGGCAATCCCGTGTTTCGCCGCCTTGGGAATTGTGTTGCGGGGACGTTACAAGCCGCGACCCGAGGTAAAGAGTGGATGACCGCTTTGTTTCGGGTGTGTTTCACGGTGGGGATGACGGCGCGGGAGTGGGTGGCGTCGTCGTTGTCGGGCATGTCGGGAGCTGGCGGTTAAGCTTGAATGACGCTGAATCTCAGCCACGCTTTGGAGAAGAATGTCTCATCCACCCACTGAACCGAACGACACGCCGCGCAGGCGGCGTATAACGGCGCGCCACCAGGCCCAGGGCCGTCCGGATCCCCGCCTGATGATCGGTGCTGCCGCGGCCGCTGCAATGCTGCTTGCAGGGACCCTTGTGGGTGTCACCGTTCTGCCCAACGGCGGGCGTCCGGCCACGGTTGAGAGCATTGCGCCTCCTCCGCCGCCGGAACTTACCGGAACTCCGTCGCCTGCGTCTACCGAACCGCTGCCGGCTGCGCCGACGGTGTTCTATCAGCAGGCGGGTCCGCCCGCGGGGTCTCCGTTGGAGGCCGTGGAACCGATGAGTGTTTCGGTCAGTGATGAGCAGACTGGCACGGTTCTTCCGACGGGTCTTGTTGGTATTTCTTTGGAGGCAACGGATCTTGCTAATCCTCAGCTCTCCGGGGACAACGCTGAGATAGTTACGAGTTTGCAGGGGTTGGGGCAGCCGATGCTGCGCTTCGGAGGCAACGCCGTTGACCGCCGCTTCTTCTGGACCTCGTCCGGGGAGCCGATCCCTGCCGGACTCGAGGGCGATAAAGCCCATCCGGTGCGGGCTGCGGGACCGGCGGACCTGGAGCGTATCAACACCCTGCTGGTCGCAGCGGATGCCACCATCAGTCTGACCGTGGACCTTGCGCACTTCGATCCTGCCCGTGCCGCGGACATGGCCAAGCACGCCTCGAACATCTTCGGGGACCGCCTGGTGGGTATCACTGTGGGCAATGAGCCCAATGGTTACCCGAAGACCGGTCTGCGTCCGGATGACTGGTGGATCGAGGACTACCTGGCCGAGTTGAAGCAGTACGCGGAGGCGATGTACGCCGTCGCGCCTGACGTCGCGATCGTTGGACCGGGAACGTACTCGGAGTCCTGGTGGGAGCCCTTCGCCCAGGCTGAGATCCCGCAGGAGAAGATTCTGTCTTTCCACCATTACCCGCTGTCCCAGTGCGACGGCGCCCAGGATCCGTTGGGTGAGCCGATCATGGAGAACCTGATGGCCGAACCGATCCATGAACGTGCCCAGGACTACCGGTTGCAGGCAATGGCACCGGCGAATGCGGCCGGGTTGAATACGTGGATCCCGGAGACCGGTATCTCTGCCTGCCCCGGGTCCAACGAGACCACCGAAACCCACGCCTCGGCCCTGTGGACCGTTGACTACGCGCTCAGCGCAGCGGAACTCGGGATTCCCCGGCTGAGTTTCCACAGCTCGCTGATCACCTGCCAGGGCGGACCGCCGATGTCCTCCATCTGCACCGGCGGCCAGTACCTGCAACCCGATGGCACGTTCCACGAACGGGCCAACTGGTACGGCCAATCCCTCGTGGCCGAACTGCCCACCGGCTGGTTCCTCGAATCCTCACAGCAAGGCGGTGGCCTGGCCTACAGCTACGCCGTCAAACATGAGGACGGCAGCATGAGCGTGATCCTCGTGAACCAGAACAACCCCCAGAGCGCTGCTCCCACCGACGTGACCATCACCCTGCCCGAAGGCGCCCGCACCGGTGTCATGACACAGATGACCGGGCCGTCCTACAGAGCCCACAACGACACACGCATCGATGGACAACCAGCACCACCCATCCCAGCCCCGGAACGACCATCCATCCCCGACTTCGAACCAGGCACCACCGAGGTCACCCTCCCGATCACCGCCGGAACGGCAACCGTCTTCACCTTCACCTTCTAGCCCATTTCGGGCCGACACCGAATGCGCCGGCGGAGCAATCTCCGCCGGCGCATCCGGTTATTCAGCTCTGGGCCGGACTAATTCAGCAGTGCGTCGACGAATCCTTCGGCCTCGAAGGGTGCGAGGTCGTCAGCACCTTCACCGAGCCCGATAAGTTTCACCGGAACGCCGAGTGAGCGTTGGATCGCGACGACGATCCCTCCCTTGGCTGTGCCGTCCAGTTTGGTGAGGACGATGCCGGTGATGTTGACGACCTCGGCAAATACCCGCGCCTGGTTGAGTCCGTTCTGCCCGGTGGTTGCGTCGAGGACAAGCAAAACCTCGTCCACGGTGCCCTGCTTCTCGATGACCCGCTTGACCTTGCCGAGCTCATCCATCAGCCCCACCTTGTTCTGCAGGCGCCCGGCTGTGTCGATCATGACGACGTCGACCTCGCCCTCGATACCTGCCTTCACGGCCTCGTACGCGACCGATGCGGGGTCCGCGCCGTCGACGTCGGACTTCACCGTCGGCACTCCCACGCGCTGTCCCCAGGTGGCCAACTGCTCTGCCGCGGCAGCACGGAACGTGTCCGCCGCACCCAGCAGCACGTCCTTGTCCTCTGCTACCAGAACCCTGGCCAGCTTGCCTACGGTGGTGGTCTTTCCTACCCCGTTGACGCCGACAACCATCACAATTGCGGGACGGTCCGCGTGCCTGTCTGTGGCCAGGGACCGGTCCATGGTGGGATCGACCAGCTTCACGAGTTCCTCGCGGAGCATCTCCTTGACCTCTTCGGGGCTTCGGCTGCCCGCTATCTTCACGCGGGTGCGCAGGGCATCAACAAGTTCAGTCGTCGGCTCGGTGCCAAGGTCTGCCAGCAGCAGCGTTTCCTCGATCTCGTCCCAGACGTCCTCGTCGATCTGATCGCGCGAGAGAAGGGCGAGCAGTCCCTTGCCGAGCGCGTTGTTGGACTTGACCAGCCGTGCGCGCAGACGCGCGAGCCGGCCCTGGACCGGATCAGGGGTTTCAACCGGGACGGTCTCGACGCCGGTGTCCGTCTCCTCGAGGTCCCGGAGATCGTCCGGAATAACGACGTCGGGTGCAGTGTCAGTCTCGACGGGCCGGTCCAGGGTGTCGGTGCCGGCACCGCGCGAGGTGACGCCGCCGTCGTCGTCGGCGTCCCGCGTGGTTGTGTAGGTGCCCGGCGGGGTCCGGCGGGACCGCACGAGCAGGGCTGCAAGCGTGCCCAGAACGGCCAGCGCTACGACTACGTAAATTACTATCGGGAGGATCTCGTTCACGTTCCCAAGCTTCTCACACCGGGCATTGGCAATCGGAAGTCGCCGGAACTGGGAGAATCGTACTTTGTGGTTGCTTTTCGGAACTTTCCCCGGCGGATGAAACCTGCCGCCGGCGCGGCTGAGCGCTTACGTCTGCCGCGTGAAATCAAGGTACTGATCGCTGCGGCTTTCGTGATCGCGATCGGCTTTGGGCTCGTGTCCCCCGTCCTTCCCCAGTTCGCCCAGAGCTTCGGCGTCGAAGCGACGGCAGCGGCCGTGATCGTCAGCGCGTTCGCATTCACGCGACTGGTGTTCGCGCCTGCCGGCGGCAAGCTTGTCGAGCGTCTTGGCGAGCGGCCGGTCTACGTGGCAGGGCTGATCATCGTTGCTCTTTCGACGGCGGCGTGTGCCTTCGCAGCGGACTACTGGCAACTGCTGATCTTCCGGGGGCTCGGGGGCATCGGCTCAACCATGTTCACCATCTCGGCGATGGGGCTGATCATCCGGTTGGCGCCGCCGGGAATGCGCGGCCGGGTGAGCGGTGCGTATGCGTCCGCATTCCTGCTCGGCAGTATCGGTGGACCCTTCATCGGCGGGCTGCTCGCCGGATTCGGCCTGCGGGTGCCGTTCCTCGTGTATGCGGGGGCGCTGCTGGTGGCTGCCGCCGTCGTCTTCTTCCAGCTGAAGGACACCACGCTGGGCGGCCGCACCAAAGGTCCGGTGCAGCCTGTCCTGCCCGTGCGCGAGGCGCTACGGGATTCTGCCTACCGGGCGGCGCTGGTTTCCGGTTTCGCGAACGGCTGGGCTTCCTTCGGTGTGCGGATGGCGCTCGTTCCCTTGTTCGCTGCTGCGGTCCTGGGAGCCGGTCCCGAAGTCGCGGGTATCTCATTGGCCTTCTTCGCGGGAGGAACGGCCCTGGCGCTGACCTTCTCGGGACGGCTCACCGACTCGGTGGGCCGAAAACCGCTGGTGCTTACCGGGCTGGCCGTCAACGGAATCGCGATGGCGTGCCTGGGCCTGACCGGCGACGTCGTTACGTTTTTCGCCGTTTCGGTGGTGGCGGGCATCGGGGCAGGCATCCTGAACCCGGCGCAGCAGGCGGCGGTGGCTGACGTCGTAGGGAACGAGCGAAGCGGCGGGAAGGTGCTGGCTGCCTTCCAGATGAGCACCGATACCGGAACCATCTTCGGCCCCATCCTGGCGGGCGTCCTCGTTGACACCCTGTCCTACGGATGGGCTTTCGGGCTGACGGGCGTGACCGCCCTCGCAGCGTTCCTGATGTGGACGCTCGCGCGGGAGACCCTGCAGAGCAAGTCTTAAGCGTCCACGAGGCGCTGGCTGATCACCGTGGAAACGCCGTCGCCCCGCATGGTGACGCCGTACAGGGCGTCCGCAACCTCCATGGTGCGCTTCTGGTGCGTGATGACGATGAGCTGGCTGGACTCGCGCAGCTCCTCGAAGATGGTGATGAGCCTGCCCAGGTTGGTGTCGTCCAGCGCGGCTTCAACTTCGTCCATCACGTAGAACGGTGACGGACGCGCCTTGAAGATCGCTACCAACAGGGCGACCGCGGTCAGCGAACGCTCCCCACCGGACAGCAACGACAGCCGCTTAATCTTCTTTCCGGCAGGGCGGGCCTCAACTTCGATCCCGGAGGTCAGCATGTCATCCGGGTCAGTGAGCACGAGCCGCCCCTCACCGCCCGGAAAGAGGCGCCCGAAGACCCGCTCGAACTGCTCGGCGGTGTCCTGGTAGGCGGCGGTGAAGACCTGCTCTACCCGTTCATCCACCTCGCGGATAATGTCCAGCAGGTCCTTGCGCGTGGCCTTGAGGTCCTCCAGCTGGGTACTGAGGAACTGGTGCCGTTCCTCGAGCGCCGCGAATTCCTCCAGTGCCAGCGGGTTGACCTTGCCCAGTGCTGAAAGATCCCTCTCGGCGCGTTTGAGCCGTTTCTCCTGCTCCTCGCGCACAAAAGGGACTCCTTCGCGGACGGGATTGCCGCTCTCGTCCACCGCCACGCGCAATTGCGCCCACTTGTCGCCGGTTTCACCGGCGGAGGGAACGGGCTGATCCGGCCCGTACTCGGCCACCAGGTGATCGGCTGTGAGCCCGAGCTCGTCGATAGAGCGGTTCTCCAGCGTCTCGATCCGCAGCCGCTGCTGTGCCCGGGCCAGCTCGTCACGGTGCACGGAATCCGTCAGTTCGGCAAGCTCTGCGAGAAGCTTCTCATTGTCTGTTCGGACCGTCCCGAGCTCGGCTTCCCACGCCGAACGGACGGCTTCGGCTGCGTCACGGCTCTGCGCGGCGCGGTCCACTGAAACGTCGAGGAACGTCAGCGCCTGCCGCACCGCCTGCCCAACAGCCGCCGCCTTCTCGCCCTGCAGACGCCGGATCCGGGCGCGTTCGGCAGCCTGCTCGCGGGCGGTGCGCTCGGTCTGCGCTGCATGCTCAAGCGACGCCGCCCGGTTGGCCGTGGCATTGAGCTGTTCCTCGGCACTGCGCAGCGCGAGCCGGGCCTCCATTTCGGCCTGTCGGGCATGGGTCGCAGCGAGGGCGAGCGTGTCGCGGTCCTGCGTGTCGGGTTCGCTCTCCGCGGGGGCCTCCTGGGCCTGTGCCAACCGTAGGGTGATCTCTTCCAGCCGTTGCTCCTCGGCGGCGAGGTTTGCCTCAGCGGTTTCGGCGAGGCGGGTCAGCCTGTCCGTCTCCCCAGAGGCCGAACGCAATACGGAACCCAGCTGTCCGAGTTTCTCCGCTACGGCCGCGAGCCGCGCATCCGACTCGTGCAGCCGTTCGAGGGCAGCGTCAGCGCGCTCCTGGGCTTCGGCGCGCTGCGCTGTGGCAGCAGAGATCCCGAAGCGCGCGCGCTCATACCGTTCCGTGACCGCCCGAAGCGCTTCCGCTGCCTCATCGACCGCCGCCTGCACCTCAAGGGTTCCAGGTGCCGCCGCCGTTCCACCACGCACCGTCGCCGCGGTGAAAACGTCCCCGCTACGGGTCACGGCGGTCAGTTGCGCATTCCGGTTCACCAGCTCCGCTGCCTCGGACAGCGAGCCGACGACGACGACGCCACCCAGCAAGGCGCGCACGGCGCCTTCGAGCCCAGCCTGTGCGGTGACGAGTTCCGCCGCGGAGCGCAGGCCATCCGGCAGGGCCACCGGGGGCTCAGTCATGAGCCCTGCAACCAGCAACTCAACCCGGCCGGCGTCGTCGTTCTTCATGAGACGGAGCGCGGCGTCTGCTGCTTCCAGGGAATCGACGGCAACACCCTCCGCGACCGCTCCCAACGCCGCGGCGACGGCAGCCTCGTAGCCGGCTTCAACGCTGAGCAGTTCGGCTACGGATCCGAGCACGCCTTTGACATCCGCGGTCAGGAGGGCGCTGGACCCGTCCTTGCGCTCCAGGCCCATCCGCAGGGCTTCGATCCTCGCCTGCAGGGCATCGCGCTCGCGTTCCGCGGCCCGCTCCTCGTCGTTCAGGTTCTCCAGCGATTCGAGAACCGCCTCCAGTGCGGCGCTCGCTTCCTCATAGTCGGCGTCGAGGCTTTCCTCACCCTGCTCTGCACCGGCCACCTGAGTCTCGAGGGCCGTGAAATCAGACTGCGCCTGGCGGCGGCGTTCGCCCACCTCAACCACGGAGGCGCGCAGCCTGCCCAGCTCCGCCTCCGCTGATTCGACCCGTGATCGGGCCGCACCGACCTGCCCGGAGAGCTTCGCCAGGCCCTCCCGGCGGTCGGCCGCAGCACGAAGCAGGGATGCGAGCCGTTTCTCTTCGGCTGCCGCGGCGTCCTCTGCCTCGGCACGCTGCTCCACTGCGTCTTCGAGCGCGTCCCGCCGGTTCCCTATGTGCTCGGCAAGCTCGGCCTCTTCAGCACGAACGAGGCTGGCCTGCCGCTCCAGCTCATCGGGATCCCGGCTACCGTCCGCAGCGGTGTCCACTGAACCCAGGAGCCGGCGTCGTTCCTCCGCCAGGGTCCCCAGCGACCGGAAGCGTTCGCGGGTGGAGGAGAGCCGATACCACGCATCCCGTGTGGCGTTCAGCCGCGGGGTGGCGTCTGCTGCAAGCCGCTCCAGCTCCGCCTGCCGGGAACGGCCGGTCTCCAGCAGCGCTTCAACCTCGGCGCGCCGCTGCTTCAGGGCGGTTTCATCAGCGACCTCCTGCTCGAAGGAGGCAACGAGCTGCGCAAGATCGTCGGCAAGCAGTCTGGCGCGGGCGTCGCGGACCTGGAACTGGACCTGCTGGGCACGGCGCGCGATGTCCGCCTGTTTGCCCAATGGAGTCAGCTGGCGTCGGATTTCGCCGGTGAGGTCGGTCAGGCGGGTGAGGTTGGCCTGCATCGCCTCGAGCTTACGCACCGTCTTTTCCTTGCGGCGCCGGTGCTTCAGGATGCCGGCTGCTTCCTCGATGAACCCGCGCCGGTCCTCCGGTGTGGCGTGCAGCACCTTGTCCAGTTGACCCTGCCCCACGATCACGTGCATCTCGCGGCCCAGGCCGGAATCGGAGAGCAGTTCCTGGATGTCAAGCAGCCGGCAGTTATTGCCGTTGATGGCGTACTCGGAACCGCCTGCCCGGAACAGGGTGCGCGAGATGGTGACTTCGGAGTATTCGATCGGCAGGGCGCCGTCGGCGTTGTCAATTGTCAGGGAGACCTGCGCTCTGCCCAGGGGCGCACGGCCGGAGGTCCCCGCGAAGATGACGTCCTCCATCTTGCCGCCGCGCAGCGTCTTGGCGCCCTGCTCCCCCATCACCCAGGCCAGTGCGTCCACCACGTTGGATTTGCCGGAACCATTGGGACCGACGACGGCGGTGACGCCCGGCTCAAAGTCGAAGGTCGTGGCAGAGGCAAATGACTTGAAGCCTCGCACGGTCAGACTTTTCAGGTGCACGGGTTACGGTTCTCTTCTAGGAGGGGTTCTTTACCTCACAATCTACTGTGTTCAGCGGGAAGTTCAGGGTATTGCGGCCGGTTTTGGGGGCGAGGATTGAGACGCCCAACGTGCCGTTATCTGCTGGAGGAACTAGGCTTTCCTCAGGATCGTTAGTAACCGAAGTGTGCTTACCAATTGCAGATTGGCATCAAACGCCGGCTAAGCGCTATCGGTTCCGGTGCGGTGAACAGCGAGCCAGCGGGCAAATCCGCGGGTACCAGCGGACTAAGGGCAGGAAATTTGACCGGTAATTTCAACTTCCGACACCACAACACCGCCCTGCTCGGCGTGGAAAGTGTTGAGGCTCCGGTCATAGTCACCTCCGCAGAATTCGATCGTCTCCTCGCGCCGGCCCTGAAACGTTTACGGCTTTCCAAGGGCCTGCTGCAGCGTGTGGCCGGAATCACCGAGCGGCGCTGGTGGGCTCCGGGCACCGGATTTGAGGACGGCGCCATCGAAGCGGGTGCCAAGGCGCTGGCCTCCACCGGCATCGAAGCATCGCAGATCGGCCTGCTGATCAATACGTCCGTTTCGCGAAGCAACCTTGAGCCATCGGTTGCCGTGAAGATTCACCACGGGCTCGGCCTGCCGTCGTCGGCCATGAACTTCGACGTGACCAACGCGTGCCTCGGATTCGTCAACGGCATGATGCTGGCGGCCAATATGATCGAGGCCGGTCAGATCCAGTACGCCATGGTGGTCAACGGCGAGGATTCCCAGGCCACCCAGGAAGCCACACTTCGCCGGCTGAACGAGACCGTAGACACCCGTGAGGGGTTCATGCAGGAGTTCGCTACCCTCACCCTCGGTTCAGGCGCCGCCGCCGCAATCGTCGGACCAGCGGATATCCATCCCGGTTCCCACCGCATGCTTGGCGGAGTGGCCCGTGCCGGAACCCAACACCACGAGCTCTGCGTCGGCGGGATCGACGGCATGTACACGGACGCCCAGGGCCTCCTTGACGGTGGTCTGGAACTCGTGTCGGCCGCGTGGGCTGAGGCACAGCAGCAGTGGGATTGGGCGGACATGGACCGGTACATTACGCACCAGGTGAGCACCACTCACACCAAAGCGATCATCGAGGCCGTGAATCTGGACCCGAAGAAGGTCCCACAGACGTTCCCGCACTGGGGCAACGTTGGCCCCGCTTCCCTTCCGATGACCCTGGCAACCGAATCCCAGACACTGAACCCGGGCGACCGGGTGCTGTGCATGGGCGTGGGATCGGGTTTAAACACCGCAATGCTGGAGATTGAGTGGTAGAACTCCCCGGCGTCGACCCCCGGTGGTCGGCCTATCTCGACGTGCCCTCCACAGCCGGTGTCGACCCCGCGGGCACAGTTAACCGATGGCATCACCTGGACAACCTGCCGTCCCTCGAGGGGGTTCAACACGGAACGCTGCTGTGCGTCCACGGCAACCCCACGTGGTCCTACCTCTGGCGAAGCGTCCTCGCGGCCGGCGCGCGGCAGGGATGGCGGGTTGTCGCGGTGGATCAGCTCGAGATGGGCTACTCGGAACGGACCGGACGCCCCCGAAAGCTCGCAGACCGCGTTCAGGATCTCGAAAACTTCACCGCAGCGCTGAGTCTCAGCGGCCCCCTTGTGACGCTGGGACATGACTGGGGCGGCGTCGTCAGCCTCGGCTACGCCAGCCGCAACCGCGAAAACCTCCAGGCCGCGATCCTGACCAACACCGCCATTTCCCAGGATCCGAACTTGCCGATCCCGGCCCCGCTGCGGCTCGCCCTGAACGGCGCCGTGCACCGCGCGGGCACCGCCGGGACTACAGCCTTCCTCGACACCACGCTCGCGCTCGCACGCCCGCGGTTGGCCCCGGACGTGCGTACTGCGTACCGCGCGCCATAC
The DNA here is from genome assembly GCF_011927905.1 of Arthrobacter pigmenti. Lineage (NCBI taxonomy): Bacteria > Bacillati > Actinomycetota > Actinomycetes > Micrococcales > Micrococcaceae > Arthrobacter > Arthrobacter pigmenti. The sequence continues at coordinate 1,796,564 of NZ_JAATJL010000001.1, forward strand.
CTGCGCGCCTCCAGGCGGCAGGGTATTGCACAGTTCGTCGCTGATATCCCTGTCGACGCGAGCCACCCGAGCTTCGCCACCCTCACGGGGATCGCGGAGGACATCCGTTCCCTGGATGTACCCGTCTTGATGCTCTGGGGCCCGGGCGACCCGATCTTCTCCGACACGTATCTCGAGGACCTCACCCGCCGGCTCCCCCACGCAGACGTACATCGCTTCGAGGGTGCGAGCCACCTGGTCGCCGAGGATCGCGACATCGCCACACCGATCTTCAACTGGCTCGGGCGGAAGAACGACGACGACGCGTCCCGGGTCTCGAGCGACACGTTCACTCCGCTCTGGCAGCAGGTTCAGGAGCGCGCCGGCACCGAGTCGCTGGCCGTGGCGGACATGGACGAGGACGGTTCCGTGGCACGTTCGCTGTCCTGGCGGGAGCTCGACGCCCGTATCACCGCACTGGCGGGCGCGCTGCAGGGCATCGGGGTCCGACCGGGCAGCAGGATCAGCCTCATGGTTCCGCCCGGTGTTGAGCTGACGGTCCTGATTTATGCCTGCCTGCGGTTGGGCGCCGTTATCGTTGTTGCGGACGCCGGACTGGGAGCGAAGGGTCTCAGCCGCGCGGTGCGCGGCGCTGTGCCGGAGTTCCTCGTTGGGATTGACCGGGCGCTGGTAGCAGCCCGGCTCTTCGGCTGGCCGGGTACCCGCATCAGCGTGGGAGCCCTGTCTACGGTCCGTTCACGCGCTTTGGGCGTGCAGCACAGCCTGGAGGAACTCGCCTCCGCCGACGCGGTGTTCAACGATCCCAGGATCGAACCGGACGCCGACGCCGCCATCCTTTTCACGTCCGGCTCCACCGGCCCTGCCAAGGGCGTTGTCTACACCCACCGCCAGCTCTCGGCGATGCGGGATACGCTCGCCAACACACTGGACCTTAGGCCCGGAAGCGCCCTGGTCGCAGGCTTCGCGCCTTTCGCACTGCTTGGTCCGGCGCTCGGCGCCTCATCGGTGACGCCCGCGATGGACGTCACCGCTCCCCGGACGCTCTCCGCGCGCGCCCTCGCCGACGCCGTATCCGCGATCGACGCCACGGTGGTATTCGCATCTCCGGCTGCGCTGCGCAACGTCCTGGAAACCGCCGACAGCATCACTCCACGGGGCGCTGAGGCACTGGGCGCCGTGAAAACCCTGCTCTCGGCCGGAGCGCCGGTGCCCACAACTCTGCTCGAAGCCCTCCAGCCCCTGGTGCCCAAAGCAACCCTGCACACCCCGTATGGCATGACCGAAGCCCTTCCTGTGACCGACATCGACCTTGAAGGTATCCTCGCTGCGACGAACAGTTCGGTAGCCGGATCGGGCAACGGAGTCTGCGTGGGCACACCCGTGCCGGGTGCGGAGGTGGCGATCAGCCCGCTCGACGGCACCGGCTCCGCGAGCGGTAAGCCGACGACGACGGCGGGCATTACCGGGGAGATCCTCGTCCGCGCCGCGCACGTCAAGGACCGCTACCACCGGCTCTGGATCACCGAGCGTGAGTCCTCGCGCACCTCGGGCTGGCACCGTACCGGGGACGTTGGCCATCTGGACGCCGACGGTCGGCTGTGGGTTGAAGGGCGCCTCGCCCACATCATTCCCACGGCGGCAGGGGCGGTTACTCCCGTCGGCGCCGAGCAGGCTATCGAGTGCACGGAAGGAGTGGGGCAGGCGGCCGTCGTCGGCGTGGGGCCAGCCGGAACCCAGGCGGTTGTCGCCGTCGTCGTACCCGCCTCAACGACGCGCGCTGGGTCTCTGGCGACGGAAAGCCTGTCTGCTGCCGTCCGTCAGGCGGGACATTCAACTGGTGTGGAGATCGCTGCAGTGCTGACTCTGCCCGAGCTGCCGACGGACGTGCGCCACAACGCGAAAATCGACCGGACGAAGGTCGCGGCCTGGGCCGGGCAGGTGCTCGAGGGACGCCGGAAGCGGCGCCCATGACGCTCCTGGTAACGGGTGCAAGCGGAATGCTCGGCGGCGCCGTTGCCCGCCTGCTGCGCAGCCGTGGTGAGTCGGTGCGTACCTTTCAGCGCCGTGCATCGGGAATTACCGGCGTGGAGGACGTGGCCGGTTCGCTGGGTGACCCGCAGGCGGTGAAGCGTGCCGTTGAGGGCGTGGACTCCGTGATCCATTGTGCGGCGAAGGTGTCCTTCAGTGGCGACCCTGCCGAGTTTGAACGCGTGAACGTCGCCGGGACCCATGACCTGCTTGAAGCGGCGCACTTCGCGGGTGCTGGGCGGTTTGTGTATGTGTCTTCACCGTCGGTGGCGCATCTGGGCCATTCGATCATCGGAGCCGGTGCAGAACCCGCTGACCCGACGCGCGCCCGCGGGGATTACGCCCGTACCAAGGCGAAGGCCGAGCAACTGGTCCTGGCGAACGACGACGACGCCATGCCGGTCACGGCCATTCGCCCCCATATCGTCTGGGGACCGGGCGACACGCAGCTAGTCGAACGCGTGCTGTCCCGGGCGCGGGCCGGCAGGTTGCCGCTGCTGGGAGGCGGGACCGCTCTCGTGGACACCACGTATGTGGACAACGCAGCGTCCGCGATCGTCGCTGCCCACGATCACATCGAACGGGTTCACGGGAGACCGCTTGTGGTGACCAACGGCGAACCCCGGCCGATTGGTGAGCTGCTGGCCCGGATCTGCGCAGCAGGTGGTGCGCCCGCGCCGCGGATGTCCGTTCCGGCGTGGCTTGGACGTGCGGCGGGCACCGCCGTCGAAACCCTGTGGCGTGGTTCGAACGCGGATGGCGAACCGCCTATGACCCGGTTCCTCGCCGAACAGCTTTCGACCGCACACTGGTTCGACCAGCGGCAGACCAGGGAGCTGCTGGATTGGACGCCGGCGGTTTCACTGGACGAGGGATTCGCCCGGCTCGCCGCCCACTATGGCGGGCGGGCGTAGGCACCGTCCAGGAACGCAAAAGGAGGACCGGCGAACCGGTCCTCCCTGTGCTGATGCTGACGTTAGCCGTTGACCCGGATGAACACCGGACCCGAACCAAGCTGAGCCGGCGCAACTACGGTCTGGTTGCCGTTGAAGCCACCGTGGACGGCCTGGCCGTTACCGATGTACACGGCGATGTGGGCTGCACCCATGCCACCATCGGCGTAGTAGATCAGGTCGCCCGGCATCGCCTGGCTGGCGCTCACCGTGCTGCCGAGGGACAGGTAGCCGGCGGGCCAGTCATGGAAGTTGATACCGGCCGCCGCGAGGGCGTTCGATACCAGCCGGGTGCAGTCCTGGATCGCTCCAAGCTGACCCTGCGCTGCTGCAGCGATGGTTCCAGCAACCGAAGAGGAAGCAGGAGCGGCCGAGTAGGAGGCAACCTCGATGTTGGAGGACGCCGTTGTTATGCCCATGGTGCTGGTCTCAGCCGGAGCCGGAGCAACGGGAGCCGGAGCAACAGGAGCCGGTGCAACCTGCACCTGCGGGGCGGGTGAGGCCGGAGCAGGCGCCGCAGCGGCGCTGCCCGACAGGCTGATGACCTGACCCGGGTAGATGATCGAGTTCCAGCCGAGCCCGTTGGCCGCGAAGATGGCATCCAGGCTCACGCCGTAGTTCGCTGCGATGGCACCAAGGGTGTCACCGGAACGCACGGTGTGGGTCGGAGCATTCGTGACCGGAGCCGGAGCCGGCGCCGATACGGTCTGCGCGGTGACCGGCGCGGCAGGGGCAGCGGCCGGGGCGGAGACCTGGACGGCGGCGTCAGCGGACTGAACTGCACCTGAGGTCGAGCTGTAGGTGGTTCCGGCGCTGGCCGGTAGCGCTGCGCCGAACATGATGCCCGATGCTGCTACGACAACAGCCGCAGGACGTCCGACGGTGCCGGCGTGCGTGCTGACTGCCTTCGAGACGATCTGCATCGTGCTGGGCGGGGTGGCGCGGTGACGCGCAATATGGCGGTTTTTGGACAACGAAGGGCCTCTCCCAGTGCCTGCGGAGTTAGCTGTCGGATTCGGATGGGAGCCACCCGGACGCGTACTGCGAACTTATGCGCGTCTTAACCCCTAGGACTTCGGAAAAACGAAGCCCGCTATCTGGTTCCCCCGCTCCTGCCGGATGTGTAGCGAACGGACCTTCCGACGGCGACAGGATTAGGCAATCCGCCAGAAGGAAGCCGGGCTTTAGAAACCCGGCGTGGCCTTAACGTTACATACGATTCGTTGAATTGTCACGTTTCGATCACAAACCCACGCCATGGCGGGCTTTTACGGAGAACTACTGATATATGCCCATCGACTAGATTTTGTACTGGTCGGTAGCGTCCTTGGGCTTCTCATCGTCGCCCGAACGGTTACCCGAGCGATGCACTGCGTCCTGCGCCTTCTTCACCGCCTGCTCAGCCTGCGCCTGCACTTCCGGCGCCTTGGCCTTCACTGCCTCGGTTGCCTCTGTGACAGTTTCCTGGACCTTCGGGTTGTTCCAGAGTTCCTGCGCCTTCACCTTGATCTGCTCATAGCTCGCACGGCCGGCACGCGCGCCCAGCACATAGCCTGCGGCCATTCCTGCTGCAAAAACCAGTTTGTTCTTCATGGCGATACTCCTGACCTGTCGGGTTCCTCAGATGTCGAATCTAGTCAGCGTACTTAGTTTTGTCACGTCGAGGCGTCACCAACGGCCGTTACGCGGCCTCGGCTGGCAGCGCGGACACGTGTAGGAGGAGCGGTTCATGAAGGTGTCCCTCCGCACACGGGAGTCCAAACCCGCTTCCGCACATCGAAGACACGGCAGGTGTTCCCGTCCATAGGCGTTGAGCGATCGCTCGAAGTACCCCGAGGCACCGTTGACGTTCACGTACAGCGAGTCGAAGCTCGTTCCACCGGCCTCGAGTGCGCGTTCCATGACGTCGCGGCAGGCGGTGAGGAGCCGGGTAACCTCCGGACGCCGCACGGTATCGGTTGCACGCGCGAAATGGAGCCTGGCCGCCCATAGAGCTTCGTCGGCATAGATGTTCCCGATGCCCGATATGAGGGACTGGTCGAGGAGCGCCCGCTTAAGGCCCGTCCGGCGCGCGCGCAGCCTGGAGAAGAATTCCTCAAAGGAGAACGCCGGATCAAGCGGATCCCGCGCAATGTGAGAGGCTTCCACGGGCACGAGCGCCTCAGGATCCTCCCCCAGCCCACCCGGCATGCCGTCAGCGGTGGCCACCATACCGGTCACGAAGAGCCCGCCGAAGATGCGCTGGTCAACGAACCGCAGTTCCGCCGGCAAATGGTCACCGTCCTGGGACAGCCGCAGCCGCACCTTCAGGTGTTTCTCGTCCGGCTGGTCCTCATCCTCAACCAGCAGCTGTCCGCTCATCCCCAGGTGCGCCATCAACGCCACCCGTGGTGCGGTGTGGACTATCCCGCCGGCCTCGGATTCCAGCCGTGCGGCAGGTAAGTACGACGACGGCGCAAGCCGGCTGGCGCCGTCGTCGTGCTTTGTGTCCGCCAGGGGCATCCAGAGGAACTTGCCACGGCGCACCGTATCAGTGACGGTTGCTCCCACGAGGTTCCCGCGGAAGTCCTCGGCCCCGAGGGCATGGCGTCGGATGGATCGGGGGTCAAGGATCTCGACCGCTTCGATGGTGCGGCCGCGTACCCACCGCGCAAGCCCGCGGCGCACCACCTCTACTTCGGGTAGTTCAGGCATGTTCGGGCGCGTCCGGTTCTCAGGGAGCGTTAACGGGAGTCAGCCGGCTGATCGGCGAGCACCGGCTGCGGGATTGTCTTGCTGCCATCTGCCTCGCGCAGCAGTTTCCAGGAGGCAGCGGCCGCTTCCTGCTCGGCTTCCTTCTTGGACCGTCCACCACCGGAACCGTAGGTGGTCCCGCCGATCACCAGGACAGCCTCGAAACGGCGGTCATGGTCCGGGCCAAACCCGGTCACCCGGTAATCAATGACACCCATCCGCTCCGCAGCGGCGATTTCCTGGATGCTGGTCTTCCAGTCCGTTCCGGCGCCGAGGGCGGCTGCGTCCTCAAGGACCGGTCCGATAATACGCATCACAAGGCAGCGTGCGGTCTCCATACCGTTGCTCACATACGTGGCTCCGATAATGGCTTCCATGGTGTCCGCAAGGATGGAGGACTTGTCCCAGCCGTTGGTGAGCTTCTCACCCTGGCCAAGCAGGATGTGCTTGCCGAGACCAATGCCGCGCGCAACTCCGGCCAGCGCCCGCGTGCTGACAACGGCGGAACGCCGCTTCGCCAGTTCACCCTCGGAGAGGGTCGGGTTGTCGCGGTACAGTGCGTCCGTTACCGAAAGGCCGAGGACGGCATCGCCAAGGAACTCCAGGCGTTCGTTGGTGGGGATGCCGCCCTGTTCGTACGCGTAGGAGCGGTGCGTCAGGGCAAGACGAAGCGTCTCGGCGTCGATAGTGACGCCGAGACGCTTCAAAAGGTCTTCTGAATTTTCCACGCTAGCGACGCTTACGCGTTTTGATGCTGCGGATACCGCCTCGCGGTGTCCGGGCAGCACTTAGACGTCGGCTACCTTGCGGCCCTTGTACTCAAGGAACAGCTCGGTGCCTGCGGAGTCGGTAACAACCTTTGCCTGGTGGGAAAGGCTGTAGGTGACGCGACCGTTCTCCACCGTCTTCACCAGCTTCGGGGCAACAGCCTTCCACTGGGACCGGCGTGCACGCGTATTCGAGCGGGACATCTTCCGCTTGGGAACAGCCACGGCTAACTCTCTTCTCTCTCGTCTAACACTGTCTTTGCTTCTGGTTTCGCCGCCTGTGGGTCAGCGGCCGTGCCGGTCAGCCCTGCCAGTGAAGCCCAGCGGGGATCGAGGACTTCATGCTGGTGGCCCGGATTATCCTCCAGCCGCACACCACATTCGGCGCACAAACCCTGGCAATCCTCCCGGCACACCGGCTGGAACGGCAGCGTTGTCACTACCGCATCCCGCAGCACCGGTTCGAGATTGACTGTGTCATTCTCGACCACGCGCAGCGCGTCCTCCTCTTCATCCTCCGCCAACTCCTGGTTGTCGTAGTAGAAGAGTTCCTGCACATCGACGCTACTGCCATAACGAAGAGGATCCAGGCACCGACCGCATTCGCCCTTAACTTCGACGTCCACGGTCCCGGATACCAGGATTCCCTCATGTACAGCTTCGAACCTCAGGTCCAGTTCCATCTCGGAACCTTCCTGAACGCCGATGAGCGCCACACCAAAATCCTTCGGTGCGGGCACATGTTCTTCGACTGTCCGCATGCTTCCCGGGCTGCGCCCGAGGTCCCTGACACTGAAGATCAGGGGCGAACTGAGATCGCTCTTAATGGGAACTCCTGTAGAACATATGACCGACGAATCATCTTAGCCCGAAACAAACGCCCATCCCAAACCGGGTACGGCGCCGGCGAGCCCTGTTGCCGGTGCACAACGGAACGAACGCACGCCATCCGCCCCGTAGTGTGGAGGGCGTGCATTCACGATCAACTCCAGTATTGACCAGGAAAGGCGCCGCGCTCAAGGCCGCCGTTGCCGCCGTCGTCGTACTGGTGTTGTGGCTTCTGACCTCCTACGCACTGTTCTACAACCCTCCGCTGTCTGAGTTGCAGCGCGCGGATGCTGTGGTGGTCCTGGGTGGCGCGAGCACGGAGCGTTATCCGGTGGGCCGCGGGCTGGTGGAGGACGGATGGGCGCCGGTTCTGGTGCTCTCGCACACGGACACCCCCGGCAACGTGGACATGGATCGGGTATGCAACAGCAGAAAGTCCGAACGCATCATCTGCTTCCGGCCCGAACCACTCACCACCCGCGGTGAAGCGCGCGCTGTTGCCCGCCTTGCGGACGAGCACCGCTGGGACACGGTACTGGTGGTGACCTCGCGGTACCACATGCTGCGCTCCTACCAGCACATCGGCCAGTGCTCCGAGGCACGGCTGATCATGGCGGCCTCGGATCCGGAACTCGGGCTCTTCGGCTGGCTTCCCCGGTTTGTCGAGGAAGTAGCCGGTCTGGCCGGAGGGGCGCTGCGGCCGGTCTGTGCGAACCAGATCTGAACTTATGCGCGCGTAACGAGAATGCGCACGTAACGAACGCAGATAGCCGCAGATGCTGCATTATGCTTCTCGTTATGACGCAAATACGTGTACGCGATGCAGCGCAGTTCCTCGGCGTGAGCGCCGATACCGTGCGGCGCTGGATCGAAGACGGCACCCTGACCGCCGAGCGTGCCTCCGGTGTGACGGTGGTGGACGGACTCGAGCTGGCGCGCCTTGCCCGCGAACGCGCCATCCTGCCCACCGACCCCTCGGGCGCCGACACCTCCGCGCGCAACCGGTTCGTGGGCCTGGTGACCAATGTAATAACGGACAAGGTTATGGCCCAGGTCGAGCTCCAGTGCGGACCGCACCGCGTGGTCTCCCTCATGAGCAGCGAAGCGGTGCGCGACCTTGGTATCACTCCCGGCAGCGTCGCGGTGGCGGTCATCAAGGCCACAACGGTTATTGTCCAAACCCCCGAAGGGAAGTTCTGAGATGAACGTGCGTACCCGAGTGATCACGGGCGCTGCGGCCCTGGTTGTCCTTGCCGGCTGCGGCACTCAGCCCGCGAGCGAAGACAACAGCACGACGGCGGCGGAGGGACTGAGCGGCACCGTCACGGTGTTCGCGGCCGCCTCCCTGAAGGACACGTTCACCGCAATAGCTGATGAGTTCGAGGACCGGAATCCAAACGCCACGGTGCAGCTCAGCTTCGCCGGTTCCTCCGACCTGGTCACGCAGATCACAGCCGGCGCCCCTGCCGATGTCTTCGCATCGGCCAATACGGCGAATATGGACAAGTTGACCGACGCCGGCCTCGTAGCGGGCGCACCCGTGGATTTCGCCACCAACACGCTCATGATCGCGGTCCCGGCCGGAAATCCGGCCGGCATCACCGGGCTGGTGGACCTGGCAGACCCTGCGCTGGATGTGGTGGTCTGCGCGCCACAGGTGCCGTGTGGCTCTGCCACTGTGACGGTGGAGGAAGCATCCGGAACGGACATCCCGGCGGTCAGCGAGGAATCCTCGGTTACCGATGTTCTGGGCAAGGTAACCTCCGGGCAGGCGGACGCCGGTTTGGTCTATGTGACAGATGTCGCCGCTGCCGGTGACGCAGTGGAAGGCATCGAATTCGAGGAGTCAGCCGAAGCCGTGAATGTCTACCCGATCTCCGCGGTGGAGGGCGGTAATCAGGAACTCGCTGAGGCGTTCATTGATCTGGTGACGGGCGCGGAAGGACAGGAGATCCTCACGCAGGCCGGGTTCGCGAAACCGTGATGTCGGGCCACGCCCCCACGGGTGTCCCCCGCTGGGTCCTCGCGGTGGCGGGTGTCGGCGCACTGTTTGTGATCATCCCACTGCTGGCGATCGTCCTCCGGGTCGACTGGGCTCAGTTCGGTGCCCTGATCACCACGGACTCCTCGCGGGCCGCGCTCCTGCTCAGCTTGCAGACGTCCGCCGCGAGCACGCTGGCATGCATTGTGTTCGGGGTTCCGATGGCGTTTGCCCTGGCGAGAACCAGCTTCCGCGGCCAACGGGTGCTGCGTGCGCTCGTTCTGCTCCCGCTGGTCCTCCCGCCGGTAGTTGGCGGCATCGCACTGCTGTACACCTTCGGCAGGCAGGGCCTCCTTGGAGAGTCGCTGACCATGCTCGGGGTGGATATCGCGTTCTCGACCACCGCCGTCGTGCTGGCGCAGACCTTCGTGGCGCTGCCGTTCCTGGTCCTGAGCCTGGAGGGTGCGCTCCGAACTGCCGGCACACGGTATGAGGCCGTCGCCGCGACACTTGGCGCGCGCCCCACCACCGTGCTGCGCCGCGTCAGCCTCCCGCTGGTCCTCCCGGGCATCGTCTCGGGGGCTGTGTTGTCCTTCGCCCGCGCCCTCGGCGAGTTCGGCGCGACACTCACCTTCGCCGGAAGCCTCCAGGGCGTGACGCGCACCCTGCCCCTGGAAATCTACCTTCAGCGAGAGACCGACGCCGACGCCGCCGTCGCGCTTTCCCTCGTCCTTGTCGCCGTGGCCGTCCTGGTGGTCGGCCTCGCGCACCGGGTACAGGACGGACGTCCGCAATGACCCTCGAACTCGCAGCACGTGTTCCCGCGCGCAACTTCGACGTCCGGTTCGCTCTGGCCCCAGGCGAAACGGTGGCCGTCATGGGACCCAACGGCGCGGGGAAGTCGACCCTGCTCGGCGTCCTCTCAGGCCTGATCAAGCCCGACGACGGCGCTGCCACCCTGGGCGGCCACGTCCTCTTCTCCAGTCGGGAATGGGTCCCGCCGCACGCGCGCGGGGTGGCGCTCCTTGCCCAGGACGCGCTCTTGTTTCCGCACCTGTCGGTCCTGGAAAACGTTGCGTTCGGCCCCCGCTGCGCCGGTGCGTCCCGCGCCGTGGCAAGGGATTCGGCACGGCGCTGGCTGGGTGAGGTGGAGGCCCTCGACCTCGCGGACCGCCGCCCGGTAAGCCTGTCCGGGGGCCAGGCGCAGCGCGTGGCCGTTGCGCGTGCCCTTGCCACGGAACCCGATCTCCTGCTGCTCGATGAACCGTTGTCCGCCCTGGACATTTCAGTGGCGCCACTGCTGCGGCGGACCCTTCGCCGCGTTCTCAAAGGGCGCAGCGCGGTGATCGTCACCCACGACATCGTGGACGCCCTCCTGCTCGCAGACCGGGTGGTGGTCATCGACAACGGGCGGATTGTGGAGGATGGGCCTACCCGCACGGTGCTCGAGGAACCGAGGAGCAGCTTCGCGGCGGGACTTGCGGGACTGAACCTCGTGACCGGACAAACAGTGGCGGATGGACTCACGGCACCCGACGGCGTCCACCTGGCAGCGTTGACCGAGCCGCCGTTGCCGGAGGGAGAAGAGGCGGCAGCGATTTTCAGTCCACGGGCAGTCGCTGTGCATCGGGACCACCCAACAGGTAGCCCACGCAATGTGCTCCCGGTGACAATTACCGATCTGGAACCGCACGGCGGCCGAACAACGGTGCGCGCCGGACACCTGAGCGCCGAAATCACCACTGCCGCAGCGGCGGAGCTGGATCTGCTGCCCGGGATGGAAGTTTTCTTCAGCGTGAAGTCGACGGAGGTCAGCCTCTACCTTCGCTGAGAAGTCAGCTGGTAATCAGGTTTATAGCGCTGGAGCCGCTTTGCCCTGCTCGGCGGCATGAGCACCCGCAGCCTCGGACATGAGGTCCCGGTCATCGAGTTCCTCGTCGAGTTCTTCATGCCGCTGCTCAGTCTCGGGGTCCGGTTCGCCGTCCTCGACGTACTCGACCTCAAGTTGGCGGTGGACCTTGCTGTTCAGGACTTCCACCTGACTGTCCTTGAGTTGGTTCAGGTCCTCAGGGAACGGGTCTTCGGGTTTGATCCGGCTCTTGCCCACGATGCGCCCCTAATCCTCGACTGGCATTGAGACTCGATTCTACGACGGTCACAGGGTCATAGTCGCCTTAGTCGTCTTTCTCCTTGAGCCGCTTCAGTACAGCCTTGGGAACGAACTGCGAGATGTCGCCGCCGAGTGCTGACACTTCCTTCAGCAGGGTTGAGGAGAGATGCGAATAGCTCGCCTCAGCCGGAATGAACACGGTTTCGACGCCGGTGAGCTGGCGGTTCATCGCGGCCATGGGCAATTCGTAGTCGAAATCCTGGCTGGAGCGCAGTCCCTTGACGATGAGGTTGGCGCCGTGCTCACGGCAGAACTCCGCAAGCAGTCCGTCGCCCATGGGAATAACGGAGACACCGCGCAGGTACGTGAGCGTTTCGTTAGCGATGTCCAACCGGTCCTCAATGGAGAAGCGGTATTTCTTGGCGTAGTTGGTGGAGACAGCAACAATCACCTCGTCGAAGAGGCTGGCCGCGCGCGCGATGATCTCCAGGTGACCATTGTGGATGGGGTCAAAGGATCCAGGGCAGACGGCGCGGCGCATACGTCGAATCTATCGCGTACCCGGCCTAAATACCGGGCTTGTGAACCAAACGTGTCCGCCAGGGATGCGTTTTGGTGCACCCGGGGAGGCGTTCGACATACTGGAGGACATGAACGCCCACCTCTCCCCCTGGCAGCGCACTGCGCGCGGTGCGAACCTCCTCTCCGCTGACGGGCAACTGGGAACCGTCATCTTCGAAGAGATCACTGCGCTCGCAGCCACGCACGAGGCCATCAACCTCGGCCAGGGCTACCCCGATGAAGATGGCCCGGATCTCATCCTCGACCTTGCCCGCACAAACATTGCATCAGGGATGAACCAGTACGCACCCGGACGGGGGTTGCCGGTCCTGCGTGAGGCAATCGCTGCCCACCAGGAGCGCTTCTACGGCCTGAACGTGGATCCGGAACGTGAAGTGGTCGTGTCCACCGGTGCCACCGAGGCCATCGCGGCGTCCATCCTCTCCCTGGCCGGCCCAGGTGATGAGGTGCTCACCTTTGAGCCGTTCTACGATTCCTACGGCGCCATCATCGGGTTGAGCGGCGCCCGCCACACCACCGTCCCGCTGCTGGCGCCGGACTTCCAGCCGGACCTGGCAGCCCTGGAACGCGCAGTGAATGAACGCACCCGGGTGATCGTGGTCAATAACCCGCACAATCCGATGGGCACTGTGTTCTCCCGCGAGGTCCTGGCGCGCATTGTAGAAGTAGCCGAACGGCACGGTGCGATCATCGTCACCGACGAGGTCTATGAACACCTGACGTTCGGCGCGCGGCACATTCCTGTCGCGACGCTGCCGGGTGCCTGGGATCGCACCATCACCATTTCCTCGGCCGGCAAGACGTTCTCGGTGACCGGCTGGAAGATCGGCTGGTTGACCGGCCCGGCGCACCTGGTCGAGTCCGTCCGAACAGTGAAATCCTTCCTCAGCTACAGTTCCGGCACACCCTTCCAGGGTGCGGTGGCGGCCGGCCTTGGACTCGATGATGAGTTCTACCGCGGTATCGCCGAAAACCTGCAGCGCAAACGCGATTTGCTCAATCCGGGGCTGCAAGCGGCCGGGTTCGAGGTCTACACCCCGCAGGGGACCTACTTCACCGTGGTTGACGCCGCGCCGCTCGGGGTCACCGACGCCACCGAGCTGGCCCGCCGCCTGCCCAAACTCGTCGGAGTCGCTGCGATACCCGTTCCCGTGTTCTGCCACGAGGAAGGGGCCCGGCGCACCCGTTCCCTCCTGCGGTTCGCATTCTGCAAGAAAGATGACGTGCTCGCCGAAGCTGCCGAACGCCTCTCCACCCTCCGCCAACACCTGTGAGCGTTCCGACGCGTTTCCTCAGGAACGCCGGAGCGCATGCGGAGATTGACCGCGACGCCTTCAACGACGGCGCGTTCATCCTGAGCATCGGAGGGGCGCAGCAGTCCCACGTGGACCTGGCGGACCCCGGGCACGTGTTCTACGAGTACCTGCGGCGGATCGCGAACGTCCTGGACGTCTTCAGACCGGCCGCCGAGCCCATCCGTGTTCTTCACCTCGGCGCTGGAGCGCTGACCCTTCCACGGTATGTGCAGGCCACGCGGCCCGGCTCCGAACAGGTTGCGGTCGAGCGCGAGCGGGAACTCCTCGGTTTCGTCCTCGAACACCTACCGCTCCCGGAGGGCACCCGGTGCTCGCTGCTGATCGAGGACGCCCGCGACACCCTCGCTTCCGCCGATCCCGGTGCCTTCGACGCCGTCGTCCTCGATGTTTTCTCCGGCGCGGACGGCGCCACTGAGCTGGCCACTCCCGAGTTTTACCACCTGTTGACCTCTGTGGTTGCTGCGCAGGGTGTGGTGCTGGTCAATGTCGGTGACGATCCTCCATTCACATTTGCCCGCGAACAGGCGCGGATGCTCCAGGACACCGGGTACGACGTCGCCGCGCTGGGCGAGGTGGGCATGTTCAGCGGGCGGCACTCGGGCAACATTGTCCTCGCCGCCACGACCCGTTGGCGGCCCGAATGGACGCCGGCGCTGATCGCCGCTGGGCCACATCCGGCGGCAGCGCTGACCGGCGCTGAGTACGAGCATTTCGCCCGCGGAAACCGCTGATTTACGCGCAGTTATCATGCGCTATTGAACTGCTGAAAAAGGCCGCGCACAGCAGTACCGTTGAAGGACAAGCACGGATAAAAGCAGTTTCGAGAACGCCGTAATGATGGAGGAATCATGACCACGGAAATCACCGAAGTATCCGACTGCACCGTCCACAATTGCGCCTTCAACCACGACGGCTGCACCGCCTACGCCATCACGGTCAGCGGCAGCCCTGAGCACGCTTCCTGCGCCACGTTCATCGACACTTCCGAAACCGGTGGATTGCCCATGGTGCTTGCTCACGTGGGCGCCTGTCAGCGCAACGAGTGCGTTCACAACAGCCACCTGATGTGCCAGAAGCACGATGTGAAGATCGGCTCAGGCGCTGACCTCGCGGACTGCCTTTCCTACGAAGCACGTCAGGGCTCAGCACTGTAGTACCTCAGTCCATGAGAGCTCTCTCATGAACGGCTCACCAACATCTCATAGCGGGCTGGCTAAATGGGAACCCTGCGGCACACACCACGCTGCGGGGAAAGTTGGGGCCGATCATGGCACGGGAAAAACGCCGCACACTGCGCGTCATTCTGTACTCGCACGATTCGCAGGGCCTGGGCCACACACGGCGTAACCTCGCTCTGGCCCACGCCCTCACCAACGGTCTCAAGGAATCCGGCCGAGAGGTCAGCGGGGTGTTGGTCACCGGAGTTGCAGGGGCCACCCGGTTTGACCCGCCCGAGGGTTGGGACTGGGTTGTGGTGCCCGGGATCACCAAGGGCACAGACGGCTACCTCCCGCGAAACCTCGCCATCAAACAGAAGAAGCTCATCAAGCTGAGGTCCTCGCTGATCGGGGCGGTACTCGAAGACTTCCGTCCCCACCTAGTTGTCATCGACCGGCATCCGTTCGGTGTGGACCACGAACTCGCCGACGGGTTGGACCGCCTGCGCCGGAAGCGTCCTGGCTGCCGGGTTGTCCTCGGCCTCCGCGAAGTTCTCGACCGTCCGGCCACAGCACGCAAGGAATGGGACGCCCTGGACCTCAACCAGGTGCGCGACGACTTCGACGAGTTATGGGTCTACGGTGATCCCGAGGTCCACAATCCGGTGCACACCGGTGAGATCCCGCCCGAACTTACGCACCTCGTGCGGCATACCGGGTACTTATCCGCGGGCCGTCCGGTCCGGCGTCGTACCAGCAGCACCGGCGTCCCCTATGTGGTGACCATGGCAGGCGGAGGCTCGGACGGCCTTGACGTCCTGTTGACCGCGGCCCGCGCAGCTGTCCCGGCAGGTCACGAACATCTCATCATCACCGGCCCGCAGATGCCCAAGGCGCACCGCGCGCAGATCGAAGCGGCTGCCCAGCCCGGCACCGAAGTGCTTGGGTCTGTGCGGGACGCCCTCTCGGAAATCCGGGACGCGGCCGCCGTCGTCGCCATGGGCGGTTACAACACCGTGTGCGAGATCATGAGTACCACCACGCCGGCGCTCATCGTCCCCAGGGTGCATCCCCGCAGGGAGCAGCTTATCCGGGCCCGCTCACTTGCGCGGCACCAGTTGCTGGACTTCTGCCATCCGGACCAATTCACCCCGAATGCTCTCTCTACGTGGCTTGGTGACGTGGCCGGCACGCAGGTGCAGCGGACCGGTGTGAAGCTCGACGGGCTGGCCTCCGCCTCCCGGTTCGCGGACGAACTCCTCACAGCGCCCGGCGCCATCACGCACAACTCTACGGATTGGCAGCATCATGCAGCCGGCTAGTCCCGCGCGGATCGGGTACGTCCTGAAAATCTACCCGCGCTTTTCCGAGACGTTCATTGTCACCGAGATCCTCGCGCGTGAAGCCGCCGGGGAAGAGCTGGAGATTTTCTCCCTGCGCCCGCCGGTGGATCCGCGGTTCCACCCGGAGCTTGGGCGGGTGCAGGCACCGGTCACTTACGTAGCACGTCCGCAGAAGCTTTCCGAGGGTTGGCCGATCATCTCCGCCGCACACCGCGTAATCCCGGACTTCGCCCAGCGCTTCGCCGCGCTCCTGCCGGAAATTGCCGACGCCGAAGCCTCCGAGGTGCACCAGGGCATCGAGCTCGCAACCCGCGTGGTGGAACGTGGCATCACGCACCTGCACGCGCACTTCGGGTCGATCGCCGCGCGCACCGCCAGCATCGCCTCAGCCCTGTCCGGCGTTCCGTTCTCCTTCACCGCGCACGCCAAGGACATCTACCACGAACTGGTGGACCATCAAGCGCTGGTACGCCTGCTGAAGGAGGCACATCACACGGTCACGGTGAGCGACTTCAACCTTCGTTACCTTTCAGAGCTGGCTCCCTCGGCAGCGGGAACCATTCACCGCATTTACAACGGGCTGGAACTGGACCGCTTCCCGTTCGAGACTCCGACGCCGCTCCATTCGCCGTTCCGTGTGGCGGCAGTCGGGCGGCTTGTTGAGAAGAAGGGGTTCGGGCTGCTGATCGAAGCCGTTCGGCTGCTTGCGGAATCGGGGCTTGAAGTGGATCTGCGTATTGCGGGCGGCGGCGAACTCGCCGAAGACCTGACTGCGCAGATCAGCGCCAACGGTCTGACCGGGCACGTGCACCTCCTCGGCCCACGCACCCAGAGTGAGGTCATCGAGCTCCTGCGCTGGGCGGACGTCTTCGCGGCTCCCTGCGTGATCGGCGCGGACGGCAACGCGGACGGACTCCCGACGGTGCTGCTGGAAGCCATGGCGATGGGAGTGCCCTGCATCGGGTCCGACGTCACCGGCATCCCGGAGGTCCTGCTCACAGACGACGACGGCGTAAGCACCGGACAGCTTGTCCGTGCGGGTAGCGTCGGCGACCTCGTGCGGGCGCTACGCACGGTCGCCTCCCCCGGCTTCGACAGGACCGGCACGGCGCACGCTGCACGCCGGCTCATCGAGCGGAACTTCGACTCCCGTGTGCAGTCCGCGCACCTGCGGACGCTCCGCGAGGGAGTCTTCCCGAAGGCACCCGAACTCGAGCCGGTGACGCCGTGAAGCGCCTCGCCTACCTCTGCGTGGACCCCGGAGTGCCGGTCTTCGGCAGCAAGGGAGCATCCGTCCATGTACAGGAAATTGTCCGTGCCTGGCGGAGCCGTGGTTTCGAGGTGACAATCTACTGCACCCGCAAGGGCGGCGAAGTTCCCGCCGATCTCAGGGACGTCCCGGTGGTCAGTGCACCCGTTACGGGGAAGGGCGCCGAACGCGAGCGCTCGCAGGCCAAGGCCGCCGGCGAGCTCGCGGACCGGATCATCGGCGACGGCGCCGCGGCAGTCTACGAGCGCTACTCCCTGTTCAGCGACGGGCTGGCGAGGGTTACTGCCGCGTTGGACGTCCCCGGCTTCCTGGAGGTCAACGCGCCACTGATCGATGAGCAGCGCATTCACCGCACGCTCCATGACGAAGCAGCAGCCCAGGACGCACTCCAGGTTCAGGTGGGAGCAGCGGTACGCACGGTATGCGTTTCCGACCCGGTGGCACGCTGGGTTCGTGACCGCGTTGACGTACGGCACCACGACTGCGTCCGCACGGTCGCCAACGGCGTGAACGTGCGCCGGATCCGGCCGGCCGCGGAAGCACCCGGTACGCCGGTGGTCGCGTTCGTCGGCACCCTCAAACCCTGGCACGGTGTGGAAACCCTCATCGAGGCGCAGGCCGCGGGATCGGGAGACTGGACAGTGCGGGTGGTTGGAGATGGTCCCCAGGGTGAGGAATTGCGCAGCCTGGCGGCGAAGGTCGGTGCGGATGTCGAGTTCACGGGCGCCGTTCCGCCCGAGTCCATTCCCGAGGCGCTGGCCGGATGCGCCATCGCCGCCGCACCTTACCCCAGGACGCAGGACGCCAATGACCAGTACTTCTCCCCGTTGAAGATTTACGAGTACTGTGCGGCGGGCCTGCCGGTGGTTGCGTCCCGTGTGGGCCAGGTGCCGCAGATTATTGACGATGGCGTCACCGGGCTCCTGGTTGAGCCCTCGGATCCGCGGGCGCTGGCTGCGGCCATCGACGAACTCGCTGCAGCACCGGTGGCCAGGGCCGCTATGTCCTCCGCGGCTCGCGGGATGGCCACCGGGAGCCACAGCTGGGACAGCGTCCTGGAACGCATCGTGGACGGAGTGAAACTATGAGCGCCACAGTGTCTCCCCTACGGCGGACCCTCGGTATCCTGACTCCGCACCTGAATGGTCAGAAGCTGCTCATGGCGGGCGGCGTCGTCGTGCTGTTGTTTGAAGTGGCCTTCCGCGTACTGGAGCCGTGGCCGGTGAAGTTCGTGGTGGATGCGGTGACCCGCAGCCTCGGCGCGGACTTCGCGGGCACCGGTCCGGTTGCCACGCCGATGCTGCTCCTGGCGTGCGGCGCGGCACTGGTGTTCTTCACCGGCATGCGTGCGGTCTGCAACTTCTTTGCCACGTTGGCCTTTGCCCTGGTGGGTTCCCGCGTGGCGACGAAGCTGCGCGGGAAAGTTTTTGACCACGTCCAGTCCTTGTCCACGCGCTACCACTCGGCGAACCGCAGCGGTGACACGGTGCAGCGCCTGGTGGGCGATGTGGGGCGGCTCCAGGAGGTCGCCGTGACCGCCGGCATGCCGCTCCTCGCGAACTGCATCACGCTCGTGGCGATGGCCGGTGTCATGTTCTGGCTGGATCCGCTGCTGGCGCTCGTTGTGATTGTTGCCTGTGCCGGGTTCGTCCTGCTTTCCAGGATCAGCACCGGCAAGATCACTATCGCTGCCCGTAAAACCCGCAAGGGCGAGGGTTCGCTGGCGAATACGGCGCAGGAAAGCCTCGGAGCTATCCGCGTGGTCCAGACCTACGGGCTGGAACGTACGCTCGCCGACAGGTTCGGCAGCAGCAACCAGAAGACCCTCAAGGAAGGCGTGAAGTCACGCCGTCTCGCCGCCGCGTTGGAACGCCGGACCGATGTGATCGTCGGTGTTGCTACCGCCGTCGTACTGGCCGGCGGCGGGTGGCGGGTTGTCCAGGGCGCAATGACCCCGGGTGATCTGGTGCTGTTCCTCATGTACCTGAAGACCGCCATGAAGCCGCTGCGGGACCTCGCGAAGTACACGGGCAGGATCGCGCGGGCAACGGCGTCGGGCGAACGGGTGGCCGAACTGCTCGAGGAGAAGGTTGACATCACAGACTCCCCCACCGCGATGCCGCTCGGCAAGGTCTGGGGTGAACTCGAGTTCCGGAACGTGTCCGCATCCTACGGCGACGGACCGCCGGTGCTGTCCGGGCTCAACCTCTCCCTGCAGGAGGGCCGCAACACCGCGATTGTGGGGCCTTCGGGTTCGGGGAAGTCGACGCTCGTCTCGCTCCTGGTGCGCATGATGGATCCTCTGGACGGTTCGGTGCGCCTGGACGGGATCGACGTCAAGGACATCACCCTGTCCTCACTGCGCGCGAACGTGAGCCTGGTGCTGCAGGACGCCGTGCTCTTCACGGGAACGCTGCGTGAGAACATCCGGTTCGGGCGCCTCGATGCCTCCGATGAGGACATCGAGAAGGCCGCCCGGCTGGCCCAGGCACACGGATTCATCTCCGCCTTCCCCGACGGATACGAAACCGTAGTCGGTGAACGCGGTGGAACACTCTCCGGTGGGCAACGGCAGCGCATCGCGATCGCGCGTGCACTGCTGCGGGATGCGCCTGTGGTGATCCTCGACGAGGTCACCACGGGGCTCGATCATGATGCGCGTTCAGAGGTGCTCGAAGCCCTCTCCACCCTCACGGCCGGACGCACCACAGTGACCATCACGCATGAAGCGTCCGTGGCGTTGAAAAGCGACCGGCTGGTGTGGCTCCAGGACGGGCGTGTCCTGTTGGACGGCACGCCGGACGAGCTCATGGGCTATCCGCTCTTTGCCCGCTGGATAGAGCAGCAGCGCAAGTCGCAGGATGAGCAGCCGGAATCGCCCGGCGTCGCGGTCGGGAGCGTTCAATGAGTTGTGTGACTACGCCGCTGGATCCGGGTTTGGCGGCTCTCGATCTGTTTTTCGACGCCGATGCCCTCAGTTCGCTGCTTGGCCGCCCGGCGCGCGCGGGCCACCTGCGCTGGAAACGCGGTGTCTCGGCGATTGCCCGCCTGCACGACGACGACGGCGTGCGCTGGCTCGCCGCGTACAGCAAGGACGCGGCGGTGAAGTTGGAGAAAACCTTCCGGCGCGCAGGCGCCCATGGGCTTCCGCTGGAGCAATACGAGATTGACGGCGGTGTGCTGGCGAGCGGGCCGATTGCACTGGACCCCCGGTTGTACGGCGCGCTGCGCCCTTTTCGCGGGTTCGGCGACTACTTCGCTTCCCCAGCCGTGCGGGTGCTCAAGTACAACCCATTCCGCCGTCTGGTCTTCGCGGTCGACGCCGCTGACAGCACAGCTGAGTTCGGCGACGGCGGTTTTGGAGGGACCGACGGCGGTGGCAGTTTTGGCTGGACCGACCGCGGCACGCGTGGAGGGACCGACGGCGGCACGCTGGTGGGCAGGGTCAGCGCCGCCGCTCCGTGGACCACGCCGGACATGCTCGCCGGGCTTGCCGCGAACGGTGTCCCCTTGCTGGTTCCGCTTTCCGGATCTGCGCTTGCTGCGGGGACGCCGACGGGTAAGCACGTCCACTACCTGCCCTGGTACGGCGAAGGCGACCTCAGCACCGTGCAGCCCGCGCAGGCCGGCGCGGCTTCCTATGCCGCCGGCGAAGCGCTCTCGCTCCTGCACCGGCAGCCTCCCGTGCATCAGTCGCACGCGTGGCGGGCTCCGGCCGGCCGCCTGATGTCACTCGTCCGGGAGAATGCTGCCCTGATACCCGAGAGCGGAGACCGATTGACACGCGTGCGCAGCGCGTTGGAGCCGCTGCTGCGCAGGCCGGGCCGCGCAGCGATGATTCACGGGGATTTCTCCGCCGATCAGGTGCTCGTGGATGGAAGTGACGTACGGCTGATCGACTTTGAACGCTGTACGTACGGAGCCGCTGCATCGGATTTGGGCAGCTTCGCGGCCATGGAGGCACTCGGGGCAGACTCCCCAGCAGGTGATGATGTGCTGGCGCTGCCCCGCACCGCCGCCCTCCTTGACGGGTACAGCGCCGGGCCGGATGCGGTCAACGAATCCGAGGTGCTGGGCTGGACGGTGTTCTTCCTGTTGAACCGCCTGCGTGAACCGTTCCGTGCCTGCATGCCTGGGTGGCGACAACAGATGGATAACCGGCTCGCGATGATCGAAGGGGTTCTGTGGTGATGCACGTTCCAGAACACCTGGCGGACAGGCACGGGACTGAGCTGGACGTTCAGCGGGCATGGCCCCGCGACGGCGGCCGGCTGATCTTCGAGGCCGTGGACACCGGGAACGGCCGAATACGCGCGGGCACCATCGATGCTGCGGGGTTCGCGAGGATTGCCCCCTTCGGCGAGGATCCAGTGCTGCGCGGGCTCACGCCGGCCGCGATGGAAGGCGACCTGTTGGTGCACCGTTACAAGCGGCGGGCGGTCGTCCGCTCGGACAGCCTTTACACCAAGTTTGTTGCTCCCGGGAAGGCGGCAGCGGTCGCGTCTGCGCACCGCTCGGTGGCTGTAAAGCTGGCTGACAGCGGGTTGACGGTTCCCCGCGTTGTTACTGCCGGTGAGAGCAGCGTTGCCGTCAGTGCGGTTCCGGGCGTGAGCCTGCATGACTTGGGCCAGCGCAGTAGCCTGGACGCAGCCGACCTGTGGGTCCGGGCATGGCAGCTCTGGTCTTTGCGCTGGCCACGGTTCGCAACTCCGCCGGGGCAGGACGGCGGCTCCATGCCAACGCACAACGCACGGGCGGAAGCGCAGACCGTGAGCCGCTGGGTTGATCAGGCGGTGTCCTTCGACGCGCTGGGGCTACCTGCAGACAGGTTGCGCCGTGTGCAGGCGCGCGTGGCCCGGGCGCTGGCTGACGATCCCTCGCCTGCGGTACTGGCGCATCGCGATCTGCACGACAAACAGCTTCTCTTCGACGCCCGCACCTCCTCGATCGGTGTGATCGACTGCGACACCCTTGCACTCGCCGAACCGGCTCTCGATCTCGCTAACCTGATGGTCCATCTGGACTTCCGGGTTGCCCAGGGTTTGATGACTGCTGCGGCGTCCGCGATCGGGAAGCACTACATCCTGGATGCGGCGGGCGGCATGGGCGTTCCGATGGGACGTTTGCGCGCGTACGCGTCCGCGACGGCCCTCCGGCTGGCCTGCATTTACGCTTTCCGTCCCCCATACCGGGATGTGGCGGTGAGGTGGTTCGAAGAGGTTGAATCGGGTAGGGGCCAAAGCCCGCTCCGGACGCCCGGCCAGGCTCGAATGTGACCTGTTCCATAGCGCGCGTAACCGCTCCATAACGGTGTCATCCCGATTCGCTAACGGCCTTCCGACACGCGGGAAAAGCTCAGCTAGCTGTTCAATACTGGAGCCATGGGGACGCAACAGTTTGATGAAACAGTCAAGAAAAGAATGCGGCGCGTGTTGCACTGGGATTGCGCACCGGCGCTGCTGGTGCTGCTCGCTGTGGCGATCTTCTGGGTCGGCGGTTCACTGGAGTGGTTCGAGATGCTCAGCGTGCCGCAAAACGCGGTGGGCAGCGTGATCTGGCTCTATCTCATGCTCGCCGCGGTGGCGGGCTCGATTGTGCTGGGCGGCGGCGCCGTCGTCGACCTCGCCCGCAGGATGAACCGCCGCCGCGCCGAGTGACGGCGCTGCACTTTTCCTCCCCAACAGGGCTGTTTCGGCTGCACTTTTCAACGTAGCGGGGGGACACCCTTGTTCCAGGATTCTGCCTGCGGTGCACTCATTGCATGCAATGCCTGCACCGCAGGCGGAATCCCAGAAGAAAGACCCCCATGCCGAACATCAGTATTCGCGACGTCGACCAGCACACGGCAGATGAGATCAAGCGCATTGCCGCATCGAACGGACGCTCCATGCAAGTCGAATTACGCCTGCTCCTCCGGCGATTCGCGGACCTACCGTGGGAATCCCAGCTCGCCAATTATCCGGTCGCGATGATTCCGTTGCCGCGCTGGTACACCGATCTCCAGCGTACGTCCATCGATTTCGTCAGGCTCAGCCCGGCGCTTCTTCCGCCTCGCCGCTCGGCCTTTCGATTGCTCGACCTGCCGGCGCAGAGCCGCGATGCCCACGCTCAGCAGAAGGTTGCGGCGTGATGATCATGGACTCGGATGTGCTGCTGGCCCTGGTCCGGACGGACAATACCGCCGTCGAGGAGTGGGTGAAAGAACTTCCCGCCAAGCCGCACACCACCGCGCTGGCCCTGGCCGAGGTCTATGCCGCGATCCGCCGGGCACCGGAAGCCATCTTCCGCGAGGCCCGCCACCGGGCAATGCGTGCGGCGCTCGACGGCGCGCTCCACCGGCGGGTTCTCCCCTTCGATGAGAAGGCCGCCGCTGAACTTGCCAAGCTCGCGCTGACACCTCACCCGGAGGGACGCACGTATCCATTGGCGACGCTCATTCCGGCCGCAACCGCGCGGGTTCTCAACATGAAGATCGCCACGGGACGCCCGGAGGATTTCCTGGGCATCGATGTCGAACTTGAGATTCTGAAGCTGGCCGGCACCTGACGCACACAACCACTCTCCCCAAATGGGCCTTCTGAGGGGCTAAAACCCCGTCAAAAGGCCCATTTGGGGAGAGTCGATGGAGTAAGTGGTTGCGGCCCCTTAGGCGAGGGGCGAAGCCGGAAGAGGCACAGGCACAGCAACCGGCGCGGCAGGCACGACAACCGGCGTGGCAGGAACTGCGGCCGGCGCGGCGGGCACGGCAACCGGCGTGGCAGGCACGGCAACCGGCGCGGCAGCCACGGCCGCCGCCTTGGGACGGCCCAGCGCGCGGTACGTCCACCCGGCGTCACGCCAGACCGAGGGTTCCAGGCAGTTGCGGCCGTCCACGATTGCCGGGCGCGCAACCAGCCGGCCGAGAGCTGCGGGGTCGAGCGTCCGGTACTGTTCCCATTCGGTCAGGACAACTACGGCGTCGGCGTTCTGGACCGCTTCCTCCACGGAGGTGGTGTAGGCCAACTCCGGGAAGCGCCGGGCAGCGTTCGGGACTGCCTCCGGATCGCATGCAGTGACGGCCGCGCCCTGCAGTTGGAGCTGCGCGGCAACACTGAGTGCGGGTGAATCGCGCACGTCGTCGGAATTTGGCTTGAATGCGAGTCCCAGCACCGCAATGCGCTGGCCGAGCAGAGAACCCCCGCAAACCTCACGGGTCAGGTCCACCATGCGGGAGCGGCGGCGCATGTTGATGGAGTCCACCTCACGCAGGAAGGTCAGCGCCTGATCGGCCCCAAGTTCGCCTGCGCGTGCCATGAACGCGCGGATGTCCTTGGGCAGGCACCCGCCGCCGAACCCAAGGCCGGCATTGAGGAACTTCCGGCCGATCCGGACGTCGTGCCCGATGGCATCAGCAAGCAGTGACACGTCGGCGCCCGATGCCTCGCACACCTCAGCCATCGCGTTGATGAAGGAGATCTTCGTCGCGAGGAACGCATTCGCAGACACCTTGACGAGCTCAGCGGTCTCATAGTCCATGACCAGGCGCGGCCGAACGTCGGCGAGCGCCTGCGCATAAACCTCGTCGAGGATCAGCTGGGCGCCATTCGCGGGGTCGGCCAAGCCGTACACCAGGCGGTCGGGCTCAAGCGTGTCCTGCACGGCGAATCCCTCGCGCAGGAATTCCGGGTTCCACACCAGCGAGGCGCCCGGGCAACCATCGGCGATCCGAAGGGAGAGGTCGCGCGCTGTCCCGACAGGGACCGTGGACTTGCCCACCACGATGTCGCCGGGACGCAGATGCAAAAGAAGTGCGTCAACTGCGGCGTAGACGTGGGTGAGGTCCGCTCCGTTCTCGGTACGCTTCTGCGGCGTACCGACTGCCACAAAGTGCACTGCCGAGCCGGCGGCGTCGGCCATGTCCGTGGAGAAGCGCAGCCTGCCGGTGCCCAGTGAATCGGCAAGGAGTTCGGGGAGGCCGGGTTCGAAGAAGGGCGCTTGCCCCTCGTTGAGGCCCGCGATCTTTGCGGGATCGACGTCGATACCTACGACATCGTGTCCCAGCTTCGCCATGCAGGCTGCATGGACCGCGCCCAGATAACCGCACCCAATGACAGATAACCGCATGATGAATCCCCTAGCTGCATTCGTTGATGTTCCTGATGTTGCTCTGTGAAACACCGTACGGACGCCGCATGGGGTGCAGATGAACTAGGGATGAGAGTTAGATGAGACGCGGCTGTCCGCTCGGTGCAGGGCAGCGCCGTGACGAGGATCTAGGCAGGCTCGAGGTACCAGAGCCGCGTCTCGCCGTACTTCTTCTCCGCGAAGCGGGCCAGGCCAACTGGCCAGTCCGGCTCCCCCGAGCGTGCGGAGCGTTCCAGTACGACGACGGCGCCCTCCGCCAGGTGCTGAGCCAGCGCCCCGAGGATGGCCATCAGCGGGGCGTCCGCGAGCGGATACGGCGGGTCAAGGAGCACAAGGTCCCACGATTGACCGGCAGGAACCCGGTCCAGATAAGTTTCGACTTTCGAGCGGTGCACCCGCACACAAGTCCAGCCGAGCACGGAGTTGATCGCTTCGGCGTTGGTTCGGCAGACCGCAGCTGCGCGGTCGGCGGACTCAACGAGGTCAACAGTGGCCGCTCCCCTGCTCGCGGCTTCGACGCCGAGCGAGCCGGAGCCGGCGAAGAGATCCAGCACATGTGCACCGGTGAGCACGTTGTAGGCGTCGAGCCGGGAGAACAGCGCTTCCTTGACGCGATCGGTGGTGGGCCTGGTGGCCTGCCCCGCCACACTGGTCAGTGTTGTTCCCCCTGCCGCGCCCGCGATGATTCGACTCATGAGGAAGAACTCTAATCAACGAATCTCTACAGCGCCTCCTGTGCGTGACGTCTGCCACAGAAAAGACGCTAAGCCTACTGGCAGAAAGCGGTCCCGCATGTTCCAATTAGTCCAGCCGAAAGCAGCCGCGTCCGCGAATGTGCGTCCGGCGCTCGCCGCTCAAGGGGGACTTGGGGGCATTCTCAGAAAGAACACAAATGAATACTCGTTCCAGCCTGCTCACTGTAGGTGTCTCAGCACTTCTGGTAACCGGCTCGGCATTCGCCGCTGCCCCGGCAACAGCAGCACCCGGGTCCTCCGAGTGCCTGACGGCCCAGGCCGCCCTCGGCACGCAACTGGGCGTTGCCTCAGCGGATCTCACGCTGGCCAACCAGATCCGGGCCTCCATCGCAGTTCTCGAGACAGTGGGCGTTCAGCTCGAAGCCCTTTACGTCCAGGCGGAAGCCAGTGTCCAGGACGAGGTCGCTGCCGCCGACGCCGCCGTCGGGGAAGCTTTCGGTGTCTCGGACGAGGCCACTATTGCTTTGAACGCCGCTATCGCTGTGGAGACCGCCGCAGATCTTCGACTCCAAGCCGCCGACACTGCAGTCGATGAAGTTCCGCCTGGTGATGACGAAGCACTCGCTCTCGCTGTAGCGGAGCAAACCGCCGCACAGGAAGCCCTCAACGCTGCCGCTGCAGTGACCGTGGCCGCACAGGCACAGGCTACGGCGGCCGACGCCGCTGTTGAAGCGGCCATCACCGCTTCGGAGGAAGCCAACGCTGCCCTCGAGGCGGCCTCGATCGCTGCATACTCGGCTCCTGAAATCACTGCGTTGGAGGCACAGGGGGGCGCGGCTGCAACCGAACTGGATGCAGCCCTCGTGACGCTCGGCGCCACACCGGGAACGGATCCGGAGCAGCTCGTTGCACTCGCTGACGCCACCATCGCTGCGTGCTCCGGCGTTGCAGTGAAGCCTGCAGTCACCGTCGCGGCACAGCAGCAGCAGCGCGGCCTGAACATCCAGACCGCAGCAGTGTCCGACGCCGGAGCTACGGACCCGGCGAACGTCGCCTTCCTGCTTGGGCTGGCCGGACTTGGGGCAGTAGCTGCGGCTGGCGCCGTCGTCGTCGTTCGCCGTCGCAGCGTAGAACGCGGCTAACCTAAGCGCATGACAGATCCACAGCACGATGCCGCCCCCGCTCCCCGTCCGCGTTTGCGGTACTGGGGCGCGGGGGCGGCCGTGCTGGCCACCCTCGCGCTGGGGGCGGCACTCATCGGCGGATTCGGGCCGGAAGCTGCTCCCGAAACCGCTCCGACCCACGAGGCAACCAGCGCAACGGCGGCGCCTGCACCAACACCGACCACGGCCGAAGCCGCCGAATCAGACGAGGGCCCCGAAGCCGCGGCACCGGAGCGGCTGGTTGTCGAGTCCGCGGGGATCGACGTCGCGGTTCTGCCGCTGACGCCCACGGCGGAGGACCAGGCGTCCCAGTCCCTGGTTCCACCCTTCACCCTGGACGGGTACTGGCTGACCAGCTACGGGATGCCCGGCAACGGCTCGAAAGACACCACCTACATCACCGGGCACAGCTGGCAAGACCGCGAAGCGCCGTTCAACCACCTCAGCACGGACACCGAGGTGGGAGATGAGATCATCCTGTACACCAAGTCCGGTGAGCAACGGTATGTGGTCGATTCCATCACCACCCATGACAAGGACACCCTGAAGGACAGCGACATTTGGGACATCGTGCCAAATCGCCTGGTCCTCATCAGCTGTTATACCGAGGATCCCTGGGGCAAGAATGTGGTGGTCACGGCCGTCCCAGCGAGTCAGGCCTGACCTTCAGCAAAGATTTACTGGGCGCCCTGCCGTCCGTTCGCGTCATCGAGCAGATATGGCTCCGGATCACTTGAGGCACGCGGGTTGGAGTTCAACCACGCGGCAAAGCCCTGCGGGTTCCTACGCTCCAGTTCCTCCAGGTAGAACCGGCGCTTCTGCGTCAGCTGCTCCAGCTCCTGCTCTGTCTTGGCGCTGATCACCGCAAGGAAGCTGACCCGCCACGCCCTGCACAGTTGTGCGGTATTGAGCCGGCACACGCGTTCGGAAAGGTCCGTTGCCTCAGCAGGCGCCGTCCGCCCAACCAACGAAGTGCCTGCAGCAGCAATTTCTTCATGGCTGACATCGACTCCGATCAGAAACCGCGCTGACGGCGATCGGTTCCTTCTGTTTCGACCTCTTCCTTACGGACATCTTCAGAGACGGTCTCTTCATCCGTCACTGTTTCCTTGTCCAGACGAACCCTTTCCACCGGTACGGCTTCCTTCTCCACTACCGGACGTTCCTCGTGAAGGGTGACCTCATGCTCCTCTTCGCTGATGTCCGGGCCGTCATAGGCATCGCCGCGGTTGGCGTCCGTGATCGGCTCGCGCTCCACACGTACCTCCTCGCGCTGCACCGGCACAGTCTCGGTCACGTTCTCGGTTACAACGTACTTGCGAAGGCGCGCGCGCCCGGCTTCGCGGTCTTCGGTTCCCACACGGAGTCGCTCCTCGGAGCGGGTCATGGCGTCGTCGGTAGTGGGACCGGACGTGTCGTGGCCAACAGCGCGGTCACCCCGGTCCGCGTCGTATGGGTCGCGGTCGCGGTCGCCGACATCGGCAATTCCCGGACGGGAATCACCCATGTCATCGGAGCCGGTGGTGGTGCCTGCGTACGTGCCGTGGTCGGCAGCCGATCCGTCGTCGTACCCGTTACCCGTGCCGGTACCCGGCCGGGTCAGGGCGTAGTGACTATAGAGCTCTTCTTCCTCTGCTTCGCTGAGGTTCTGGTCCGGATCCACCTTCGGCGCATCCTTCACCTGATCCTTGGTGTAGGCAATACGGACGTCGTCGCCATCCATGTTTGCGCCCTGAAGCGGAGCAAATGACTCGGATGTACCGAAGAGGCCCGTGCGCACTGTCACCCAGCTGGGCTCACCCGTGTGGTCGTCGACGTAGACCTGCCCGGCGGATCCGATCTTGTTGCCGTCCTGGTCAACCACGTTTCCGTTGCCGTCGAGGATCCGGTCGATGTGTTCCTGCGTGATCATGTCGTCTCCTTGAAAGTTGATTGGCTCAAGGACTCCCCCGAAATGTCCCGGTGGATCAAGACTAGACACTGTAGACACCTAATTGGAAGCATGCTTATTAGTTTTTTATTTGGCTTGTGAACCGGTACCGGGTGTTGCGAGCCAGCTGCATGCAGCTACACTGGCGAAAGGTTCAGCAGCGAGCCACGAGATCTTTCCAACCTTGTGGGAGTGCACCTAAATGGACGCTCATGTGGACTCTGATTTCGAGCCCTACCTCCAATACTTGATCAGCGATGATGTTTACGCGGGCTTCGGCATGGAACCAACCGCGGATGACACCTTTCCAGTAGACCTCTCCGCAGTGCCGGAGTCCGAACTGGCGCAGATGTCTGACGCCCTCTTCGACGAACTCGACTCTGAGGCGCCCGACCTGCGGGCTATGGAGCGCTACGAAGCAATTTGCGACGAGCTGCGGCTGCGAGAGTTGAAATCAGGCGTAGCCTAATTCGCTAGGCGGCTGAAGTTCGGCTTCAGCCGTCGTGCTGCTCTCCCGCGCTCCCCTGCGTCCGAGAATCGCGTGTGGACTCGGCGCGCCTGTGGCGCTCCTCTGCAACGTCGTCGCAGTAGGGTGCGCGGGGCGGCGGAGCCAGTTCGTCGATCATCTCGTTGACTGCGTGCGCCAGGATGTCTCTCTGGAGCGGAGGCAACGAATAGGAAGCATGCAGGAAGGCTTCGATCTCGTACTCCCCTACCGTTCCGCCGATACTGAAGTAATACATCCAGACATCATTGATCGCCAGGCGTGAGTGGCGTACTGCTTTGCCGATAAGGCGCCGCTGGGTCTCCTCATTTCCAGCGTCGCTGTTCCCCTGTTGTGATCTGGAATTCATTGTGAGTACCTTATGCGCGCTTCACCGGGCGATCCGAGATGAGCGCTCCGCCACTGATCGGAGGGCCACGCCCTGTGTGCGCGATTGACGAATCATCTCTTCGGTAGCCGCCTCTTCGTCGAGGTTGAGCCGCTCCATGAGGATCCCCTTGCCCACACTGATGGCATTGCGGCTGCTCAGTGCTTGAACCAACGTCGCACTCAGTTTGGCTGGAAGCGCCGAGGTTTGCACATGTGAAAGGAGGATTGCGGACGGTTCGGCAAATCGCACAAGCGTCTGCACCGCATTCCGGTCGAAGGCGTCCGCATCTGCCGCGTACACCTTCAGTGCACCAAGCGGTTCAGCATTGTAAATCAAGGGGACACTCACAACCGACCGTACCGGCTCTGCATAAACCGACGCCGTCCATCGCGGCCAGCGTGTTTCCGCACCTAGATCGTTGATGATGACCGGCTGCCCGGAGGCCCACGCGGTGAGGCACGGGCCTTCGCCAGCTTCGTATTGCAAATTATCGAGCACCCTCACCAAAGAATCCGTACTACCCGCACTGGTTCTCCGCCCACGCGCATCGATGAGGGTTATGCCGGCGCCCAGCGAGCCGAGAAGCATCGCCTTCGCCGCAGCCGCCAGTTGGACGATTGCCCGGTCGACCGTCTCTTCAGTGAGGAGGAGGTTGCTCACGCGAGCCATGGTCAGCGACAACTCGTCGAGCGGGAGGTCAGATTTCACGGCTTGGCGCTCCCCACCTTTCTTTCGATCCGGCCAACCGCAACCGACGGACGCCGACGCAGTCGAACCGATGCGTTCAACCCTACTCTTCAATGCCCGGACAATCGACGGGAGCCCGCGACGCGGTAGAGTTAATGCACGGCCGGAACCGGTCGCAACACCAGCTTTTCGATCGTGAGCCTGAGTCTCACCTCGCCTGCGTGTGACGGCGTCCGGGGTGTTCCAGCACATTGCGGGGCGCAACGTGAATTGAGGCCGCATGGCCCATCAAGAGTCCCAGGAGCTTTTACCGGAAGGCCGGCTGGTCGATGCCGTGCTGGACAGCAAGGATGTCCACGACTTCCTCTCCGAGCTCGCCCTCTTCTCGGTCGAGCAGCTCGATGAGGACGGTGAGCTGCTCTGCGGGGTGACACTGCTGCGGCACAACCGCGCGGCAACAGTTGCCAGCAGCAATGAGCGTGGCCGGGCTGTGGACGAGATTCAGTACAGCTACGATGACGGCCCGTGCCTGCGCGCATCACGTGAACAGGAAATTATGTATGCCCCGGATCTCATTCATGAGTTGCGCTGGCCGGACTATGCGGCGGAAATTGTCCGCCAGGGCATGCGTTCCATCCTCGCCGTCCCATTCGACCTGATTGGAGATGCCAAGGCGGCGTTGAACCTGTACAGCGAATCGCCGGACAGGTTTAGTGAGGAAGCCATCCGGACGGCAAAAGCCCATGCGCTGCGCACGTCCCGGGCGCTCAGCCTGGCAGTCAAGGTTGCTGGCGATCGGGAGATCAATCACGATCTCAAGGCGGCGCTGGAATCCCGCACTGTTATTGATGTTGCAGTGGGGATACTGATGGGCCAGAACCGCTGCACCCAGCAGGACGCTTTCAAGCTTCTCCAGGATGCCTCCAGCCACCGCAACATCAAGCTGCGCGAGGTCGCGTCGGCAGTTGTTGCTTCTGCCAGCGGCTCCGCGGATGTAAAGACACATTTCGATAGTTAGATCGTCTAAGTAGATTGATCAGCAGGCTGTTCATCTTGTACAGTTGAACTCAGGTTCAGCAGGGAGCCATAGGAAGCATTTCCGAGGGGAACCCGCCATGAGAACCGCAGTACGCGACAATGCCCGGCTGAGCCGCTTTGAGCTGTATGTCGACGGCGATCATGCCGGCCATGTGCAATACGAATCCCGGAACGGGCAGATCTGGCTCCTTCACACGATGATTGACCGGCGGTTCAGGCACGCCCGGCTGGACACCTACCTGGTGGGAAATGTGCTGGAGAATCTGCACAAGCGCAGGCTCTCCGTCATGCCGTTCTGCCCTGTCGTCCGCAGCTACCTCGCAGGACACCGGGAGTTGACGGCACTCATCCCGGCTTCGGAGCGGTCCCGCTTCCGGCTCATTCCCGCAAGGACGCCCCGCGCCTACTAGCGGCGCGCCTCACCCCCGTTCGAGGAACGCTTCCTTCTCCTCGTTCAGGTAAAGATCCAGCGCTTCCTCCAACTCCGGGTGTTCCGTGAGCGCCGGATCCGCTTCGATCAGTTCCTGGGCGTCCTTCCGCGCCTTCTCGATCACGCTTGCATGCTGGATCACCTTCAGGAAACGCAGCGCTGAACGCCCACCGGACTGCGACGCACCGAGGATGTCACCCTCCCTCCGCAGTTCGAGGTCCTTCTGTGAGAGTTCGAATCCGTCGGTAGTGGAAGCAACGGCGTCCAGCCTCTCCCGACTGGGATGCTCCGGCTCAAGCCCGGTGACCAGGAGACACGTTCCCGGGTGGCCGCCACGCCCGATCCTCCCGCGCAGCTGGTGCAGCTGCGAAATGCCAAAGCGGTCGGCGTCAATGATGACCATCAGGGTTGCATTGGGTACGTCAACACCCACCTCGATCACCGTCGTGGAGACCAGCAGGCTCACGGCATTCTCATTGAAGCGCGCCATGGTTTCTGACTTCTCCGCCGGATCCAACCGGCCGTGGAGAACGCCTATGCTGACCCCGTCCATTGCGGGAACTTCCGTCAGCGATTCGAAGAGTTCGACGACGGATGTCAGCTGCTGCTTGTTCGCCGGCGGCCCTTCGTAGAGTTCGACGGCGTCCGGACTGTCACTGTCCGACTGCGCGTCGCCGATCTTCGGGCACACCACATACACCTGCCGCCCGGCGTCAATCTCTTCCCGCGCACGCGTCCACACCCGCGAAATCCAGCGCGGATTCTCGGAAAGCCCGACGACGTGGGTCGCGATGGGCGCCCGCCCTGCGGGAAGCTCGGTGAGAGTGGAGACGTCGAGGTCCCCGAATACTGTCATGGCGACAGTGCGGGGAATGGGCGTGGCCGTCATCACCAGTACGTGCGGTATAGCGGAGGCCTTGGCTCGAAGCGCATCACGCTGCTCCACACCGAAGCGGTGCTGTTCATCCACCACGATCAGCCCCAGGTCGAAGAACTGGACGTTCTCGGACAGCAGCGCGTGCGTTCCGATCACAATTCCGGCGTCCCCCGATGCGGCATCCAGCATTGCCTGACGCCGCTGGGCCGTGGACATGGAACCCGTCAGCAGTACCACCCTGGTTCCGTCCACGGCGCCGCCGAGCATGCCGCCCTCCGCGAGCGGGCCCAGGGTGCGGGTGATGGACTGGAAGTGCTGGGCGGCGAGGACTTCGGTGGGCGCCAGCAGTGCGGCCTGACCGCCGGCGTCAATCACCTGCAGCATCGCCCGCAGCGCCACCAGGGTTTTACCGGAACCCACTTCACCCTGCAGCAGACGGTTCATCGGGTGCGCCGCGGCGAGATCATTGGCCAACTGCTCCCCCACCACCAACTGACCGTCGGTGAGGGTGAACGGAAGTGCGGCGTCGAACTGCTCCAGCAGCCCGCCGGCGCGGGGCGGACGCGACGTCGCTTCCTCCGCGAGTGTCTGGACCCGGCGTCGTGCCAGTGCCGTCTGCAGGACCAGTGCCTCCTGGTAGCGGAAGCGGTGCTGTGCGCGGTAGGCATCCTCCACCTGCTTGGGGCGGTGAATCATCTCGTACGCCTGGGTGATGTTCATGAACTTGTCGCGGCGCGCGATCTCGAACGGTATGGGGTCATTCAGTTGCGAGTGGACCAGGCTGTCCAGCGCCTTGCCGATGGATTCCTGGATGGATTCGCTGGTGATCCCCTCGGAAGCAGGGTAGACGGGCGTCGGCTTGAGGAGCTCAAGGTCCGCCGCGCCGTCGTCGTGCAATAGGGAATAGCGCGGATTGGTCAGCGTGAGCTGCCCGCGGTAACTCCCGGTCTTGCCGGTGAAAGCCGCGCGAACCCCTGGGGTAAGCTCGCGTTTCGCGGTGTACCCGTTGAAAAAGGTGAGATGCATGGTGCCCAGGCGCCCGGCGTCGTCGTCCGTCACCACCACGTCCAGCAGCATGCCTTTCCGGGTGCGCATGCGGCGATCATTGGCTGACTGCACCCGGGCGATGAGCGTGACCTCCTCCCCTAACGGAAGCTCGCTCAGCGGGGTGGGCGCCCGGTGATCGAGGTACGCGCGCGGGAAATGGTTGAGGAGCTGGCCGACGGAGTGGATGCCCAGGGCGCTCCCAAGCTCCTTGACTCGCTGCTTGCCAATAACCTCCGGGTCCAGCGGGGAGGCAAGTTCGGCCGGACGTCTGTTCTCCATAACCCTTTCCTGGGGTCGAGTCAGCAAAGCCGCCCGTATGGGCGGACGATTCGAGCTTAGTCGAGGGCACCGACAATCCTCCGAGGCGATGCCTCCGAACCATAGGCAGCCTGCTTACTAAATACGTAGGGTGGGCGATGAAAGAGGCAGTGTACCCACGAAGAAAGGCGAGCGACATGACGGAAGTTACCGCACACCATGGTCTTTTCAAGGACACCAACCTGCACGTTGATGACACCGGCGGTTCGGGCCGTCCCGTTGTCCTGATCCACGGCTGGCCGCTGTCGGGCGAGTCCTGGAAGGAGCAGGTCAGTGCACTCCAGGGCGCCGGCTATCGCGTCATCAGCTACGACCGCCGCGGGTTCGGCCGCAGCGACAAGCCGATGACCGGCTACACCTATGACACCCTGACCGGGGATCTGCACGCGCTGCTAACGGAACTGGACCTGGATGATGTCACGGTGGTCGGGTTCTCGATGGGCGGTGGTGAGGTTGCCCGCTACTTCACCAAGTACGGCGCGGAGCGGCTGCGCAGCGTTGTCTTCGCCTCGGCGGTACCACCCTTCATGATGCAGACGGATGACAATCCCGAGGGCCCACTGCCCAAGTCGGAGGCCGCGAAAATGGGCGCCGAGCTGACCAAGGACGAGGACGCGTTCTACGACCAGTTCACCACCGAGTTCTTCTCCGTCAACGGCGAGCTGAAGGTCACTGAGCAGCAGCGGCAGGAGGCCATCACCCTGTGCAAGCAGGCAGACAAGAAGGCGGCGCTGGCCTGCATGACCGCGTTCGGGTCAACCGACTTCCGGGATGATCTGCCGAACGTCAGCGTGCCCGCGCTGGTTCTTCATGGCGACGGCGATGCCACAGTTCCGTTCGAGGGTTCCGGGCAGCGCACCCACGCTGCGCTGACGAACAGCGAGCTCTACGTGATCGCGGGCGCCCCGCACGGCTGCAACGTGAGCCACGCCGATGAGTGGAACCGTGTGCTGATCGACTTCCTGGCCAAGTAGAGGTTTCGCTGACGCTTCCTTCCTGTCCTCACCCGGTGAAGACAGGAAGGAAGCTGAAGAACACGGAGGCAGCGGTACCCACCCAGAGCAGGACCACTATGGCCCACGCCCATTCGGTGAGGAAGCGGACAAGGCCACGCGGAGCGGGTAGAACGCCGCGGTCAAGATTGCGGATGGTAAGCAGGACTAACAGCGGGATCATCGCCGCCCAGACAACCATGCAGTAGATGCACAGAATGTGGATGTCGAAGAGGGCCTGGCTCCAGAGCCAGACGACGAACACAAAGCCCGCTGTGACCCCGGCCTGCAGACCGAGCCAGTACCAACGGGCCAGCCGGGCCCCGGCGAGGAGGGCCGCCGTCGTCGTAATGATGACCGCGAAGGCCACGATGCCGATCAGCGGGTTGGGGAAGCCGAAGAGCGAGGCCTGCCAGGTCTGGAACACCCGCCCACAGGAGACCCACGGATTGACGTCGCAGCTGGTGACGTGGCCGGAATCCTCGTACACGGCAAGGCGTTCGAGCACCAGGATGGCCGACGCTATCCACCCCACCGTGCCGGTTATCAGGAGGATGAAGGCCAGCGGCCGGTCCTGCAGGAAACCGCCCTGTTCTGTGCTCGAACCGGAGTCGGCGGCCGCCAAGGGTCTATGCATCGGTGGATTCCTTTTCAGCTGCTGATCGCGGCTTCGATGAGCTGCCGGAATTCCTCCTGGGTGGCGGGCTCGATCAGTTCGCCATCGAGGAAGAAGGTGGGTGTCCCGCTGACGCCCAGACCAGTTCCGTCCATCTTGTCGAGCATAACGCGCGCCTGGGTTGCCGGGTCCGCCACCGCAGTATCGTAGGCTTCCATGTCCAGCCCCAGGCTGTCGGCATAGCTGCGGAAGGTAGGGGCCTGGGGCTGGTCGCTGTGGGACCACTCGGTTTGGGTCTCGAACATCCGCTGGTA
The DNA here is from genome assembly GCF_011927905.1 of Arthrobacter pigmenti. Lineage (NCBI taxonomy): Bacteria > Bacillati > Actinomycetota > Actinomycetes > Micrococcales > Micrococcaceae > Arthrobacter > Arthrobacter pigmenti. Next base: position 1,832,738 of record NZ_JAATJL010000001.1, read on the forward strand.
CATGGCTTCAAACTCACCCTGCTGGGCGGCTGCCTCCACGGCCACGGCCGCTGTCATCGAGTTCGGGTGCCCGGGCAGGGGGAAATAGCGGCTCACGAAGCTCACCTGATCGCCATACTCCGCCCTGAGTTCTTCCACGAAGGGGTAGACCGCGCCGCAGGACTCGCATTCGAAGTCCAGGAACTCGACCAGCACCGCCTTTTCGTCCTCGGGCGAGGAGAGTCTGTGGCTGTTCTCGCGGAGCACCTGCGCGGATGCGGCGAGGTCTTCCCGTTCCGTGGCGTCATTCGCGTTTGAGGCAACGAAGAAGCCGACAAGGGCCAGTGCGGAGAGAAGAAGGAAGCCGAGGGCAATCTTGTTGGGCAGCGTCATGGCGCGCCGGGAGGATGACATTTACCGATCTTTCACTTGCGGACAGGAATAGGGGGAACGTGTCAGTCGCAGCAGGAGCAGCCGCTGGAGTCCGCCGTGGCCTCGGTCTCGTGCTTCGCGAGGGGGTTTGCGCAGCAGGCATCACCCTCCACGCCTCTCGGCCCTCCTTGATGGCCCAACCGGCGATGACCAGTGCGGCGATCGGATCTGCCCAGGACCAGCCGAGGAGGCTGTTGAGGAGGAGTCCAACCAGGAGGACCCCGGAGAGGTAGGAGCACAGCAGGGTCTGCTTGGAGTCTGCAACCGCCGACTTCGACCCCAGCTCGCGGCCCGCCCGCCGTTGGAGGTAGGACAGCAGCGGCATCACGGCAAGGCTCACGGCGGCGAGCACAATGCCGACGGCGGAGTGGCTGGCTTCAGCGCCTGTGATCAGTGCACGCACGGCGTCGAACCCGACGAACAGTGCGAGGCCGAAGAAGGAGAACGCGATGAAGCGCAGAGCGGTTTTCTCCCTCGCCTGGGGATCCCTGGCGGAGAACTGCCAGGCGACCGCGGCGGCGGAAGTCACCTCAATGACCGAATCCAGGCCGAAAGCAATCAGCGCACTCGAGGAGGCCACCGTTCCGGCGGCGATGGCCACGATTGCTTCAACGATGTTGTAGGTGATGGTCGCGGCGACGAAGATTCGGATGCGCCGGGACAGCACCCCGCGGCGCTCCGAGGTCAGCGGTGCGCGGCTGGAGGTGAGGGAGCTCATCCGCAGCAGCCCTCTTCCCCCGAGGCACTGCAGCACTCGGGCGCCGCTACTGCCACAACGCCCAGGAGGTCTGTCAGCGCGTGCCCCAGTTTCGGATCAGCCAGCTCATAGCGTGCCCGCCGCCCCTCCGGAACCGACACCACCAGGCCACAGCCGCGCAGGCAGGACAGGTGGTTGGAAAGGCTCTGGCGACTCACGCCAAGGAGCTCAGCGAGGTCGCTTGGATACGCAGGGGCGTCCCGCAGGGCCAACAGAATGCTTGCCCGCGTCGGGTCTGAAACCGCGTACCCGAAACGGGCGAGGACAGACGAATGAACCAGTGTTTCCACGCCACCCATAGTACAGCAAATTGTGTACTATTCTTCGAAGTGGGTCTCCGGCGTCGTGCCTGAGATCTTCTCCACCATCTCGGCAGCGAGCACGCGCAGCTTCACGTTCCGTGTGGTCGAGGCACGCTGGAGAATCGAGAAGGCCTCCTCCTGGCTGCACCGGTTCTGTGCCATGACAATGCCGACCGCCACATCAATGTCGGTTCGCGATTCCATGGCGCGTCCGCGGTTCTGGGCCTCTTCGCTGTACTGGGCCATCCGCAAGGCCAGCTGCAGCCCCTTGGACGCCTGGCGGGCGTAGCTTTGAGCGAAGGTGACGGCGCCGTGGTCGAACGCGTTCTTCTCATAGGAATAGAGGTTCAGGGCCGCGTTGGCACCAGGGCCGACGGTGAAGGGCGCGGAGAGGATGGACCGCATACCGTGCTGGGCGACGGCCTCAGCATACTCGGGCCAGCGTCCGTCAGTCTGAAAGTCGCTCACGACAATGGTGCGCTGCTCCTCTGCCGCGGTCAGGCACGGGCCCTCCTGGTAGGCGTACTGAAGTTCGTCCATCGCCTTGGCTTCCGGACTGTTGCAGGCAACAGTGGCAGCACGACGACGACGGCGGAGCGTGATCCCGCACAGCACGTCTTCGCCCAGGTGGCTCACGCTGCGCGCTGACAGGACAGCCAGTTCGTTCAGGAATTCCTGCATGTCGGAGGTCGCGAGGATGATGTCCTGCAACTCCTCCAGGAGTGACCGCTCTTCCTGCTGAGCCGCGTCGGTGGACTCCAGTTCCGTGGTGTCCGGTTCGGTTTCGAAGGATACAGATTCCCCCACAACCTCCGCCTTTCGATGGTACAAACATCAACTTTCTTCGCATAGGATACTTCACTAAGCGCCCTTCCTATCTATGCGAACGTCCGCTTCGGTTGCCTGGGTGCCTGAGCCGGTGTCGTACCACCGGTTTTCGTTTGTGCGTGCTGCATTTCGTGTCGATCAGCGCGCCTGGGGCTGGAAGGTCATGACATGGATACTGCACACTGGTCCACGAGCCGCTTGCTGAGCACCGCCGCGCGGCTGAATGAGAACCGCGACAATGAGCGGCTCCGCAGCCTGGGCGTCACCCACTCCGGGGTCACCATCCTGAAGGTTCTCGCATCGATGGAGACCATAAGCCAGGTGGAATTGGCTGAGGTTGTGAGGGTCCAGGCGCAGACGATCGGCAAGTCGTTGGAGCGGCTGGAAAACCGGGACCTTGTGCGCAGGTGCAAGAGCGAGATTGACCGGCGGGTGACGTACGTGTCGATCACCGCTTCCGGTCGTGAGGTTCTGGGAGCGGTTCAGCGCGGCGTTGGCGCTCCGGTGGGTGGCGACAGGCTCGCCGAAGAGGAACTGCGCAGGGCGCTGGTGAACGTCATCAACTCCACCCGCGACGGCCTGCTGGTCAGCGCCATGGCCGCGAACGAGCCGGACCTCGCCGAGATCGCCTGAGCTACGCGCCGATCACCCGGTTGCGTCCGGCAAGCCAGGCCGCTACGCAGAGGGCGATCATGATCACCGCCGTGGTCAGCAGCGGCAGCGTCCAGTCGCCGCTGAGGTCGCGCAGCGCGCCGAACAACACCGGCCCGGCAGCGCCGAGTCCGTAACCCACTGACTGCGCCATGCCGGAGAGCGCCGCCGCCTGCGGGTAGTTCACCGTGCGGAGGCTGAACAGCGAGAGTGCGATGACGATCAAGAACCCACACCCCACGGCGCCCGCGAGCACCCAGAGGAGCGTCAGGGCCGGTGCAAGGGCAAGCCCGGCGAAGGTCACGAAGGTGAGCGCGCTGGTGACGACGGCGATTAACCGCTGGTCCGAGCCACGGTGCAGGAGGGCGCCGGCTCCGAGGCTGGCGAAGACACTGACCAGCAGGAAGACCGAGAGGTGCACTCCGGCCGTGGCCGCGGAGACCCCGCGGCTCTGTTCGATGGTGGGCAGCCACGCCATCAGCACGTAGAACGCGATGGACTGCAGGCCCATGAACAGGGTGACCTGCCAGCCGAGCGCGGATTTCCACGGCGACCGGTATGCGGCCTCTCCCTGCCGCTGCGCCGGGCGATTCGCGGCATGCCGTCGCAGCCAGGGCAACAGGACCGCCAGGGCGATGAGCGCCAGGCCCGCCCAGATTCCCAGCGCCAGCCGCCATCCCGCCGGCGAGGTTTGCGCCACGGGTACGACGACGGCGGCCCCCAGAGCCGCGAAGGCCGCCTGGGTGGCGGTGTAGCTGCCAGTGACCTGGCTGACCCGGTTGGGGAAGTCGCGTTTCACGAGGGAGGGCACTAGGACGTTGAGGAATGCGATGGCCGTGCCGATCAGCGCGGTGCCTACCCAGATGAGCCCGGGGATGGGCAGGGACCGGAGAATGATGCCCGCGGCCAGGATCAGCAGCGAGAACCACAGCGCGCGGTCGAGGCCAACGCGGGAGGCGAAGGCCGGCGCAACCGGAGAGAAGACGGCGAAGGCGATCAGCGGCAGCCCGGTAAGGAACCCCGCGGCAGCGCTGGTGAGCTCCAGGTCGCTGCTGATGTTGTCCAGCACCGGGCCCACGCTGACGAAGGAGACGCGCAGGTTGACCGCGATGAGCAGGACGCCGATGAAGGCGAAGCCGAACCTCGCGGTTCGTGTCGATGCCGCCCTGGTATCCGTATCCATCCCTGCCTTCCGATCAGCGCTCAACAGAGACTATCCCACCGCGATTCGTACCGTCCGTCCGGGAGAAATCCGGCGACAGGAGGTTCCCGTGTGCACTGGGTCGTGGAACGATGACGTAATGAAGATCACCCGACAAATCACTGTTTTCGATGCAGCGGATATGGACGCCGAGAGCGCCTTTTGGGCAGGCCTCCTCGATGGCACGGTGGAAGCTGACGATGACTGGCATTCCATCTGGATCAATGGGGAAAAACGGTACGCGGTGCAGTTGGCTCCGGATCATGTGGCGCCGGAGTGGCCGGCCGGCACTCCGCAGCAACTGCATGTGGACCTTCACGTGGACGATTTCCAGGCGGCACACGAGAAGGCGATGTCACTGGGCGCGCGTCTGCTGCAGCCGGCGGAGAACCTTTCGGCGCCGGAGGGTTTCCAGGTCTATGCCGATCCCGCAGGGCACCCGTTTTGCCTCTGCTGGGAGACAAGCTAGTGTCCTGCGCCGGTAGTTCGTTGCATTAGTCGGGATAGGGATTCCAGGATCTCATCGGCGGTCTTGGTCCACACGTAGGGTTGCGGGTCCTCGTTCCAGGCTTTTACCCATTCCCTGAGGTCTTTTTCCAATGCCTGCACGCTGCGGTGATCGCTGCGTTGGAGTAGGTCCCGGGTGACTTCGGCAAACAGCCTCTCGACCTGGTTGATCCATGACGAATATGTCGGAGTGAAATGGATATGGAACCGGGGCTGCTTGTCGAGCCAGGTCTTGACCGTCGGGTGTTTATGCGTGCCGTAATTGTCGCAGATGACGTGAATATCGAGATGGTCGGGGACTTCCTTGTCGATCTTGGTCAGGAACTTCCGGAACTCGATCGCCCGATGCTTCCGATGCGTCGAGGCAATCACGGTCCCATCAGCGACGTTCAGAGCCGCGAAGAGACTCGTGGTGCCGTGGCGGGCGTAGTCGTGGGTGCGTCTCTCTAGCATGCCCGGCATCATCGGAAACGCTGGCTGCGATCGGGAGAGTGCTTGGACCTGGGACTTCTCATCGACGCTGAGCACGACTGCCGACTCGGGCGGGTTGAGGTAGAGACCCACGATGTCATAGACCTTCTCCACAAACATAGGATCGTTGGAGAGCTTGAACCCATCAGCCCGGTGTGGTTTGAGGTCGAAGGCCTTCCAGATTCTCCCGATCGTCGATTTCGACAGTCCACTGCGTTCGGCCATCTTCGCTCGTGACCAATGCGTGGCGTTCTTCGGCGTGTGTTCCAGGGTAGACACCACGACGTCTTCGACCTGGTTGGCCGTGATCGTCGCGGGCCGCCCGGGGCGAGGTTCGTCAACGAGCCCATCCAACCGGTGCTCGATGAAACGCGAGCGCCATTTCGCGACCGTGGGCGAGGTGACCCCGAGCGCGGCAGCAGCATCCTTATTCGTCTTTCCCTCACTGCAGGACAGGACAATACGCGAGCGCAAAGCCAGCGCTTGTGATGATTTGGCACGACGGGCCCACCGGGTCAGGATCTGGCGTTCATCATCAGTCAGTGTCAGTTCGGCTTTGGGGCGACCGGTTCGTGGCATACCCCAATTCTACAACTTATTGAACGAATTTACGGCGCAGGACACTAGGAACGCAGAGCCCCCGAACGAGCGGAGCGAGTTCGGGGGCTCTGCGACACGCTAGAAGGTGAAGGTGAAGACGGTTGCCGTTCCGGCGGTGATCGGGAGGGTGACCTCGGTGGTGCCTGGTTCGAAGTCGGGGATGGAGGGCCGTTCCGGGGCTGGGATGGGTGGTGCTGGTTGTCCATCGATGCGTGTCTCGTTGTGCGCTCCGTAGGACGGCCCGGTCATCTGCGTCATGACACCGGTGCGGGCGCCTTCGGGCAGGGTGATTGTCACGTCGGTGGGAGCAGCTGTCTGGGGGTTGTTCTGGTTCACGAGGATCACACTCATGCTGCCGTCCTCATGCCTGACGGCGTAGCTGTAGGCCAGCCCACCGCCCTGCTGTGAGGATTCGAGGAACCAGCCGGTGGGCAGATCGGCCACGAGTGATTGGCCGTACCAGTTGGCCCGTTCGTGGAACGTGCCATCGGGTTCCAAGTACTCGCCGCCGGTGCAGATGGAGGACATCGGCGGTCCGCCCTGGCAGGTAATCAGGGAGCTGTGGAAACTCAGCCGGGGAATCCCGAGTTCTGCTGCGCTGAGGGCGTAGTCAACGGTCCACAGTGCCGAGGCGTGGGTTTCGGTGGTCTCGTTGGACCCGGGGCAGGCAGAGATGCCGGTCTCCGGGATCCACGTATTCAACCCGGCCGCATTCGCCGGTGCCATTGCCTGCAACCGGTAATCCTGGGCACGTTCATGGATCGGCGCGGCCATCAGGTTCTCCATGATCGGCTCACCCAACGGATCCTGGGCGCCGTCGCACTGGGACAGCGGGTAATGGTGAAAGGACAGAATCTTCTCCTGCGGGATCTCAGCCTGGGCGAAGGGCTCCCACCAGGACTCCGAGTATGTTCCCGGTCCAACGATCGCGACGTCGGGCGCGACGGCGTACATCGCCTCCGCGTACTGCTTCAACTCGGCCAGGTAGTCCTCGATCCACCAGTCATCCGGACGCAGACCGGTCTTCGGATAACCATTGGGCTCATTGCCCACGGTGATACCCACCAGGCGGTCACCGAAGATGTTCGAGGCGTGCTTGGCCATGTCCGCGGCACGGGCAGGATCGAAGTGCGCAAGGTCCACGGTCAGGCTGATGGTGGCATCCGCTGCGACCAGCAGGGTGTTGATGCGCTCCAGGTCCGCCGGTCCCGCAGCCCGCACCGGATGCGCTTTATCGCCCTCCAGCCCGGCAGGAAGCGGCTCCCCGGACGAGGTCCAGAAGAAGCGACGGTCAACAGCATTGCCACCGAAGCGCAGCATCGGCTGCCCCAACCCCTGCAAACTCGTAACTATCTCAGGGTTATCCCCGGAGAGCTGAGGATTAGCAAGATCCGTTGCCTCCAAAGAAATACCAACAAGACCCGTTGGAAGAACCGTGCCCGTCTGCTCATCACTGACCGACACACTCATCGGCTCCACAACCTCCAACGGCGAACCCGCAGGCGGACCCGCCTGCTCATAAAACACCGTCGGCGCAGCCGGCAACGGCTCGGAAGACGCCTCCGACGGTGAGGGTTCGGAAGTTGGGGCGGAAGGAGCTCCGGAGACGGGCGGCGGAGGCGTACCAACACTTGGACTAGTTTCTGACACGCCGTCATTCGCGAGTACAGAAACGCCTACAAACGCACCGGCCACGAGCGCGAGTGCTGCAGCCGAACCGCCGATAATCATTCGAGGACTTGGACGCTTGCGGTCTTGATGGGGCGCTCTGGCGCCCTCGGCAGGCGGCACGTTGTTGTTGGGTTCAGTGGGTGGGTGAGACATTTTTCTCCAAAGCTTGGCTGAATTCAGCGTCGTTCCAGACTAACCTCCCCGCTGTTCGTCCACTACATCGACTCCGCCTCTTTGAAGGCGCCATTGTTGGTGAGGTTCTTGCCTGCAAGTTTGTTGTTGGGGTTGGTGCCTGCAAGGCTATTGAAACCAACCGATTGAAGGAGCATAGGTGTCGAAAGTTAACCGTATGTTTGCTGTCGTCATCACTGCAGTTCTAGCCACGGGCTGCTCCGCAACCGCAAGCAAGCCGGACCCCTCAGCATTCTTGACGGCAGTTCGAGCTGAAGCCCCGGACGCAGAGTTTTTGACCGACGAGCAGATTCTTGTGGTCGGCGAGGACGTGTGTTCGCAGCTCGTCGAAGGGAAGACAATTGAGGATTTTGAGAACTCCGAGCCAGGAGTAACAGACGAAACCCGCGAACGCATTGCAATTATGCAGCGAGCGGCAGCGGAGCATTTATGTCCCAGCGCCACGTAGCGACGCGCTGAGGTTCTACAGGGTGCTTACAAGATTTTCCAAGGTGGGGGCGTTACCTTTCTGTAACTAGGTAGAAACGGCAGAAAGGGTCGCAGATCATGGTTAGTAATCACGAGCTGGTACACGCTGGTAGTCGGTCCTTGGTCGCGGTGGCGAGTGCGCTCGGCGTTCTTGCCGCTCTGAAGGCAGGCTCAGCGCTCAAGGATGCCGTAATGGTTCTCTCCACGATGGATGAAGCAGCCTACTAATCAACCGCCTAAGACGATTGATTAGGCGCCGTCCTGGGCGACAACGGCGCCTGCGCCCGCTAGTTCGGTCACCGAGATGTGGCTGGGCTGGCCGGCTTCTTCGATTAGCTTGAGTGCAGGCTCGGCTTCGGGGACGTGGACGTGGACGCGCCAGCGGTAGCCTTCCTCAACTTCGGTGACGGCGCTCATGATCACTGAGTCCCCCACTTCGTCGAGGTGGAGGCGGAGGGTTGCGGCGTCGAGGGGGCTGAGGTTTATGGTGCACATCACCTCAACGCCTTCTGCTGGCATGCCGTTGTGGATGTGTGGTGCCTGCACATCGTACCCGTGGAGGCCGTCAAGCAGCTCGTCCTGCAGTTCCTCGCCGAGCGAGGCAGCGCGGAGTGCGTCCATGATGAGCAGGAAGCCTACTCCCCCGGCGTCGACCACTTGTGCTTCGGTGAGGGCGCCCAGCTGACTTTCGGTGTGGATAACGGCTTCGAGGGCGGCTTCGACGGCGCCTTGCAGCGTCATGGCGAGGGCGTGGTTGCTGTCATCGCCATTGTGCGCCTGGTCAACGGTCGCGGCGCCGAGCGCTGCAGCTTCGAGGACGGAGAGCATGGTGCCGGGGACGGGGTCACTGAGGGCGGACCAGCTGCGGATCTGCGCGCGGTTGAGTGCGGCCGCAAGGAGCGGGCCGGAGAGGCGCTGTGCACCGTGAAGTGGTTCGGAGATTGCAGCGAGGAATACCGCGAAGAGGGTTCCGGAGTTGCCGCGGGCGTCTTCCATGGCAGCCTGACCGGCAATCTTCAGGAGATCACCCAGGTCATGGGTCTCAAGATCGTGTACAGCCTGCGCGGCAGCGCGGACAGTGAGGTACAGGTTGGTGCCGGTATCACCGTCGGCTACGGGAAAAATGTTGATGGCGTTCAGCCGGTCACTGTGGTTGCCGAGGGACTCTTCCGCTTTGCTTAACCATCGCTTCATCGCTGTCGCGTTCGCGGTGATTTTAGTCTGCAAAGTGATCCCATCCCACGTTGGCTGGCGACTGCGACCCGATGGTCACTCCTTTGGACCCGGCCTTTACCGAGCCTACCGCAGTGAAGCCGGGCAGGGGCATAACGATCGGGTTAACGGTGGCCAGCAGACCGTGATCCTCGCCCCCTCCCAGCACCCATTCCATGGGATCTATTCCAAGCAGATCGGCGGCGGAGCGGAGTGGTTCCGCAAGGCTGCTAAGCACCTCGGGATCGAAGTCGATCCGCACACCGCTGGCGGAAGCGAGCCGTTGTGCGTCTTTCACCAGGCCGTCCGAGATGTCCAGCATCGCTGTGGAACCGGCCTCCGCGGCGGCCGGGCCAGCGGCCAGCGGCGGCAGCGGACAGCATTGGTTTTGCACAAGATTCAAGTGTTCTGCTTGAAGCGAACTGTACTCATGGGTGGACTCGAGCAGTGCAAGCCCAGCGGCAGCGCGCCCCACGGTTCCTGCCAGTACGACGACGTCGCCGGGTTGCGCCCCAGAGCGCAGGACGGGTTTGCGACCCTCAAGGGACCCGGTGACAGCGGCGGTCACCGCAATCTGTGCGCCGGCTCCGATGTCTCCCCCGATGACCGAACACCCGTCTGCGCCGAGCTGACGGATGGCGGCGTTGAGTCCATCCGCGAGGTCTTCGACCCACTGCACATCGGTGCTGCCAGGAAGGGTGAGACTGACGGCAAGCGAGGTTGCCCTACCACCCATGGCATTGATGTCGCTGAGGTTCTGCGCCGCAGCTTTCCATCCGACGTCGAAACCTGTGGTGTGGTAGCCGCTGGGCCACTGGAGCCGGAAGTCCATGTCCTGCACTTGGGTATCAATGGAAACTACAACCCTGCCGTCCGCCACGGCGAGCACCGCGGCGTCATCACCTGGACCGACGACGACGCACTCCTGCCAGGGAATCCCGGTGCGAAGGCGCGGGAAGATGCGTTCGAGCAGGTCAGACTCGCTCAATTGGGCGACTGTGAGTGGCATGGTTCCACGGTACTGGGCACGGGTGATATTGCGGTGTTCGCTGTGGATAGCACGCGCCACATATATCAGCCTGCGCACTATAGTGGTACAGAATCTGTTGACGGCGGGAATTATGGAGGTGCAGGGGCTTGGTCGATCACGAGTCGCACCTACCAGCAGCACGACATTTGAAAGTAGCGGTTGGAAAGAGACGCGAAGCAGCTCCCAAAGGGCGGCGACAGCCCGAGTCTCCTCCCATATCTGAGGAACAAGGCTACGAGCGAGCTGTAGCTGACGCGCCCGGGCGCCCCATTGAGGCGGTGTATCGCCGTAAGCGGCTCGTAGCCCTAGTAGTCACGATAACGGTGGCCTTGGCGATTCCCGCTCTCGTCGTTGCACTCGTCTTGCTGAGATAAGGTGAACCGGTCAATCACTCGAAGATCTGGGGGACGCTTGTGCCTGTAATCATGCCAATATATGGCACCCGTCCTGAAGCAATCAAAATGGCTCCAATTGTCAAAGCGCTCGAAGACTCTAAAGATTTTGAGTGTGTGGTGACCGTTACTGGACAGCACCGCGCAATGCTTGACCAGGTGAACGACCTCTTCGGTATCGTCCCGTTGCATGACTTGGATATCATTCAGCAGCGCCAGTCGCTGACTTCAATCATGACTAGAACGATGGAGGGCTTGGACCGGTTATTTCAATCACGGAGACCTGACGCCATCGTAGTGCAAGGGGACACTACTACTTCAACGGCGGCGGCTATTGCGGCCTTCTATCACGGGATCCCTGTGGTGCATGTTGAGGCTGGCTTACGTTCGGGCAATCCGTTCTCCCCTTTTCCTGAGGAGGCAAATCGGAAGATTACCTCCCAAATAGCAACCCTGCACTTGGCACCTACGCTTACGAACAAAATGAATCTGCTCGCTGAAAACGTGTCAGAGGAGGACATAGTTGTAACAGGAAATACTGTTATAGATGCGCTGCTTGCTACCGCTGAAAAGCGAGTTTCTTTCACTGATCGACGCCTTGAGGAACTCTCGGCTACGAACAAACGCATACTATTGGTCACTACTCACCGGCGCGAAAATCAGGGTGATGCAATGCGTGGAGTCGCTCGAGCGCTCCTGCGAATCGCGGATGAAAACATCGACCTGACAGTTGTATTACCAGCACATAGGAACCCAGCAGTCCGTGAAGCACTGCTGCCTGCCCTTCAAGGCAAAGCTAATATCATAATCACAGACTCCCTGAGTTACGGGGAATTCACTCGACTTCTATCGTTAGCGCACATAGTACTGACTGATTCTGGTGGCGTTCAGGAAGAAGCGCCCAGCTTAGGGAAACCCGTACTCATAATGCGGGACAACACTGAGCGTCCAGAAGCCGTGGAGGCCGGCACTGCCGCGCTGATTGGGACGAGCGAGGACGTAATAGTAAAAGAAGTCAACGCGCTCCTAACGGATCAATCCCTCTATGATTCCATGGCTAATGCGATCAACCCTTACGGAGATGGCTTTGCCGCTCGCCGAACTCTAGGAGCGATTAAAGAACTGTTTCATCGAAGGGGCACAGAAAAAGCACAATCCCCCTGCACAGATACCGTCGTCGCTCATCAGTCGGAAAACCTCGAGGGTGATCCACTCGAGTAACCGACTTCGCCGATTGACCCGTCGGCCTCGGGCCTGACTCGTGCCACTTGGTTTAGTGACCGTTTTCGAGGCGGTTGAGGATCTCTTGGGCAGGGGTGGAGAGTTCCGGGTCGAGGGACATCTGATGGCCGTCAACTTCGATCGTTGCTGATCGAGCGGTTCGCAGCGTGCGAACGATCTTCGATCGACATGCCTGTGAGCTCCTGCAGGTGCCAGCTGATGGCCAGGGCAGCGAAAACGATGGTCAGGTGTGACTCGATCGCGTCGCGTTCACGGTGGAAAACGGGACGCGCTTTGAGGTCGCTCTTGGTCATCCGGAACGAGGCTTCGACCTGCCATAGGTCGTGGTACGAGTTGATCACCGCCGCGCCGGGCATCTTCTCGGCATCGATGTTCGTGACGTAGCCTTTCAACCCGGAGAGCTGCCTGGCGCGGTCAACCGTGGCTTGGTCGAGCTCCTTGGCCGCGCCGGTGACTTTTAGGAACCTGGCCTTCTTCAGCGGGGCTTTCCCGGCAGCGATCCGTTCTGCTTTGTCGATCATGAGGTTGATGTTCCGGTCATCGCGCTTCTGCCGTTTGAACGACCACTAATAAACGATCCGCCGCTCGCGTTCGGCCTTCCCGGTACCCATTGAGCGGGTACATTCCAGGATCTGCCCGTCCTGGAAGTAGTTGCCGTGGCGCTGGAAATGCTCGGCCAGATCATAGGGAGCTTTGGTCAGCCGGGACCCAACGATGAAGGAGAATCCACCGTCCTCCAAAGCATTCAGATTCGCTGCCGAGAGCATCCCGGCATCGGCGACGACCACCATGTCAGTGATCCCGTGGCGTTTCTGGAACTGCTCCAGAACGGGCACGATCGTTGTAGTCTCCGCCTTGTTGCCCTCGAACAGATGCACTTCAAGCGGGAACCCGCCCGGGTCGACGAGCAACCCGACCTGGACCTGCAGGTCGATGCGGTGTTCCTTGCTCATGCCGACCTTGCGCAGGTCATCTTCGTCCTTGTTCTCAAAGTGCACCGTTGTCACGTCATAAAGCACCAGGGCGGGACGTCCCGTGGTGCGTAACGAGTGCGCCAACGCCGCAGAGGCCAGCTGGCCGCGGTAATCGCCTTCCTGACACCGCGCCAGCGAACGGAATAGCGTGCGAAGGCTCGGACACGGAACACCGACTTCCTCCAGCACCCGCAGCGTGTCCGCTTTGGAGGCCGGCTCAATAATCCGTGCCAGCACCATCGCGGTGAACGCCTCATCACCAAGGGTGTCGAATCCCAAGTGGGTGTAAGCGCTTCGCAGCACATCCCACAACACCAACGAGGACGTAGAAACCAGTCGACCGCCACCGCGCACCACACGCGGACGCCCCGTCGGAGCCGGCACTGGCAGGTATCTGGGAGCGGTCCAGTCCGCCACATCATTGACGCTGGCTGCTACCCGCGGCACATCTCCCAGATCCAGCGCTTCCTTCCTGCCCCGGATACAACCGCGCTTGCGCCGTCGCCAGCAGCAACGCGAGATCCCCGTCAGAATGCGCGGAACCGACATGATCGATGCCAATGACCTTGCCGCCCTGACGCGAGATGATCTGGACCGCGCCCGCCCCGGACGCGGTCCTCACTTTCCGTACGACCCGTGAAGCCACCCAGCTAGGCTACCCACCCACCGACTTTTAGTGACCATTTCACACCCCCGACTAGAACGAACCCGCAGGTCAGAGGCATGCGCCTCCGGAAACTCTCAACCGATGGCACGAGTCAAGTCGGATCGCGTTCGACCACTCTGAGCCGAGCGCACCACGTTTCTCCACAAGGCAGCGGAGGGACTTTATAGCTCTGCGCTATTATAAGTACCGAATCTTGGGCACCGGTCGACCGACGGGGAGATTGAACACTCCCCTGATGTCAACTGCACTGGACCATGCCGTGGCGTCTCAGATCCGACGAATCCTCGCACCCGAGAACCCATCTCCCAAGGCAGACCGCACTGGCCATACCGCGGCGGCCATCCGCGCCCTGCTCAGAGTTCATGCTGTAGCAGGGCGTGTCTGCACCAATATCGGAGTGCGGCATGCGGACCGGAGGTATCGACAACGATCGGGCTATTCCACAACAGTTCAACGAATCACGCTCTCATAGCTTAACGAGAGCAGAACCCAGCGGAGCCCTGCTGCCAGATTGGAAACCTGTAAGGATGATTCTCTGGCAGTTGGATTCTCTCGCCCCACCCACAAACATTGCGTATGACAACGACATCATTGATCTCAAAACAAAGATCCTAGTTCAGCACCTCTTCGGTGACCGGGGTATTCTTTTCTACTCGTCGATTCAGTGTTCGGCCCAACACCTGGTCGATGGCCTTAGGAGGCAGGCCATACCCTGGGCGAACGCTTCTCACGTACTCAGGGAGCACTACCTGTCCCTCCTCGATATCCCGCACAAAGTACAGAGAACGCCGGAACTGCGCGTTGCTGGACTCGCTGGATTTTCGTCCGTAGTTAACAGCTCCTAGTGAGCGCCAAGCAGTGTGCGTGTCCCTGCACAATGCGACCAAATCTTCGGGTTCTAGCGAAAAACTGTCGTCCGGCCCTCCTCCAGCACGATCCAGAGTAATGTGCTTCTCAATCAAGCTAGCCCCCATCGCGACGCTTGTAACAGCGGTCACATTATCGATGGTATGGTCGGAAAGCCCCGTAACGACGCCAAACCTTTTTCTCATATCGGAAAGTGTGTGCAGGTTGTAGTCCGCTGCAGGTGCCGGGTAGCCGCTCACGCAATGCAAGATTGCCAAGGACCTACACCCACCTTCCCTAGCTGCCGCGATGGCTTCGGCAATTTCCTCTTCGTCCGCCATACCGGTGGAGATAATTAAGGGCTTTCCGGTCTGCGCCACGTACTGGATGAGAGGCAGGTCGACAGCCTCGAACGAAGCAATCTTGTATGCAGGCGCGTTCAGGTCTTCCAAGAGGTCCACGGCGGAACGGTCGAACGGTGAACTGAAGATCGTAATACCAATCTTTTTCGCATAATCAAATAGAGGTTTGTGCCATTCCCATGGCATGTGAGCCTCTTCGTACAGTTCATATAAAGTCCGACCATCCCAAAGACCACCTGAAATGACAAAATCCTCCCGGCTACTATCGAGTGTGATGGTATCGGGTCGATACGTCTGTAGCTTTACGGCATGCGCTCCAGCTAATTTGGCTTCATCAATTATACGGTAAGCGTTTTCAATTTTACCGTTATGATTCGCCGAAAGTTCGGCAATGATATACGGAGGAACTTTGTGTGAAATCTCACGACCATTTATGAACATTGAATCTACATTTGACATTACTGAACTCCTAGATTTTTGCACCACTCTGATTCCAACAAGCCGAACCCTAACGAGTCCTGATATTTGTCTCCATCAAAATAGTGGTCACGGAGGCGCGCTTCCTCACGAAATCCTAGCTTGCGGTGAAGGGCCACAGATGGTTCGTTGGTGGATACGACCTCACCCCAGATCTTGTGAAGTCCAAGTTGCCCGAAAGCGTGCTGTAGGACGCTTGCACATAAGTCCGATCCGGTTCCTCGCGGCGCTTCCGGAGCACGGTAGAAGCCCCACTCCGCCCGTCCCGCCAATTGGTCAACGATGTGTATCCGCGCATAACCGAGCCTTTCTGCGCCAGCTTCGAGAACTAGAGGGTGCTCTAGTGGCGACTCCTGTAGGCGTTTGAACCACAACCTATGCTCGGTCGACGTGATCTCGTGCTGGGTGTACATGTACCGTTGAACCTCAGGGTGATTCCTCCAACCAAGCACTATGGGAAGGTCGTCGAGAACCATACTTCGTAAGACGCTAGCGGGTCTCATGTGCCGTCCCTCTGATAATTGATTCAGCAACCAGGCTCGCACCGTTCCCTACGACCAAAGTGGAAGCGTTCTTGCTCATTTCGAGCAGCCGCTCGCCACTTTGGATTTTTTTCCACGCGGTAAGGAGCGACCGTACAAGCGAAGTCTGATCTACAACGTAAGCAACGTCGTGACTCGCGAGTTGGCGCACGACATCTCGCTGGTTTAGCGCTATCTCGAGCACTAGGCTTGGTAGCCCCAGACAGCATCGTTCCCAGCTTGTCCCCCCACCAGCACCGACGGCCACATCCGCCATTGTCATCAGGTATGCCATTCTCGTCGTGTCGACGTGAACTTTCGTATCGAACTGCGAGCGATCCGCCGCTCGCAGAACCGCTTTCAGGTGTGGGGCTGCCAACCCCATCACGATGTCGACCCGCAATGAATGTGACCCGGGCACGTGGGCCAACGCGTCGAGCACGTCTTCAGTAACGTTCCCGCTGTCGACGCCTCCAAAGTTGATGAGTACGCGCCTCGGACGTTGCAGAGTTTGCCTGCGAACCAAACTCGCAGCCCGTGCCTCTCGGAACTCTGATCGCACAAGTGCATAACTCGTTCCTACCAAGATCTTGCAACCAGGAGGAACAAGCTGAGCGTAATCATGCGGTCTACGGCCCAAATTCTGATCCAGAAGTAAATCACAATCGTGAACCCGATCGGCAAGGTCGTCGATACAAGCGATTCGCACCGATGGTCGAGAGGCCCGGAACGCGGTCTCCCACCGATGGTCAATCCCATAATGGTCCACTATTAGCCATTGGAATCTCACTTGAACCAACGAAGCAAGGGTCTGATCTAAATCTTGGCGCCATCCACCTACCAGCCAGTCCTCATAGCTTTCATTGGATCCCGTTCGCTGAATAGGCGCCGTCACGGCGCGTTCCATAGAAACGACGACAAACCCTCGCGCCCGAATTGCTGAAGCCAAATCACCGGAAGTCGCTCGACACACGAACAGACAATCTCGGCCTCCCCAGGCCAGTTCCTCGGCAAGAGTAAGGCAACGCATGACGTGGCCCGACCCGATTTTCGTCGAGGCGTCAACACGGAAGACTACCGTGACGTCCAAAGGCATAGTAGGTAATCTCACCGAAGCCTCAACCAACGTCTTCATTCTTCTTGCGTCTGAGGGCACTGAACATCCATTCTGCGCGTTCCCAATCTTCCAAGGTGTCAATGTCTTGCACTCGGTACCTGGGCAAGACCACGGGAACCGCGCCGCTCGCGAATATTGGCACTTGCTCACGCCATGCGGACGCTCGGCCCCAGTAGAACTGTCCAGCATCATGCCAGGACTCCTCGAGGTCCTGAGAGCGAGAGGTTTCGTATTCCGGCGTGAAGAGTCGTAAGCGCCCGTCTGCGCTCGACCGAAGAGCACGCTGGATTGGAAACTCATAGGTTGTGACAGCCACTGCATAGTCCGCGCTCGCCACCGATTCCAGCGCCTCCCTGCCAGTCACCAAATCTCGCGATTCGACAAAAGGCGCCGTCGCATACAGGCAGCAAACAAGACCAGTATCAAGACCCAGCGACTGGATCGCATGCGCGACGACGGGGATAGTTCCTGCGAAGTCGGTCGAGTACTCGGCTGGCCTCATGAATGGGACTTCCGCCCCAGCCGAAATAGCAATCTCGCGAATATGCTCATCATCCGTAGATACCACGACCCGATCGAAGATACTGCTGTCTAGGGCCGCCCGTATAGACCAGCTAATCATGGGTCGACCTGAGAACTCACGAACATTTTTTCGTGGAATGCGCTTGCTCCCACCACGAGCCGGAATCACACAAAGACTCATCTTTCCAACAACTCCATCACGAGGGATCTACGATGGCGCGCACTGTTCGCTCGGCACGACGACTGATCTCTGCGAGCTCAGCACCGAGGCCCGAAAACCGGGAGTAGCCGTCAACCGAATCCTGATACATCATACTAATAACCTGTTGGGGAGCCGATATGGAGGCCTCCAGAGGCGCGATACCGCCAGCCGATGTCGGGAAGTATTGCAAGTAGTTCGGGACGCTCAGTTTACGGGAGAGACTCAAGCCGTAGTCCGCCCCGCGCCCGTCCTGCTCAAGCAAATACGACGGCATCCGACGATTTAGGGCGTTCACGTGTCCGTGTACCCGATATCCAACATGGAGGTCGAACTTGTTATAAAACTCGAGCCCGCGAGCTGGACTTTTGAATATCTCCTCGCAGTCCAACTTTTCTTCAACACAATATTTCTGAATTAGGTCATTGACGCCATGAAGAGCGACAGACAATGAAGCGTCCGGGAAAACACACCTAATTCCCGCCACGAGCGCGGAGAATGATGACAGGTATTTTTCCGGTCGATGAGGATCTGACAATACAATTGAACGAACTTCTTCCGGGAATGTAAATTCCCGATCATCCGACTCAGGCGCAAAAAAAGATATATCGCCATGGTATACGGCCGATTTTATGCCTACACCCAGGCAAAAATTCTGTGTGAGAATGCCTCTAGTCGTAAATATGCGCGCCCCTTCGCTCATTACTCGCAACAGGTCGAGGCTCCCGGAGTCGATCGCGCCGCAGAAATCAGAATTGCCTTTGACGGGAAGATCAGTGCCCGCAGCGAGAATAGAGTATGGCACACCGCTCTCCAATAAGCGGCGCGCATAGGGATAAGTGGTTTTCTCCATATCCGATCGGATCGCCAGACAGGCGAAGAAGACGTGGTCTGATCTCTCGATCAAGGAGACGACGTCTTTCCACGGCGCCGCACGCCAAACCACCTCGACGACAACATCGCCCGGCGCCGAACGCTGGATCAAGGACACAAGTGACTGTGTAATGAGATAGTCACCGATGTTCCGAGAGCCTTGAGCCGGGTAGGTCGTGATGACCAGATAGCGCTTCACACGGATTCCAACGTCTCTTCCAAAGCGCCTACCACCGTAGCTAAGTCATCGTCGGTCATCGCCGGGAACAGTGGCAGTGAGATTGTCCTTCGGTAGTAGGATTCAGCCGCCGGAAAATCCCCCCACTGAAATCCTCGAGCTTGGTAGAACGGCTGTGTATGTACGGGAATGTAATGGACATTCACACCTACTCCGCGAGACCGCAGCCCGTTGAAAACAGTTTCTCGGACGTCCGGACTCTTGAGACAGACGGGGTAGAGGTGCAGTGCGGAGTACCGATCGTGGCCGCGCGTGGGGGTGACTACTGGCACGCTGCTAAGCAGTTCGTCATATCGGTCAGCCAACGCATGTCTGCGGGCAACATAGTCATCCAACCGGTCCAGCTGCGCGAGCCCTAGAGCCGCCTGCAGTTCCGTCATCCGATAGTTGAATCCGAGAGCGACCTGCTCGTAATACCACGCGCCTGCGGACTCACTCTCCATCAAACCAGGGTCCCGAGTCACACCATGACTCCTATAAAGTCGCATTCGATCAGCCAGGCCAGCGTCGCCCGTCAGTGCGAGCCCGCCCTCAGCCGTGGTGATGATCTTCACAGGATGGAAACTGAAAATGGTGATGTCGCTGTATCTTCCACTTCCGATATAGTGGTCGCGATATTTACCGCCGACGGCGTGCGAAGCATCCTCAATAATTCGCACCCCATATTGAGTGGCCAACGAGGCGATAGCCTCAAGGTCGCATGGTTCGCCGGCGAAATGAACCAAAACTAGAATCCTCGGGAGGTCTCCGCACGCTGCAGCGGAGCGTAGCTTCTGCTCCAAGGCGACCACCGACATGTTGTAGGTGTATGGATCTATGTCCACAAAATCTACCTTAGCTCCGCAGTAAATCGCACAATTGGCCGACGCAACAAACGTATTTGGGGTGGTCCATAAGCTATCACCCGGACCAAGGCCGAGCGCCAGGCATGCGACGTGCAGTGCTGACGTGGCACTGTTCGTAGCCACCCCGTGTTGGGCACCCACCTTTTTGGCAACTGCCCCTTCGAAGGCGGGTACCACTGGACCCTGAGTCAAGAAATCCGATTGCAACACCGCAACTACCGCATCGATATCTTCGGTCCGAATATCTTGGCGCCCGTACGGAAGCATCAGATTGCTCCGATCTGACTCCAATTGGACTCCAACCAATGCTGGAGTGTGCCGGGTTCCATCCATTCAGGGTTGTTGTCGCTGGCGTACGTGAAGTCCTCGGCCACGAGTCGACCGTCTTTAATCCGATTGGCGTCCTTATCCCAGCTGTTGATGGCCGGAAGTATTTTGAAGTGCTCCCCATACTCATAGGTGTACGGGGCGTCTTCCGAACCGATCATTTGTTCATGGAGCTTTTCACCGGGTCTAATGCCCACAATTTCCTGCTTCACACCGGGCGCTACGACCTCACCGAGCGCGGTTACCTTCATTGAGGGAATCTTTTTAACGTAGATTTCTCCGCCCTCCATGTCCGACAACGCGTGCCAGACCAACTCAACCCCCTGCTCCAACGAAATCATAAAACGCGTCATGTCCGGATGGGTGATTGGAAGAACCCCCTCTGAGCGTTCGGTGAGAAAAAACGGAATGACAGAGCCTCGCGAACCCATTACGTTTCCATAACGCACCACAGAAAAACGTGTTTCGTGCCCGCCTGCGTATGAATTTCCAGCCACGAACAATTTATCGGAGGTCAATTTGGTGGCACCATAAAGATTCACTGGGCTGCTGGCCTTGTCTGTAGACAAAGCGACGACGCGCTTCACCCCTTTATCTATGCACGCGTCTATCAAGTTCATAGCGCCGACAACATTCGTCTTGACGCATTCAAATGGGTTGTATTCCGCAGTTGGAACAATTTTAGTGGCGGCAGCATGGATAACGTAATCGACACCGTCAAGCGCACGATAGATCCGATCCCTGTCTCGGACGTCACCCAGAAAGAACCGGACTCTGTGATCATCCTTGAACTTTTTCGCCATCTCCCACTGCTTCATCTCATCACGCGACAGGACGATAATCTTCTTAGGTCGATATTTCTGAAGCGTCATAGGGATAAATTTGTGACCGAACGAACCTGTTCCGCCCGTCACCAATATTGTTGAATTTTCGAGCACAGAGCTTTCTCCTATCTAGAAAAGTGAATGAATTCCTGCATCGAGCAACTGATCCATAGCGCTACCAATGTCCAGACCTACTGCCCCCGCCTTCTTTGCAGTCGCAACAAACACTTTCCCTGCAACACCTGCACCGACTAGAACCAAGTCGCCTGGTTCCACAACTTCTGTCAGTCGTGAATTCACGGCGCGATAAGTAAACGGTAAGGGTCTACCGTCAGAATGGTACTTGGGATTTGTTCGGGTTTTGTTGTGAGTGGGTACAGCTATGTGTATCATTCTGTAACCGTCTCTACCAAACATCGAGTCGACCGAATCCGGTGATCCACTAGACACCACAACTAACTTGTTGGCAGCTCTAGCCAACTTGTGAATATTATCGGGATCGGTGAAAAGGACGATATTGGCCTTATCATCCGTGTAGAGTTTCCCTGGATC
This sequence comes from Arthrobacter pigmenti, assembly GCF_011927905.1. NCBI lineage: Bacteria > Bacillati > Actinomycetota > Actinomycetes > Micrococcales > Micrococcaceae > Arthrobacter > Arthrobacter pigmenti. Next base: position 1,854,017 of record NZ_JAATJL010000001.1, read on the forward strand.
ATCATACTGAGATAACCCTTGGAGTACCGAAAGAAGACCTCTACCCTGCAATGTCTGACCGAGTGAGGTTGTCCTGTGCGAGTGGTCCCGGACGAATCGGTAAACGCTCGGAATGCCGAGTAGGTCTGAAGATCGCACGGAAGCTTGGAGGTCACGAATTAGTTCGTCCAAAATGTCTTGCGGTATCTCTTGGCCCCACCAGTGGCGTTGCCTGTTCGCAATATCGGACAATGAGAAGAAATTAGAATCGTCTTTGAATATAATTCCTTCTCCATCGCTGAGACGTATAAAGGCGAATCCGGTCCGTGTAGAAATTCGGTCACGAATTAGATTGAATACGGCTTGGCGCTCCTGCTCGTTTCGCTCCACGTCGATGAACCTGACACGCTCACCTAGCAACTTGTATGTCGAAACTACATACTTATTATACTCGTCAGCAATAATTGGGTGGGATTCCAAGAACACCTTCTCCACGTCCTGGAACTTCGAGTACTCCAAGCGTCCATCGATTTCTCGTAGACCTTGGACCGATATTTTGAGCTTGTCGAGCGACGCTAGGTCGGCAAACTCCGGGTCATACAGCTTGCGAAGCTCTTCTTTCCACTCGGGATGTCTTTTCATATACCGATAGAACGCAACGTTTTTATTTGCAGTCAACGTTGTCTTTGATACATATCTTGCGCGACTCAAGAATCGTATAAGTTGAGGAGGCTCGCCGAATCGGATGATTAGATCAAAAAGTTTCGCTTCGAGCCATTTCCGCGCTCGCACATTGCGGTTGTACTGATCGACGAATTCCGCCAGACTATCCAGTCCGACGGAAGTAGGAATTCTACCAGTCCACTCGATCGTTTTTGCGGCTAGCCAAAATCCAATGGTCGAGTGAGCTGAATTAACATCAACCGCGCCATATGCAGAATCAAGGTAAACTTCACGCCGGTCGAACGCAGCGTTAAGTACCCCAATCACCCACCAGTCGTCGTAGTCGTACGTAACAAACGTTCGTTTCTCCGACTCTGGCGAAAACGCCGCCGGCGAACAGAACAAATCTCGAAGGAGTCGCTCCTCCTCTCTCATGCGACGCTCCACGCCGACCTCTAACGAGCTCCCGGTGCAGTTCTGGAGCAACAATCGCGGCGTCTTGAGGTGCTCAACAATTCCATCGACACTGTCTGGATTCGGAATGAAGTCGTCTAGTAACGGTATCTGGACCGGTAGGTCTTGGCCCGGTCGCCACGCTCCCTCGGCGATATCCGCTATACTCACGCTCCCAACCAGGCCCTGGCTGACGAAACCATAGTAATCCGGTGCTATTTGATCAATATCGAAGCATTGATAGACAAGGCTACCCGTAGCAAGAAGCTCTACGGCGACCGATGAATTCCCACAAACCGCCAAGTGCGCGTAAGTCGGGGTGTCACGCATAATACGCATGCCGTGGTCGCGGTAGATATCATCATTCTTTGCCGACGGGTGAAGCTTCACTGCGATCTCTGAAACTGCTGGATGAGATGCCAGAGACTGGTATAGACGAAGTATTTCGGTAGTACTACTAACACTGGTGGGGTAGATCAGCGCGGGTAATTGAGCGCGCTTCTTGAGCTCGTTTCGTGTAGATTCGACTAACGCGGAGCGTGCCATCATGTCTCCGCGCGCGCTGATCAGCGTCTCCCCGCTGATGCGGCCTATTTCGCGGTATGTTCTCAGAGAAGCCTTGTTTCGTAGGATAGATAGATCAAAGTCCAAAGCGGGGAAGTTCGCGGTGACTTCAGCATGCTGCACATATACGACCCGCTTATTGAAGTGAGCGGCCGCCTTCGCATAGGCAACGGGTGCGGGTGAGTGGTCATTGGCAACTACGAAAGTGCCGCAGGCACTACCCTCAAGTACCTCATACGCAGTTAGGAAGAAGCCGCCATAGTTTAGGAGTTGGTGCAGTAGGCCCCGACTTATTCCTTCTCGTCGAGCCAGAAACTGGCCAAACGCGGCAGTAATCGCTTCGCGAACTCTTGGGAGTTCGCGGTTCGATTTGCGCTGAGTATAGTCACATAGATTCGGAATACTATCGTCTAGCATCTGCTTTTTGAGCATCTTCGACAGGTGCGCAACTTCTCGTCGATTATTTGACGTGGACGCGTAACAGATTATTTTGTTTTTCGCCACCTCTTCTGGAAGGACACATACTCGCTGACGGTATGTTTTCACTCTCTTCCTGAAAAGAGCTTGCAGTTCATCGCCATCGCAAAGTAGCCCCGCCGAGTTGGATGCGATTCTTGCGTACTCAGGCTTATCCAACCTTGAACCGAGGATGTGGTCGTATCCCTTATTGGACTCAATAACAGAGGCGACTTTTTCCATACCCGCATGTATCAACGATGCGAGGTCAGCCATTCGCTCCTCCTCCCGCAGCGCTTGACCAAGCAGGAGACTGTCGGCTGCCAGGAAGGCTTTATTCTCCCAGAGCATCCGCTCCTCACCCCGTGGGTGGAGAGCAACGAGGCGCAGGTGGGCAGTACGGCGCTCCAGAACTGAGGAGGGCAGTGCCAGCGCGTATCCGGCATGGCGGATGCCATGTTTCGATTTGGAGTCACTGTTCTTCAAGACAGCCGAGGACCGTTGAATGTCCACCTCTCCTGACTCAACGACTTCACGCAGGACGAGCTCGACCGGAGAGTCGAGATCGGCCGTGTGAAATGCCCACCCGGTGAACGCCCCGCCGTCGAGAACAGTTGCTGAGAGCAGGAATTCACCGCCGTCGACCTGATTTACAGTTTCGGGAAGCCCCGCGGGCCGGCGACCAGTGGCATCTCCTAGACGGAGGTCAAAGGTGTTGCCGAACTCAGCTCCGGGCGTGAACAACCGCATAGGGTCGGTGAAGCGGCTCTCGAAGGGAATTTCGCAAGCATAACGCGCTGTCCCCGCCGCCTCAGGAACACCTTCAAGCTGCTCTGTAAGTGCGCTGAGGATTACCTCAGTTTTACCCAGACGCAGTACTAGACGCCGGTGCTGCGTCTGACCCGTCAAGGTGACGGAGGCATAGCATTTCGTCAGTTCCACATGGGCAACGCAGATCTCGGTACGGACTCGGGCTTGTTTCAACCAAGTCGAGGCGGTTTCGCGTGCACTCTGCACGAGGCGCTGAGCTTCGCGCTCTGCTGCGTGGCGATGCATCTCCGCAAGCGCCAGTGTCTGATCAAAGACGGACACGGAAGCGTGAGGCTCACTACCAGCGAGGATTTGTACGCGGTGTACCCTACCGTCGAAGAACTCGGAATGAATTTGCGCGCCGTACATATATCCGACGGGACCGTTGAACTTTACCGTCTCGCGTTTCCAGGGAAGGACTCGCCGGTCGGTTTGCGCTTGGTCGATGACCTTCCCGTCCACAATCACTCGGGCACAAGCTGGCCGGTTGTTAGTGCTTGCCCACCCGAGCACTTGGCCGCGTGAGGTAACCATGAAGTCGGCGTGGAGATCTTCCGTACCTTCGACTCGGGAATCGACTGTACGCAACCTCTTCTGTGTGAGCACATCACCTGTCCCACGATGGATTAGGGCGACGTCGTATTCTTCACCAGTCCAGAACTGCGGAGGCAGGTTTCCGAGGAAACCCACGTTTCGGGTGCTGAACTCCTCAGTCGAAAGTTCGTCGCGGAAGATGTTGCAGCTAAGGACGGAGACTGTTTCGCCATTGATCATGAGGTCCAAGACCACATTTCCTTGATCGGCATCCGGCTCGTACACCCAACCACTGATCCGATGGGCATGGAAATTGACAATCTTAAACTTCATAGACCCGCGATCTCGTGAGTGTACATAGGGTGCGAGAGAACCAGATGCCATGCTACCAAAGCCTGAATGAGCCAAAGGCATGACTCGGGATTCCGCCCATAGGCGTGTCACAACCACCTCCCCGGAATTGTTCAGGCCTTACCACATTGAATTCGCACCGCGCGACTGAACTGAGTAGGCAGGATCTCTAAGCCCTCCCTCCCCCGCTAGCGTGAGCAAAAAACTGATCCCGGCGCAGTATCTTCCTGGACTAGCGGTTCAGTGTCGCTGACGCTCCGTGGCGATAGAAAGTACCTCGCGTGCTGGGTTTCCGCCCTGGATACACGGTTGTTATGAGTGGATGATTGTGGTGTCTGCCACGGTCGACGCCGATTTGTACTTGGTGCTGTTGGGACTGAAGAGCACCGGCCAGAGCAAACTATCGTTCCACTCATTCCCCGCCAACCAGGCCTGGACGATGCTCGCGGTACTGGCCTTCAACCTCACCGCTTGGCTCCAGCTCGTCTGCCTGCCCACCCGGCACCGGGCAGCGTTCTGGGATATCAAACGCTGGCGCTACCGCGTGTTCGCCACCGCCGGGAAACTCATCACTACAGCTAGCAGACACAGACTCCTGCTCCCCGAATCAGCACCGGAGAAAGAACTCATCAACCTGATCCTGAAGCCAATCACCGCGCTCAAACACTTCAAGCCCGGCTAAACCCACGCAGCCAAACCCCTCCCGACGACCAGGAGTAAAACCAAACGGACGTGGAACCGGACCGCATCCACGGGACCCAACGGGCCATCCAACGCACGCTCCTGAAACCGGCAGACACCAGCAGCAAACCACCACCCCCTCAAAAAGCCCTATCAGGCGCCCGATGAAAATCGGGGCTAGGCGTTCTGCAGCCCGGGGCGCGCGCTTCTTCAGCCGAGCCCGGACGTGTCCGCGGCCGGTGGTCTTCAGCGCGGCCGGCGTCGGACCTGAGTTGCACAGCCTTAGTGCCCCGGCGCGTTGATGGCTGGTAGGCAGTCGAGGATTTCTCGGGCGTCGGCGCCGATGCTTGGGGCGGCTGTGATGGTTTGTTTGCCGATCCTGATGGTCACGGTTCGCAGGGGCCCGAGCGTGCGTACGAGTTTCTTGATCGATATTCCGGTGGTGTCCTGCAGATGCCGGGCGATGGCCAGTGCAGCGAACACGACGGTCAGGTGCGCCTCGATTGCCTCTTCCTGGCGGTGAAAGACCGGCCGGGCTTTCAGGTCGCTCTTGGCCATCCGGAACGACGCCTCGACCTGCCATAGGTCGTGGTACGCGTTGATAACCGCGACGCCAGGCATCTTCTTGATGTCGAGGTTGGTGACGTAACCTTTCAGACCCGCGAGCTGCCGGGCACGGTCGATCGTGGCCTGATCAAGCTCCTTGGCCGCGCCGGTGACCTTCAGGAACCGGGCCTTCTTCAACGGCGCCTTCCCCGCGGCGATTCGCTCGGCTTTCTCGATCATCAGGTTGATATTGCGGTCATCACGCTTCTGGCGTTTGAACGACCACTGATACACGATCCGCCGCTCACGTTCGGCCTTCCCTGTTCCCATCGACCGGGTGGATTCCAGGATCTGCCCGTCTTCGAAGTGGTTGCCGTGGCGCTGGAAATGCGTAGCCAGATCATAGGGTGCCTTGGTCAGCCGAGACCCGACGATGAAGGCAAACCCCGCATCCTCCAGAGCGTTCAAGTTCGCGGCGGAGAGCATCCCCGCATCAGCGACAACCACCATGTCCGTGACACCATGCCGTTCCTGGAACGACGTCAGCACCGGGATGAGTGTTGTCGTCTCGGCCTTATTGCCCTCGAAGAGGTGCACCTCCAACGGGAACCCACCCGGATCGACCAGCAACCCGACCTGGACCTGCGGATCAATCCGGTGCTCCTTGCTCATCCCGACCTTGCGCAGCTCGTCTTCGTCCTTGTTCTCGAAATGCAGAGTTGTCACGTCGTAGAGCACCATCGCCGGCCTGCCCGTAGTTTGGGCGGAATACGCCATGCGGTGACCAGGGCGCCGCGGTAGTCACGTGTTTGGGAGCGCTTCAACGCTGCGGTGAGCGTGTTGCGGTGCGGTGCGTCCACGCCCAACTCTTCAAGGACACCGATCGTGGCCAGCTTCGAGACCGGCTCCACGATCCTTGCCAGCACCATCGCCGCGAACGCCTCATCGCCCAAGATGTCGAAGCCCAGCCGCGTATAGGCGCCGGTCAACACCTGCCAGAGCACCTCACATTCGCTGCCGGTGACCACAGCCGAAGAGACAGCGGACGAAGCCCCGGAGGCTTGGTCGGTCTTGTCCCCGCCGAGATCCAGATCGAACGCTTGCTGGCCCTCATGCAACCGCTCACGCGCGGCCTGCAGCAACACCGCCAGGCTCGTATCGTCTGGGCAGATCCGACATGCTCCACGATCCGGCGGACCCCACCGCGCTTCTCCACGATCTGCACCGCAGTCGCGCCCGAAGCCGTCCTGACCTTCCGAATGAATGGAAACACCTCAGCAGGTTACCGATTAGTGCCCCAAAAACACCTCTCGCAAGCGTCTGACCTGCGAAAACTTTTCAGAACGCGCTCAACCTGTGCAACTCAGGCCGGATACCGGATTAGCAAGTCCGCGACTGCGGGATGATCGCGATGTGGGCCAAGGGCACGCTCCAGAGCTGGGTGAATCTGGGTCAGTAGCCCGCGGATCCGGTTGGACGTCGCGGTGAAATGGGCCGCGAGGTCGTCATCGAAACCGCACAAAAAAACTCCGAGCTCAGCCAGCATCTCATCATCTAGGGCGATGGACCGTAGCGTGTGAGGCATGCTTCTGGCAGCCTCGACCGGCAGTGCACCTATGGTGGCCGGCTGGTCCACGACGAGCAGCATTTGTCCTTGCCCGCTCAGGTCGGCGAGGATCTCCCGCCTGGTCTCGTCGTTGGGCCGGGCTTTATCGAAGAGCTTCTTCCATGATCGATCCAGGGCTACCCGGATTTCCCGACGCCCAATCCAATGAATACGTCTGTGTCCTGCTGATCCAGAGTCACCGCCACACGCGCTCCCTTGTTCAACCGTCACCGTCATGTGCTGGCTGGTCAACGGCGGCAGTTGTCGGCATCCACGTTACGAAGGACCTGTTGTCATGCCTCTATCAGCGATCAACGGCCCCCAAGCCGGTCCCGGTGACACCACCCCGGATCATTGACGACTGGGGGCAAAAACCATCCCGGGACGGACCGGCCAACACACCCTGATCCTGGGCTACGAAAAAGGTAACGGCGCCAGAGTGCGCGGTCACCAATCGCAGGGCGCGCGTATACCCTAATTGGAAATGCGTGCTATAGCAAATGCCTTAACACCGCTCGAAGAGAGGTCGCACCAAAAGCCGCATTCATATGAAAACAGTCATCACCATTGTGCGGACTTGACATGCCTCGCTTGAGCTTCATCGAGCCTTTAGAGTATACGGACTTCGTGAACATTCTATTGGCAACGGTGTCCTCCGGCTGCTCTATAACGCGCACGCTGGATTCTGAGAACATCCCGCTTAGTTCGGCCTTGTAGTAGCCAAACACTCGATTTCGGATGCGCCAGCTGTGAAAGTGTTTGTAACGATCACTGTTTAGCACATCAGTCGACCCGTACGGATTAGGCACATAGACCATAGGAGCCGCCGAGATCTGCCGTATCTGCGCAATCAACTTCAGTGCATTGCTATTCTTAAGAGTCCCCTCCATCGCCGTATGAAAGAAGCTCTCAGATATGAGCTGTTGCTCGTCATCCAGTGGGTCGTATTCGCTTGGCGGCCGATGATTCTTCAAAAGGTCCATCAAGTGCACGAAACTGAAACCCATGCCAACCGTGATGAACGCATCCATTTCGCCAGGGATATGTTCATAACCACCAGAGGTCCAACGCAGATTCTCGCGTAAGGCATTACTCGTGGGAACAAGGCAGTTATCTTCTACACGAAAGAAGCGCATGGAGGTGGTGGGAGAACCAAAGAACGTTATATCGATTCTTGGGTACTCTGACTTTATCTCTTCCCATCCGAGCTTGAACGCCGCGATATGAGAGTTTCCTATGGCGCCAATTTTCACTTACTACCTCCGGCAAAAGCATCCAAAAGAGCCTCCTCACAGACAGCGTCATTGTCAGTTTCCTCGGTCAAGATTGCTACATCCGAGCCATCGTGTTCAGAGAAGAAAATTCGCATGACGGCTTCGACCCCCTTTCTTGTGACGTTCCTCTTGTTCTCGTTGAACATCGAGGGTCCGAGGAATGGTGTGCTAAATAGTTCGTAAGAAGGGAAGTAGTCGACGTCCAGAAACTCTTCATACAACTCCGCGGTGACGGCTCGAAGAACCGACTTGGAGCGGACCGTCGAAACCAGTACATGTGAATCGGCAGCGGTCGCTGTTAGGGGCACGGGGGAAACAGTTAGGATGAACTCAATCGACGGGTTGTGCTCTTTGGCAAGCTTTCGGAACTCAAGAAAGTCAAGGTAGATTTCCATGAACCCGAAGTTCAAGAAATGGTGCACTTCTGGGTCGTAATCACCCGCCAGTACCCCCGGCGCCGAGGGATAAACCAGTCCACTCTCGCGGTGGCCCCACGCTTCAGTAAGCCCCAATGTGAAGACGAAGACGTCAGACTCTTCGATTACGTTCCGGAACCGCCGCAGATGGTCCCTCCGCTGTGCCGTGACTTCTTCTTTGGTTGGCAAGCCATCCGGCTCCACGTTTGGTCTGAGGGCATCGTAAAACCGTCCGTCACGCTCCCAGATGTAGTCTTCGGGTTCAGGCGAAAACAACCCGAATGCTTCTTTTGTCAACTGGAGGAGTTGCCGGACAGTGTAGATATTCCCGTGTCGGGCTGAGTAAAGACCATAGCCATACCTTTTCTCCAGATCTCCCCTGATTTGGATTGTATTCGGGCTTGGCTCTTTATCGATCACCGTATGGCCGTGCTTGCGAAGCTCCCGCGCTATTTCTTGCGCAAAGCAACTACCAGCAGTCGCTATCTTCTTTCCGGAGATGGAAAACTTCTTTGAATACATTGCATGTACAGATTCAACCGAATCGCCAACAGCCAGCCTCCAGAATTGTCTAGCGGGCAGCCCATCGTACGGAGACGTCATATTTTCTGCTCCCTCTTTCACTCACAGTCCCGAAATGATTCGACTCACCTTTGGCGAAAACATAAACCGTCCTGCCCACGAGCCCTCTTTCAACTTCTGCGTAAGCTCTCAGCACGCGCGATCGTGATAGCCCGCAGCTGGTACCACCGTGCAACTTTGATAGAACACGGCCAAGCGCCAGGCTCGATCACGGTACTAGTATTCCCCGAAAGGGCCACTTGAGGCGACCATATCAACAACCTTCGACGTGCCACCCCTTGCGTCGGGTACCTAGCCGACGAGCTCAAGGAAGGATGTCCTCAGCCGGGAGGGCAAGAGTGCTATTCCGGGTTTCGGCGTGGTTCATCAAAGCTCGCTCTGACGGCTTGAAACTCTTGACCCACCTCAAGAAAGGAACCGTCAGCATGTCGGGTGGCCGACACCTTCAGGCCCGCCGGCCGAGTGCGCGAACTATCCATCCTGCTGCCTCCCACTGCTCCGTCCTGAGTACATTGCGGCCATCCACAATCTGACGATGAGCGACCAGAGGCGCCAAGGTTTCCGGTCTCATCTGTACGAACTCGTCCCATTCCGTAAGCAACAGGATGACATCCGCCCCCTCGACTGCTTCTTCGAGCGATTGACAATAGTTCAAACGTGGGAATCGCTTCGCGGCATTCGAGTTAGCCTGTGGATCGTATACTCTCACTTCTGCGCCCTCGTTGAAGAGTCGCCCAGCGACGTCCAAGGCAGGGGAATCTCTAACATCATCACTGTTGGGCTTGAAAGCAGTACCCAGAACGGCCACTGACTTTCCATCCAGTTCCGGACAAAGCTCATGGACAATGTGGACGACCCGGTCCCTTCGGCGAAGATTCACCTCGTCAACCTCGTTGAGGAAGCGCATAGTGCTGTCGAGCCCGATTTCCGATACTCGTGCCTGCAGGGCTCGTATGTCCTTCGGCAGACATCCACCGCCAAACCCAACGCCCGCATTTAAAAAGCGTCGGCCTATACGCTTATCAAGACCTATCGCATCAGCAAGCACACGGATGTCGCCGCCAACGGTTTCGGTCACCTCGGCAAAGGCGTTGATGAAAGAGATCTTCGTCGCCAAGAACGCATTGGCTGCCACCTTTACCAACTCCGCAGTTTCGTAGTCCGTTGAAATGAACGGAGTATCTCGACCGAGCGCGTAGGCATACACCTCCCGGAGCTTGGCGACCGCAGAATCAGAATCGGTTCCAACCACTAGTCGATCGGGGCGCAAAGTGTCTTCAACTGCAAACCCCTCACGCAGAAACTCGGGGTTCCACGCCAGGTCGATTTCTATGCCGACGCCAGCTCCGTCCCGCGCCAGGTCCTTCAACCGGCGCGCCGACCCCACCGGTACCGTCGATTTGCCAACGATTAGAGTGTCTCGCGTTGCTGCCCGGGCAATCCCCGCCACAGACGCGTCGACGTAGGTCATGTCGGCACCATGTTCACCCGCACGCTGGGGAGTTCCGACGGCGATGAAGTGAATATCAGCGAAGGATCCAGCCTCGTCAAACGAGGTTGTGAACCGCAATCGTCCCGAGTCAACGTGCTTCTTCAGAAGTTCCGGTAGACCGGGTTCGTGGAACGGCAACTGCCCGCGACTCAGGCTGTCCACTTTTACCTTGTCAACGTCTACCCCTAACACCTCAAAGCCCAACTCTGCCATTGATGCGGCGTGGGTAGCACCAAGGTACCCAGTACCGATTACGGATAGTTTCATGCTGCTCATTTCTATGATCGGAGATTCGCCAGTCTGTGATTTGCGGTTCGAGACACTCTATCGGTCAAGCAGGGGTGTTAGCCGCGGCGCTAACCGCCTTGTCACATCATCAAAGGCAACCCGACTATCTCGTTCACTCGCACTTGTATCCATGAACGCGGAGTAGAGATTTCGCGAGTTGTACCCGACTATTGAAGGGGTTGCTAAATCGGCCTCCGACATCGCCACACTGCCCCAAGTTCCCATACGATGCTCCCAGTAGAAAATATCGTTAGGATCATACCCGCAGATGGTTTCTTCATTGAGGTTGGTAATTTCGAGCATTTCTTCGAATAACCGCCGCGTGATGGTGGACCCTGCATTCACATCGTAGGCATCAGCTAAATGGTATGCGTTTACACGCCGAATTCTTTTCGAGAATTTCTGATAAAATCCACGCATGATTTCCCCACCAAAGCCACGCACGAAAAGCGATCGGTCCGGATCGAAGTTCATCAGGCGCAATTCGTCTATCCACGGCGATCCTGGCCCACGATAGTATCCTGTAGAGCGCCGGAAAGCGTAGGAGAACCCATTATCAGCTGCGCTGAGGGATAAACGGTTGGATATCGGCCACACGTTCACTTCTAATCCGTAAGCTCCTGCGATTTCCACCGCACTGCGCGAATCTGAGGAACTCAACTGCTGCGCGTCCTGACTACGCACATAGGTGAAAATAAACGGATCGTTAGCCCAAAGTGCCGAGAACACTCCCCTGCTATCGGTCCCACCAGTCAAACCCATTACCGGGCGCCGACCTGAAGATTTCAGGTATGACGCTAGTCCCTTCAAATGAGTCTCAAGCATGTCCGTCGCGTCATGCGTAGATCCATGTCGGAAACCATCAGGTCTGGGCCAGTAACGGGACACGACTTGTTCAGGATAACGCAGTGATGTATTCGGGGTGAGCTGACGTACGTCGTCATAAGAGGTTGCAAGTCCTGGCAGATATTTCACATCACGCTGAACATAGTTGCGGGACGTGAGAAAGGGAATCACGAAATCAGCGAGGCCCACTCCCGTGTGGCGGGCTACTATTTCTGCGTGGGAGGCAACAACGGGGGTAGTGCCGGAAGAATAAAAAACCGATCTAGACCCCATGGCATCGTGGAACACCTCACTCTCGCCGTGCTCTTCGATTATAAGAACGAACCGGCCGGCAAGACGATCCAAAACCGTCAGTAAGGCGGCCCTACTGCAATAGGAGGACGCGATATCCGTTAATACTTCTTCCTCGTTGAAGTTCCCAGCTTCCGGGTCAAAGGCGAACCCGATAAGGATGAAGTTTACGTCCGCCGCTTTCCTCTGCCGGACCGGAGTTTCGGGATGAGACATTAGAGTCGAATTTCCCACTGATAGTGAATGCCACGAATCGAACGGACTGCCAGCCATCGCTGTCGGTGCGAGTAAGAACCCGTTACGGTACAGAAGATGGCCGACGTCCACAGGATGTTGGTTCGCGGAGGTATACATAGGTCCTAGTTCATCTTTCTGAATCGCGGCATCTGATTGCATCGTAGAGCGCTACTGCCAGCATCGGCGTCCGTCGGTCGACCGACGATCGTTTAATCAATCTTCAGGTCCTCACCAAAATAAGCGCGGTGTGCCTCCCGAATATGCCCGCGGAAGCGAGCTCGGGGAGGCGGCGCATGACCCTTTTCGTATTTTTCAGCAATGAAGTGGCCGTTGCCGGACTCAGTCATTCCACCGGTTTCAGGATCCACCCCGTGTGACAGGGCGAACGCCGCGTAGTGAGCCTCGAAATGGAACCTATCACCCGTATTCTGAACATATCGAAAGAAGTTCAATTCCTTAGTCCGTCGATACAGTGTGCGGAGGTTGATTCTTTCAGCAAATTCGTACTCTATCTGATCGAAGGATGTAAATTGAGGGAAAATCACTGCTGAAAGTACCTTGCGGTGATTAGGGTGGTAAGCTGCGATGCTGGTTTGCGGCGAGAATGCTACAGCGCAAGACTGAGGAATTCGGCGAGACATCGCGAGGGATCCAAATCCTCCCCCGCTACTTCCGACAAGGATTACCCGCTCATAGTCGCATTTGACCGTTATCTGCTGCACCAGATCCGCATAGCGCTTTGTTAGGTTGTCCGCTTCCTTACCGATGTACCAGCCAAGCTCCATATCAGAACGCTGGGAGACTGTAGTGTCGCAAAGATACAACTTAGAAGCTCTAACCCGTTCGAGAGTGGTGCGCCATTCGAATCTGGGGAGCTCGAAGCGACGTCTGTTCAAGGCTCCGTGCAAGATGACTATCAGCGTTGCTGATTCCTCGGGTTCATATAGGAAATCCAAGGGCAGTAGTGAGTCGTCCGCCGGCGTAACAATGATTCTTTCGGTGCGTCCGCTATCTCGCAGAAAGTCACTCGCGGCTTGCAAACGGCGAATGCTCACGGCGTGCCGCTCATCCCACTCGCTGAGATCGCTGGAATCACCCTTCTTAGACCGCATAGACGGAATCAATGAACCCCTCCTGACGTAACTTGGTGAAGGGCATGTGCGAGCACTCTATCCAGATGAACATCAAATCGGTCATCCGCAGCAATAGCACCTGCCGAGCCCTGCTCGGTTGGAAGAGGTAGTAGATCATTCTCCGACACGATCCTTGACAGCACGGTGGCTGCTCTGTCGCTTGTGGGAACCCACATCGGCCGCATCTGGAAGTCGTGTTCCAGGTTCTGCGAGACCGTGAACACTTCGTATGTGTGCCGCTTCTTCGATGTGTCATACGGCGCCGCATCCGCAAGCACATACAAATTCTTCGCAACAACTGAACTTTCTATAAATTGAGCGAACTGAAAGGCAGTTGGGTCCGTGACGACAACAGTGTTGGCTGAGAGTTCATCGGTTCGAGCGACGCGTGTGACTTCGCCATCACGGAGGAGTTCCATGAGGTGTACGCTCATTCCATCCGTGAAGGAGTACGAAGACAAGAGACTCGGCACATTCATGACCGCCACGCGTTTTCCCGCTTTGGCTAATCCCTCGGCCGCCGTTACCAACGAACCAGCTGCACGCGTGCTTTCAGCGAGGTCCCCAACGATGAGCACCTCTATCTCTTCTTGCTTCGGCCGGTTGGGGAGGAAGCGCGCAGGAGCAGGAAAACGTCGTTCGCGTAGGGGGAACTTCAGGTATCCGTTGTCCTCACCCGCTCTGATCCTGTTGTGCCAATGCTCGTAGGCCGCCCGGTAAGAGACTCGGTCCGGCGCCCTGTAACCGAGTCGAAAGTCCTCTATTGACAGGTTCGCCGTGCCCACCAAGGACAGTGTTAACGGTGCCTGAGACACCTCTAACGGCTCAGCTTCATTAATCAATAGCTGATAGCGGAGGATAAATTCCGTATCTGCAGCTTTTCTTACAGTGTCCCAATGCCCCAGTTTTTTCCTAACCTGCGCCACGGGGAACAAGGCAGAGACGTGCGCCGGCGTGATATATGCGCCCCTCCACCCTCGATACTGGAAGTGTAGATTCTCATCTACACGCGTCCAGCGAGCGCTGACCAGCTGCCCGTCCGAAATACGCTCTGCTTCTCGCACGAGCAGCTCGAGTTTCTGCGGGTGCTGCCAATCGTCACCATCGAATACCGTCATGTACTTACCCCTAACACGTTGGTACCCGATGTTCCGCGATGTATAGGCGCCAGAATTGACCTCGTTGAAGATTATGTCCAGACGATGGTCCTGCTCCGCAATCCGGTTCAGTCGCTCGACGTATTCCGGGCCGGATCCGTCATCGACTACGATTACTTCAATATTCTGATACGTCTGTTGAAGTGCGGATCGGATGGCCAATTCGGTTGCGTCATCGGGCTGGAAGACAGGCATCACAACGGACACGAGAGGTCCTTCGATAACGGCGGGAGCCGGTTCAGAACTAAGTCGCAGGAACGCGGGATCGTCCCCCGGCACCAGGCGAATACCGACCAAACCGGCGGATTGGTACATTCGGTTGATTGAGTTCAACCATTCGGTCTCGTCTTGGCCGGCTCTTCCCCTCGGGCGAGTTGCGTTCGACTCATAGAGCGACCGGTCAAACTCGCCCACATTGCCGCCGTCCAAGAGTGGGAGCAGTTCTTGGGCCTTCTCTCGATCGCCACTTCGCGATATCGCGTCCAAGAAGAACTCGCTGCGCTTTTTACCTAAGAAGTCCGTCGGTCCGTCCAGTCGGTACGCGATGGAATAGAGCGTAGCTGCGTTCTCCAAATCCTGCGGCAGACAGTTCTGCCGGAAGCAGAGGTCCGCGAGCTGAAGTAGACGTACTCGAGGAGTGCTTTTGAGAACGGTCATTACGGCTTTTTTGGGTGAACCACCCATACGGTAAGCCTCGATCGCCCTTCCGATGTCATTCCAATCCCAGTTGCCATCTGAGGCCATCCTCGCCAAGATGTCACGCCCTGCGACTGACCTGAGTATGGTCAATCGCTGTACGATTCGTGCAGAACTGAGGCTGGCCTCGCGGCTCCACCAATCCAACGCGCCGACGTTTGGGCTCGGGCGGCTAAGTGACCGTTGACCTTCCCTTACTTTAAGTATTTCTAACTTCGCGTCATTGATAGCCTTTAACGAGAGAGCCGAGTTTTTATGAGTGTGACGCACGCCCCGGATAACTCGTCTATACGCTAGGGCCGCAATCAGACCGGCCATAATAACAAGGATGACCAAACCGGAAATGCTCATGGGTTCGCTGGAAACTACCGTTCCAACAGCGACGAGTAGGGCTCCTACGGCTAGGACTAGCGCGACAGCTGCCTGTTGCACTAGTGCCCCATTTACCGCTCTTTGTACTGAGAAGCCCCGCGACTGTACCTGTCCCACTTCACACCTTCCAATTGACTGTCGGCCTGCTCTTGGGGCCGTACTGCACGAACTCTCTACGCGAACGAACTAAGCAGGTTCACGAAGTCACAACCCGGAAACCGGCGGCACAGCTGTCTCTAGGTCTCGCCGCCCATCAATCCAAATCGGCCAGCATACTATTCCAAGCTCGATCCCGTCCGCGCGAGGTGTACCAAACCGACGATCCCGCGAATTGGGGAGGCAGACGAAATCCGTTCCACTGCGCGCTCGAATTGTTTAAGAAGACCTCAGAGTCAGGCTGCCAGGTATGCCCTCCGTGGCCCGAAGTCACCGGGTTATATCGGTGCATCACGTAATTCTGTCCATGGCCCCTGTAGATCAGACCTCCGGCTGAATCGACCGCCTCAAGCAGGCAACGATCCACAGCTCGATGCACTGGTCGCCAGCCTCCGACCTCCGCGAGGGACGAGGACGAGATGAGCATAGTTCCGCCAGCGACATGGTTGGCATAACGCTCCCCCTCATACGGCCGCTTGGTAGTGATATCCAAGCTTTCGAGGTAAACATACTCGACCTGGGAGCCAACCAGCTCAGCGCCCGAGTAAGTTCGAGCGTTTACCAAGTCAGTCAAGTGGTGCGGCGCGTACCAATCGTCATCGTCCATTTTGGCGATCAGATCACCGGCCGCCGCTTCCACCCCGACGTTAAGCACTTCTCCCAGAACTATCGAGGCGTCACACTTACGAACGACGAGATCACGTGTGAAGTCTCCCGACATCCTCTTGAGGTCCGCCTCACTAATGTCAGCGCCATGCAACACCAGAACGACCTCAACGGATGGCCAACTCTGGCGGTCGATTTGTTTTAAGGCCACCTCAATTCGCTCGGGTCTCCGAGTAGCCAACACCACGGACACTGTCGGCTCGGAAACCATCAGCCTCCCTGAAGCTTTCAACCATTGGCGCCACCGCATGGAGGGCGAAAATTGAGCGAATGCGGCCCTCCGCATATCAATGGACTTCGATTCACGTTCGATTTCGTTATCGTCGATATCGAATCTCTCGACCAAGCTGGTTAGCTCATTACCCAAGAGGCGCAGATCGGTTGTATTCGCACCGATCATCGGAACTCCGGATAGGGCGAGGCCAGCCACCAGATTGCCCATTTCAGGCGCCGAAAACCGACCCGCAAGACCGGCCAGGTCCACATAGCTATAGCGTCGGATACCCGCGAGCTGTCGCTCATCGACGAAAGCATCCGCTCTCAACTGCAACCCGCAAGAGCCAAGTAGTCGTTCAGGCGGAGTATCTCGCGAGTACCAGCTCTGGAGATCCAAGATACCGACGGTTTCGGTGACTTCGAAGCCCCTCGGTGAGATCTGCCGAATGTCAACAGGCGCAATGGCAGAGGACCACCCATCTTCGTCGAACATCCCTGCCTTGGGCGACAAGCAAGGGACCGGACTGTCACCGCAGGCACCGGAAGCATCCGACACCATCACGTCAACAGGGCGGATGTCGCCCGCCGCTGGCTCTATGTCCGACCACGGCAAGTAGCGACCACAAGCATCTCCTGCAGTCCAGGCGCCAAGCCCTGGTTCAGCTATACCGAGGCGCATTCCGCCCAGAGGCGGCGAGAACCTCGCAGGTTGAAGATCGTTAAGAATCGAGGACATCGCCCGGTGAACATTTACCCACCCCCCCGCCTCAACGAGCCAGTACTCAAACTGGTGATCACCTTCGCTAGTGAACCGAGAAGACCTCGTCAACCGTTTCGATGGTAGGTGACTCGGTCGCTCCGAGATGCGATCGAAGGCTTTCATAATCAAATAGACCTTCTGAGCACGGCCTTGAGCATGAAAAAGGGCTAACGTTCGATTTGCCTCAACTATCGATTCGGCATAGAAAACGAAGTTCTGATACCAACCATCGACACATAGCAATTCTACCGCCGAAGCGGAATTGACTATCCCCCAAGCATAATCTTTTTCAGGGATTTGGAGCGCCCTGGCAATCTCGTGAAGGTCCACCTCTGAGAACGAAAGCAGCACGTTGTTTCCGGCCATAAGCTTTACTTCCTAGCCCGAAGGCGGCGAACTAGCAACTGCAAGACTTTGGACCTCCGAAGAACACTCCGAATCACCGCCGTACTAGATGCCGCCCTTACAGCTTGAGTTTGGAGCGACCAGTTTCGTCGTTCCAAACTAGCTACGTTCCGCTCAAGGCGCCTTACCTGTGCCAAAAAATCCTCCGCTACCGCGTTCTGTGTAGCATCCATCACGACGATGCGCGATTCCATTCTGCCTGCGGAACCCTTTTTTAGATGCTGTGGAATTAGAGGTTTGCCGATACTGCGAACACCGAGACTTGAACCAGACACCCAGCGTTCGCGTCCCCGTTCCCGCACTATCCCTTCTGCTTTTCCTGCCGACGCACCTTTCAGCACGCTGGCCTTCCACAGTTCCACCGAACGTGAAGCACCATCTACAGCGACCCTGAGGAGCTCACAGCGCGTCGAGCGGTGCGCTTCTACCGCGGCTTCCACTGAGAACGCACCGAACAGAACTCCGGCAGGGCATATGAGCTTCAAGTCGGCGGGTGCTGCCAAGAACGCATCGATGCTGTCTATAAATGCGACCCTCGGTCGGTTGTCTACCCAAGCCTTGAGTGCGAGATGATCATGTTCAGCAGATGCTAATAGCTGAATCGACGCGCTGCCCGCTGTACTAGCCAACAACGTGCCAAGTGTTAGGACGACAGCCCTGTCATCTGATTGGCGCGCATCGATCAGGATTTCAAGGCATAGGGGTTTCTCGGTGGTCGGGTTGTGGAGAGCCGTGAACTCAAGGTGCTCCTCGAACAGCCAGTCCGGTATGGCTTCTTCAAGGTCGTTACTCATGATGATAAGACCTCAGCATGTCCAACTAATTCCGCATGCTCTGCAGAAGGCCATACGCCTCGAGTGTCCACAATCAACGCGCTCGAATTCAATCGACTATGAATGTCAGTGAATTCATCGTGGTTCACGAGAAGGACGACAATATTGGCATCAATCGCAACATCAACGTCCACTAACTCTATGTTGTCCAAAGCTGCGAGCTCCTGCGGGAGCTCAACCACGTGAGGGTCTACGCAAAGAATGCGGCTCCCAGACAACGCTTCTGCGACACCCAGAGCGACTTCGACTGATGGTGACTCCCTTGTGTCATCGATATTCGCCTTAAAGGATAGTCCAAGGAGGCACACCGTGGGCTTCTCAATGTGCGCAACCGTTTCAACGATCCGCTCCACTACTCTGGCCGGCATTGAATCATTCAACTCTCGTGCTGCCCTTGTCACACTTGAAAAATCCGGAAACGCGCCGACCAGGAACCAGGGGTCTACTGCAATGCAGTGCCCGCCTACGCCCGGCCCTGGCTGAAGGATATTCACTCGGGGGTGATGATTGGCGAGTTCAATGAGCCGCCAGACGTCGATGCCCAGCTCATTCGCTATGAGAGCCAATTGGTTGGCGAAAGCTATGTTCAAATCCCTGAAGGAGTTTTCCGCGATCTTCGTCATCTCGGCCGTACTGGCATCGGTGACGTGGATCTGGCCCTGGCAAATTACTTCGTAGAGTTTCTTCGCCTTTTCCGCTGCTTCGTTTGTAAGACCCCCGACGACACGATCGTTCGCCACGATCTCGATCATAATGCGTCCAGGCAGCACCCGTTCCGGCGAATGCGCCAGAAAGATTTGGTTCTCCCCCGAGCCCTGTTCAAGTGCCAGATCGGGACGCTCACTGATCAGGTAATCGCCGAGCTTCTTGGTGGTTCCGGGTGGAGACGTTGACTCGAGAATGATCAGTTCACCGCCGGTAAGCGCCGGAGCGATGTTCTTTGCGGCGCTCCAAAGGTATGAGAGGTCCACATTCTTGTCAGCTGTCACCGGCGTGGGAACCGCAATGATATAGGCCTGTGCTTTAGGCATCGTAGTGAACGCCTTGAAGCTGCCCTTGCTCACTACGCCGGACAGGACAGCACCGAGGTCCGGCTCGACAAAAGGAACCTCACCCCGATTGACCGCGTCCACGGTGGACTGCTGCAGGTCGACCCCCGCGACGGTACAACCGCGAGCGGCGAACGTGGCCGCCGTGGGTAAGCCGATGTAGCCCAACCCGATGACCGCAACGTCGAATATCTCCTGCCCCATTAAATCTCTCCCTAAACGAAGATTTGTTCCACGGAGTCTCCGTAGAACGCCACTTCCGATGTAGCTAACAACTCGTTCGCCGAGATCTTCCAGGTGTGGTCGTTGGAGTCGGCTTGCCGGATCTGACAGTAGTTGAAACGGTCCGAAGCATAAACGGTGCCGCCGGAGCTAAGCACGGACCGCAGGAAGGCTGTGTCTTCCCCCGTGGTCACTGCGAGGAAGGGATTAACTTCGAACACTTCACGCCTGCCTAGAAGGGTTGGACCGGCCACGAAGTGGGTGAACCGGTGCTCGAAAGCAGAGTTCCGAATCACCGTTGCGCCTAGCCCGTTTAGCCGCACGTAGTGCGCTCGCTTGCCTACTACGGAGGCGCCCGAGTAATACAAAGCCATCACTTGGTCATGAAGGTACCAAGGTGCATAAACGTCGTCGTCATCCCACTTGGCGACGAAATCTCCTGTTGCGTGGCTGACAAGAGTATTCAAGCATTCCCCAAGCGACATGTTCTCTGGTAGTAATACCGCTGTCGCGTTCTCCAAACCTAGTGCGTCACAACGTGAGTGGAAGTGCGCCTTGTCCAGGTTGAATCCATGCGCTCCGTATACAAGTTGTACCGAAACTTCTTTCTGTGCAGCGATGCCCTCCAATACATGCGTCAACTGTTGGGGACGGATACTCGGCACAACGACGGAGATGGTGGGCGACTTCGCGCTTGACGAATTCGTTACTCCGAGAGCCGCCATGATCTGTTGTGCTCGCTTGCCGTAGGTATGTTCCCTCCAGATTCTTCTCTGCGCTCTGTGAACTTGCCTCGCGGCATAGGAGGGGTTCCGGAGCAAAGCCCTAATTTGGTGTGTGGTGTCCTCTGTTGTGGAGACGACAGACAGTTCTTTGGGCTCGAAGAGTGCTTCAATCGCGGGACTGGGTGCAGTCACAACCGACGCGCCCGCAGCAGTCATTTCGAAGACTCGGCGAGAGCACATCGTCGGGGAATCTACGACAGAATTTACATTGAGGAAGACTTTGTAGCGCTTGTACGCTCCCAGCATTTGCGCATAGTTGAGTTCTCCGAGAACGTGTTTCTGCAAATCGTCGGGGAACTGGTATTCCTTCTTGCCTCGGCTCGCACGAGCAAATATGTCAAATGTGGTTCGTTCGGCTTGGCAGGCGGCAACGGCGCCAGGCAACATCATTTCCATTTGTTTTCGACGTTCGGGGTACTTGTGGCTGAAGTACATGCCGGCAAAAGCAACGTCCCGGTCATGCCAACCGCGGCGCTCTCGCACGGGATTATGAAGCTTCGGTTGCGCAGCGAAAGGTAGTGCATCAACCCGGTCATGTCCCAGGTCAGCTGTGTACCTCGGGATCATGTTCGAGTCGGTCGTGAACACAAAGTCGCAGAGCCGGGCGAGCGGCAGGAAGTCCTCGTAGTGTGGGGGATCTTCCTTGTTCCACAACGCCACGGGCACTTCAAGTGAATTCGCTAACCGAATAAGCGAGCGAACCTCTTCGCTGGGACCTCCAGATCCCAACAGTTTGTATTTCCACGAGCCACCATTTCCGTCCCAAGCTGACTCGATGAATATAAAGTCCAGTTCAAGAGCTAGAAGGTCCCCTTCTTCAACACCAGGGCTTAAGGGCACGCAGGTCCATTCCCAGTCGAAGCCTGCGCGTGAGAAATCGTCGAGAATTACGCCAACACGGATATGGGGACTCGCTGCTACGGGTCGAGGAAGTTCGAACTCAACGAAGGTAGGCTTCCTGAGCACGGGGAAAGCAACTCCCAAAACCTGCTCGACTACGGAAATCTGACGGCCCGACCAGGTGTTGTGACGCGCGCGAAGCTTGAACTCACGAAGCTGCTCTAACCCCCCGCTTCGAAAGTGCCAGACCGCTTGCCGAAGCTGATTGACCGAAGCCATCAAGCGCCACCCTTCGCGCTGCGCCACCCACGGTCAACTACAACGGCCTGAATGGGCGGGCGATTATGCATCAGCTCCGCCCGAATCTTCTGACCATATTCTTTGTTGCCCTCGGTCATCCGCCAGACGAAGTTTCGGTATTCCTTGGTTACGGCTTCTGTATCCCCGTCCATGATGAAGTCCCCTTTGTCCAACCATATGCAACGGTTGCAGTTGGCCTTGATCGTGCCGAGGCTATGGCTGACCAGGAACACTGTGCCCGCCTGCGCACGAATCTCGTCCATACGATTTTTAGATCGCTCCTTGAACTGAGCATCTCCGGTGTTGAGCGCCTCATCGATGAGCAGTATCTCAGGATCGACAGCGGCGGCAATGGCGAAGCGCAGCCGGGAGGACATCCCTGAGGAGTACGACTTCATTGGATGATTGATATCATCTTCCAGCCCCGACATCTCTACAATCTGACCGTACTTGCGATCAATCTGGGATTCCGTCATACCCATCGCGAGGCAACCAAGACGAATATTTTGCGATCCGGAAAGGGCCGAGATCAACGCCGCATTCACACCTAGCAGGACCGGGTCACTCATCGCGTATACAGAGCCGCTACTCGGCTTAGTAAGGCCCGCTAGTACACGCATAAGGGTGCTCTTACCAGATCCGTTTCGGCCGATAATACCGATGGAATCTCCTTTATAACCCACGAAGGATACATCTCGCAGGGCCTCGTTGATCGTCTGCTTGCCGCCATTCACTCGCTTTCGCAACGCACTCAACGGCCCACTGGATCTGCTTTCCGTCGCGGGGGCGTACCGCTTGGTCCGGTAATTGACCGATATACCATCAACCACTATTGAGGCATCGTGTGCAATTTCAATTCGATTAGTCGACTCGTCCATATGATTCCTCCTGCCGCCAGAAGAGTACAAACCCAGCCGCGATCGCTGCGAAAGCCCACAAGGCCAGCACTGCCCACGTCTGAAAGCTAGGCGTCGTGTTGTACAAAACGCTGTCTCGAATGATATCGATAACGCAGAAAAGAGGATTCGCTTCGAGCACAGACACTAGAAACGGGTACCCCGATAAGCGATCGAAACTGTAAAACACAGCGGATCCATACATCCAGAGACGCATGAAGAAGCTCAATAGATTCCCGATGTCATTAACCTTGAGCACAGCCGGAGCGAGCAGCATGCCGATGCCCAGATTGAATAAATGCTGGAGCACAATCGCGGGAACGACGAGAAGCCAACGCCATGTTATTTCTTCGACCGGCGCAGCAACGATGATGATGAGTAGCATCACTATGGTAGAGGGAATCGACGCGAGCAACTGACGGATGTTAACCGCAATTGGCAATGCAGCTCTCGGGAAATTGAACGCCTGGATCATGGAAGAGTTGGACACTAAACTCTTCGAGCCCTGAACGACCGCACCGGCGGAAATCTGGAAAGTAAAGATACCAATTACGAGATAACCGATGAAGTTCTCGATGCCCCGGCTTGTGCCAAGCAGAATACCGAAAATGAAGAAGTAGGTTAAGCCATTTAGGATCGGGGTGAGGATGAGCCAGAGGCTCCCTAAACGATCCTTGTCATTTGCTGACTGCACACGAGACTGTGCATCGAAGAAAATGAACTGCCTGCGATCCCAAAGCTGAACCAGATAATCGGGAAACGAGGGTTTAGCTCCAATCCTCCGCATTTTCGAGAGATTCACCTGAACCGTCACGGGTTGGGGACCTCCTCCCGGAGGAACGACTGCTGTCATCAGGCAGTAAGTCCCATAGCCCGGTACGCCTCAAGAACCGACAACACGTTCCGTTCCCACGTACGCTCCGAAAGCACACGCTGGCGGCCAGCCGCTCCCATGGCAACGGCACTGCGCGAGACGCGGGCGCCGTCGTCGTCCATTAGGTTCTTCAACCCAGCGGCCAGTGCCTCTGCGTCCTCAGGCATCACGAGTGTTCCTGTCACTCCGTCCTCAACTATTTCTCTCAGGGCAGGGAGGTTGCTCGCCACGACCGGCCGGGCAGCGGCCATTGCTTCCACCGGCTTCATTGGCGTCACGGTTCTAGTGACCTCTAGGTTGCGCCGGGGCACCACGAACACGTCCAATGCCTGGTGGCACAAATGCGCCTGTTCGCGCGGAACCCGACCCGTGAAGATCACGTGGGAGGCGATCCCGAGCTCGCGTGCAAGTTGCTGCAAAGCTGGGGCCGCGACACCGTCGCCAACTATGAGACAGTGCACCTTCGGACGTTCCTCAGCAACTAGCGCGACGGCACGAAGTAGAACGTCCAAACCTTCATATTCAACCAAGCTGCTGACGGTACCTACGAAGACACCCTCGGACGGAAGGCCAAGCAGAGTTCGAGCGGCATGGGAGTCGATTGGCTCATTCAGGAACTCGTCGCCGACGGCATTTGGACAGAGCAGCACCTCGCCGCGGACACCGCCCGTGTCCAGGATTTGCTGCTTCATGGCCTCGCCCAACGTAACTACCAGGGCCGCGCTTCGCGTCACAGCCGCCTCACATTCAGTGAAGAGTTTATAGCGTTCGCTTGATTTAGCCGCATCGTGGCGCGTGGAGGCCCAAGTATCGGCCAGTTGCCCACGCACCTCATAGACCCAGGGAATACCGAGAACGTCAGCGACGGCGCGGGTAACGAGACCGTTCACGAAGTGGGTTGTGGTGTGCAGCACGGCCGGCCGCACCTCCAGCGCGAGCTCCAGAAGCGCCTCCGTCTGCGCCTGCAAGCGCTCATCGAAGCCGGCGGGCATCCGGGCAGGAATCAGGCGGTGGTAGGTCACGCCGTTGAGCACGTCCACGTCCTCGGCAAACAACTTGCCAACCTGCACCGGGTAGCCCAGCCGTGTTGCAGCGTGAACGTTCCAGCCGAGTTCCTGCTGCGCCTTCAGGATGGAGTGCGACCGCTGGGCATAGCCGCTGCCCGTGTGCGGAAGGGAGTTGGTGAGTATGTGCAGCACCGTCTGCGGTCGCGGTTGGTAGCCCGATACCGGTTCAAGTGTTGGGGTCCAGCCTCGGAAGACCCGCAGTTCGCTCTCGAGCCTTTGGGCCTTGCGGTGAAGACCGGCCGAGGTGAGTTCGGCGACGGCGCCGGTCATGTCGCCGTCGGACCAGCGGCGGCGAGCTCTTGTTCCGGGAGCGTTGCCTGCGCGCTCCAGCAGCGCGTCTGCACGGTGGACGTCATGGGCGGCTAATGCAACGTCGGCGAGGCGGGCAGCGGCGGCGCCCGAAACGCCGTCGTCGTACGCACTGGCCAGAATCGTGTCCCGTTGCGCCGAGTCACCGCGGATGTGCGCCGTGAACGCACCAGCGAGCGGTCCGCGGGCGACGATACTTGCGATGTCCACGGCTCGCTGGATGATCCGGGCGGGAAATCTGCGGGAAAGCTGTAGCAGGAGGAGAACGGGGTCATCGTCAAGGTGCCGAGCCGCCGTAGCAGCGGTCAGCCGGATGTTGCGGAGCAGGTTCACCGGTGCGGACCGCCGCCAGCTACCTCAGCGAGAAGGTTGATATAGGACTGTGCCAGTGAATAGACATCCGCGTTGTTCTTCACCCAGAGCCGGCCGTGGCCGTTGACCTGTAGTTGAATGCGATCGTCGGCCAGGAGACGCCAGAGGTTCGCCAGGGCTTCCGGGTCTGAGTCGACCACGTGGCCGGCTTCCGCGTCTTCGAGGATCTGTTGGGCTTCACCACGGACGATTCCTGTGATGTGCCGTCCAACTGAAAGTACTTCGTAGGTCTTCGAGGGAATGGTGGTTTCAAACGACTTCCAGTCATCCCGCAGCGAGACGATGCAGCTGTCAGACCTGCCGTAGAAGTCCATGACCTTGGGACCGTGCACCGGCGCATGAAATTCCACTGGGGCATCAAGCTGATCGGCCAGTTCCATGAGCTCGTTGCGTTTGACGCCGTTTCCCACCATTGTCAGCCGCATTCGGTCCCCCACCATCGCGGCAGCGCGGATGGGCACCTCCAGCCGCTGGCTTTCACCGTGATTCCCGAGGTACAGCACCTCAAGACGATGCTTCTCCATGGGCGGAGGCGCCAGTTTCTCAAGCCGCTCGAGTTCAACGCCATTGCTTACGGTCGCTACGTTCTTCAGCCCGCGGTCCCGCAGAGTGCGCGCGAAACCGTGCGTCACGGTAACGACGAGGTCAGCTCGATCCTGGATAGCCATGATGCCGCGTTCGGCGAGACTCTTGGCGGTGCCCTTCACCAAGCGGGCGTCTCGCGCAATATCCGGCCATGCATCCCGCATGTCAACCACGAGAGGCCGTTTCAGGATCCGGGAGACCACATAGCCGGCGCCAAGTATTGGCAAGCTGGGAACGGTGACGATGACGACGTCGGGCTTCGCGCCCATTCGCGCGGCAGGAATACTGCAACCAGCTGAGAAGAGGTGATTGACGAGGCGCCCGAGGCGGGTGTTCTTGTGCCAGAGGTAAGGAACCCTGCGAACCCGCTCACCAAACTCGCCGGTATCAGCGCGAAAAGCGCGCCCAGCCACGCGTTTGGGCAGTGTACGGCGGCCATGAGGTGCATGGGCAATTGGGGCGACAACATCGACGTCCCATCCGGCAGACCGGAAATGTTTGATTAGTTGAGTCCAGCGTCGCTGGGGCGGGCTATGTTCGGGCGCATAGGAATGCGTCATGAGTAGGACACGCAAGAGTCACCCCCAAAGTGATCTTCCCCTCGAAGTTGGTGCAAGCAGGCAACAGTCTACCCATCGAGGCGTGATCGGCTCGCATTACCGTCTGGTGGCGTTAATGTCTACTCAATCGTTACTTTTCTCATGGTCTTCTCATGTCGCCCACAGTCGCCGTGATCCTCCGGCGCTTACTGCTCCGGACGTGAGGTGATGGTTGGCTCGGTGCGTGCGTTCTCCAGTGCTCCCGTCCGGGCGGCAGCGTCGTCCACAATGCCGAGTGCACGCTCATACCCGAGCCGGTTTGCTTCCTTGCCATGCGGGCTCCAGAACGGGTCCTGCGGCGTGGCCACCCGAGTGTCGGCACCACCCGTGCCCGCGAAGGTTACGGCTCGAAAGGCAGGGGAACTGCTGAAAATCGAGATAAGCGCATCATCCACGTCCTGGGTGTAGTCCGCGATGCGGCCCCTCGTGGCATGGAAGGTGCCCGAGTCAGTGTCCACCGCCAAGGACTGGATAGCGTCGAATCTCTCCAGGATGACCGTGAGCGCATCGGTGGATTCTTCGGACAGATGCTCCAGCCCAGCACCGGCGCAGGAGAGCTCCCACGTCCGAAGCGGCGCCCCGGCGGGAACAGTCTTCCCATTCAACTGGTTGCTGAGGCGCTCAGCAGAACGGAGCAACGATGAGCGTGTTGCTGGATCGGTACTGTCATCGACGAGCCCGCACAGCGCCTCAATGTCCGGATCTGCCGTGTCAAGAGCGGTGCTGATGCTGTAGAACGGCCACCGCTCATGCGGAATGGCCTGCTGCGTCTTGAGAAGGTGCGGCTGGCCGTCAGCGCTTCGGGTGACGTAGGTAGGCATCTTGTTCCTGTCATGCTGAGTGACGAAAGCAGCAATTATTGTGCAACCGTCATTATTACTCAATTGTGGCACGCAGGGGCGTAAGTTGGCTTGCGGTAGCTAGCGTCCTTCGAAGGGAACCACGCCGGCGGTGGTGACCAGGATCTTCCATGGCCCGTCCGGGACCTCTGACTCTTCAACGAACTTCCAGTCGACGCGGGCTTGTGCACCGTTGAGCTGTTCGAACTGCAGGCATCCGGCCAACGCGGGCGAGACGTCCATGCCAGCTCCGTTGAACCGGGTGTTGGCGGGCCTTTGGTCCAGGGTACCGAAAACGTACTCGGCGTCGTCGTACACTCCCGGGCCGGCATCCTGGATCTGGCCGTAGCAGGTGGAACCGTCCTTCTCCATCCGCACCCACCTGTTCTTCATGTAACTGAAGGTGCGGTCATCCGCTTTGCCTGCATAACCGGGGTCCTCAGCCCAGGGAATCACTTCTTCCCGCATCTCGAAGGCGTCCTCGTCATTCACGTCATCGAACGGCAGGTCCAGATAGAACGGGTTCTGCTTGGGTGTCATGCTGCTTGGGAAGTATCCGTTGGACGCCACCCGTGGTTCGGTTTCACAGCTCCCCTCGACGATCACGCCGTCACACCCGCCATAATTGGCCATCCAGTTGCTGTCATAGGTGGAGATTTCCTGGCTGCCGTCCGAGGCAGTTGGATCGTGGATCTCCCCTACCCAGAACACGGTTGCGACGATGTCCGTGTGCCACGGATAGCTCCGGTCTTCCGCTGAATCCCCGCCTGGGTTTCCGGGTGCGCCGGCTCCGGGAAGCAGAGAACAGGAGGTGGCGCATACAAGCAATCCGGCGGTCAGAACCAGGTGGACCGTGCGCCTGTCCCTGTTCATTCGATCTGCTGGTGAGAGGCTTGGCGAAGCGAGTAGTTATCGGTGACAAGCTCACCGTCTTGCTGAAGCGCCAGTCCAAAGCTGATGGCCGTGACTCCCGGCGGAATCGTAGGGGTTGTCCAGGTCGCCTCCGTGAAATTTTCAGCTTCCGGGTAAACGGGGCCGGACGTCCAGTACACCCAGACACCGCGCTCCAGACGGTAGGAAACGCTGAACTGAGTGGGAGCGGTGGATTTGTACCATGCGCCCAACTGGTAACGCTCGCCGGGGGTCACAGCAGGCGCGCAGCTGGCCAGGTCCTGGGTGGGCGTCACTTTCACTTCGCCGTCAATATAATCCTTCACCCGCAGCCGTATCGCCGTATCTCCCGCATGACCCGGGCTGACCGTCGTCACAAGGGCCTGCTGCTCGCCAAACGCTGCCGGCGTCCAGCACTCGGGCAGCTCCCCCGCGACCGTCACGCTCTCGGGAACCTCAGCGGGAGCAGGCACGGCACGTTCAAGCGACCCGTTCTTCAATCCTGTGTTCCCTGTGGGCGTCACTTCGGCCACTGGCTGTACTGCGCCGCTAATGACCTCCTCCACGGTCCGCACAACGACATTGCTGTTGCGGGTCCGTTCCTCCAGCCACTCCAGGAACTCCTCGAAGACGTTTTCCTTGATTGAGATGTTGTCGCAGGCCGTGGTGCAGAGCCGGTGAAACGTCAGTTGGACCCAGCCGCCGGTCAGCTGGGGAGTCTGGACCGCGTCCTTAAGATCGGCGAGCGTCCATTCATCGGTGACGTTCGAGGGCGCTGCTGTCAGGCTGGGATTCCTGGGCGGAATGGTTTCTGCTGTTGGGCATCCCGGGCAGCCGAAGCGGTTCTCCAGCCCACCGAGTCCGCGCGCCGAGTTATATCCACAGTCCATGGCTGCCTGCAGAGCGGCCTTGTTCGTTGCAGCGAATGGGTAGGCGAAGTTCCGGACAGTGAATCCCCACTCAGTGAGGACTCTGCGGTCCAGGCAGATTTCCCGGACAACCTCCTGCTGGTTCAGTGACGGGAGGCTGTTGTGTGAGACGCTGTGGCCGCCAATCTCGTGTCCCTGATCAGCCAGTGCACGCAACTGATCCAGCGTCAGGTATCCGGGCCTCCCGACCGAGCCCGAATTGACGAAGAACGTTCCCGAAAGCCCGTGCCCGTCCATCAGCTCGGCAGCCCGCAACTGCGAGCTGAAGCCGTCGTCGAAAGTCAGGCTCACCACAACATCCGCTCCGATCACGGGTGGCGGTTCGTCAGGTGGCGGATCCTCATAGTTCCCGACAGGCTGCTGGATGTAGGGGTCGCGGGCCGGCCCTGCCAGCTCATCCGCGACCACGGCAGCGGCATTCCGGTCCGGCTGGTTTGGCGGTGCAGCCTCCATGGCCCCGTACCCACGCAGGAGAACGATGGCCAACACCGCGACGAGGGAAATGACAACGAATGCCGCGGCGGCGGCTCGTCCAATTGATCGTTTCTCGCGGGGTTTCATTCGTACGCCTGCCTATCGGTGAAGTTGCATGCGTGATTCGGCGTACCCGTGGCTGTCCGGCCGGCGGGAATCCTCCATGCCTGCCGCCACACTGCGGATGATCTCATCGAGTTCAGTGGCAGGATCAAATCCGACCATGGCCGCAGCTTTGGCGTTGTTGGGGACCCTCCGACGCATGTCCTCGAACCCATCGGCATAGGCCTCTTCGTAGGGAACCAACTGAATCGTGCTTTGGCTCCCAAGCAGGGCGATGATCCTTTCGGCCAACTCCAGGATCGAAATCTCGCGCTTCCCGCCAAGATTCACTGCCTGGCCGTATGCCTGGGGCGTTTCACTGATTCTCACGATCGCGGGCACAATATCGCCAACATAGGAGAAGCACCGGGTCTGGCGTCCGTCGCCGAAGACTGTAAGGGGCTGATCGTCCAACGCCTGCGCGATCAGGTTAGGCACAACCATCCCGTACCGTCCCGTCTGTCGAGGCCCAACAGTATTGAACAGCCTGACAATCGCAACGGGAAGTCCCTCGCTCTGCCAGTAAGCGTGTGCGAAGGACTCATCGATGCCCTTCGCAGCCGCGTAGGTCCACCGTGACTTCAGCGGCGATCCCAGCACGCGGTCGGCGTCCTCGCTGAGACTGTCCGATGTGTTCTTGCCGTAGATCTCGCTCGTAGACACCAGCAGTACGCTCGCGTGGGCTTCACAGGCTGCGTCAAGAACATTCTCCGTTCCGTGAATGTTGGTCCGCAGGCTTTCCAGAGGTTCCTCCACGATCCGCTTCACCCCCACGGCCGCAGCCAGGTGAAACACGCGGTCGACGCCGGTGAACGCGTGCTGGAGCGCCTCCTGATCCAGCACCGAGCCGCTGAAGAAGCGCAACTTCTCCGAGGCAATGCCGGCCAGGTTCTCAAGCGATCCCGTTGAGAGATCGTCAAGAATAACGACGTCGTCCCCCCGGTTCAGCAAAAACTCTGTCAGGTGGCTACCAATGAATCCGGCTCCGCCGGTGATCAGGTTCTTCATGGCGATCCTCAGAGCCGGACGAGCTGCGGTAGGTCGGTCAACCGGTAGGTGGTGTCCAGGACAATCTTCTCGTCCGCCAGCCACGCGAGGTCCACGTCCGAGTGGGTTGTGTGGACGATGGTGAGG
The DNA here is from genome assembly GCF_011927905.1 of Arthrobacter pigmenti. Classification (NCBI taxonomy): domain Bacteria; kingdom Bacillati; phylum Actinomycetota; class Actinomycetes; order Micrococcales; family Micrococcaceae; genus Arthrobacter; species Arthrobacter pigmenti. The sequence goes on from NZ_JAATJL010000001.1 coordinate 1,884,747, forward strand.
TCCGCATCGACCGACCGCGGATCGGCCACTCCATAGAGCATCTGGTGGCCGGGCAGGGACAGCGTCTCAAAGCGCGGGTCGTAGAAGTGGACCTCAGCTCCTTCGGAGAGCAACCCCGAGATGATCTCGAGCGCGGGAGACTGACGCAAGTCGGCGACGTCGGGCTTGTAAGCGAGTCCCACCACCAGCACTTTCGCAGTGTGAATGTACCGGTCCCGTTCGGCGAGCGCGTGGATTGCGCGCTCGACCACCCTTCTGGGCCGGACGGAAATGGCGTTCATCGCCTGTTCGATGACCGGTGAATTCAGACGCGCCTTCTTCATTTGCCACAACAGGTAGTGGGGATCGCACGGTATGCAGTGTCCTCCCACTCCTGGGCCGGGAAGGAACGGCATGTATCCGTAGGGCTTTGTTGACGCCGCGTCAATGACTTCCTTGACGTTCAGACTCAGCGAGTTGCAAATGTCCGCGAACTCGTTGGCGAGAGCTATGTTGACCGCGCGGAAGGTGTTCTCCAGCAGTTTGCACATCTCAGCTGTTTCAGCGCTTGAAGCGACGTAGATCTCCCGCACGCTGGTCGCCAGCAGAGCGGCGGCGGCGTCCCCGCATGAGCGGGTGATCCCGCCGACAACCCGTGGCACATCCTCATGCGCAAAGGAGTCCGCTCCGGGGTTGATCCTCTCGGGGCTGAAGGCCACCGAGATGTCCTTTCCAACGTCGAATCCGGAGGCGGTGAGCGGGGCGCCCAGCAGGTCCCAGGTGCTCCCGACATAGGTGGTGGAAGTGAGCAGGATGACCTGCCCCGGCACCGCGTTCTCGACGACGGTTGCGCACGCTTTCTTCAGGATCGTCAGGTCCGGCACTAGATAGTCGTCCACCGGCGTCGGAACGCAGATGACGACGGCGGCCGCCCTGCCGAGACGCGATGCGTCCTGGGTGAGTTCGAACGTGGGGTCGGCGAGCGCGCGCACCAGCCGGCACCTGTCCTCCTGGAGCAGGTCGACATCCTGGTTGGCGACGGCTGCGAGGCGCGCCGGGCTGGCATCCAGTGCGAGGACGCGATGCCCGGTTTCGCGGAATGCGAGCGTTGTTGGGAGGCCCACGTATCCGAGGCCCACTACGGCGAGGTCGAAGTCGAACGTCTGAGCTGGTGCGGCAAGCTTGGGTGCTATTGGTGCTAGATCCTGGAGGCGGGCTGGGTTGGTCGAGACTGACATGAATGATCCCTCATAGGGTTAGTGAGACCGATGGCGGACGGGCGATCGGAGGTGGAGTTGTAACTCCGTTGTCGTTTCATCAAACGGCGTAATCCTTGTGAATACCTTGAGTAGTGGTGGTGGATGGGACATGTTCTGTCTGGGGCCTGCGGCCCGGGCTCACCCAGATACCAGTGGAACGAACGAACCAGGCCCTGACCAACGCGGTGATGAAAATTCCGGCGTCGAGCAGGCGCATGAGCGGAAATGCCAGCCCGCGGATCAGATAGAGCGGATCCCGGGTGACTGCGGCAACGAAAATTGTCAGCAGGAAATCGGGGATTAGTACCCCGAGCAGGATTGCCTCGGGAACAAAGACACCGCTGAAGAAATCGGCTGCGGGGCTTTCGACGTTGTACATCTCTGCGATCTGAAATGCGGACCAGACCAGCATGAACGGCACGAGCAGGAGGAGCACCAGGCTGCTGGAGATCAGTTCGAAGATCTGCAGGGCAAGGGCGGCCCAGAAACGTCCCCTGTGCAGCCCGTGCCGGCGCACGGTTTGCCAGAAACCGAGGTTCCACCGGTAGATCTGTCTGGTGTAGTCCCGGAAATTATCCGGATCCTGTGTGTAGGCGATAGCTGTTTTCGGGTGAAAGTGGATCCTGCCAAGTTTCCGGGCGTGGACCTCGAATGTCATGTTGAAGTCTTCGATAACCAGCCCGGGCGCAGCGATGTCGATGTCTTTGAGCGCGCTCGACCGGTACATGCTGGCAAAGCCGGGAACGATCGACACCACGTTCACTGCGACGGCAGCCTGACCGTACTTGTGCAGCAGCTGAACCACCCGGTAGAAGCGCTCGCGGTAAGCGATCAGAAACCGTCCGAAGCGCGTGGGAGAAGGTACCGGGCTGGTGATTACTCTCCCGGCGACGGCAACCACGCCGGGATCTGCGAACGGAGGAAGCCCCGTCTGCAGGTAATCGGCGGCAAGCCGGGTGTCGGCGTCGAGCAGGGTTACCACTTCGAAGCGTTTGGCGAGCTGGAAGTATTCGATTGCGGCGAGCAGCGCCCCTGCCTTCCCCCGGTTCTGGCTCAGGTCGAGTACGCGGACGTCGGCTCTCCGTGCCACCGTCACCGTGCCGTCCGTTGAGCCGTCGGACACGATGAAGATATTGCGGAGCGGTACCAGCGCCGCGGCTGAGGCGATGGTTTCGGCGATGACGGCGTCCTCGTTATGCGCGGCCACCAGAATCGCTACTTGTTCAGGAAGTACAGTCTGCCCTGAGTCCTCGGTGCTGTTTGCGTTGTGGTGTTTCTGCCGGCGTCGTTCTGCTACGAATCTGAAGATTCCGACTGTCGTCCAGAGAAGCGTTCCAAGCCCCAGTACGATCACCGTATATAGGACGAACATGCGGTCTCCCCCTGGTGCTTTTGGATGTGCGGTGACCACAACGTACGCTCCGCGGCGACGTCAGCTCAAGGCCGTTGCTGCCTGTTCGACGCCTTTCACAAGGTATCTCCAAGGACAGCCAACCACTGTGGGAACATGACGACGTGGGGAACCCTATCGCGCACCGATCCCATTGGCCACCGTCTTGCCGACACTCAGCCGATTCATCTCGTTCGCTCCACTGTTCACGATGCCTGCGCCCGTCCCGTCGACTTCAGTGCACTCGGCCTTTTGGGAGTTCTCGAGCAACTCGTATCTCGCACCTACGGGATGACCTTTGTCATGGAGTGCCCACAAGCAAGAGGCGCGGTGGACCGAAGCACGGCGATACTGCTCTATCGGTCTGCGCGCACGCTGCTAGATGGTGTACTGCGCAAAGAGACCGCCGCTCAGATCTCGGTAAAGATCGAGTGCGACGACGATTGGCTCCGCCTCCTCGTGCGGGCTGATGCGTCTACCTCCGACCTGGACGTTGAGCTTCACGCTGTGATTGGCGTCGTCGCTCCGCAGTCACTGATTCAGGCCGTCTACTCAGCCAACGGATATGTGCAGCAATCGGTGGGCGGTTTTGGGATCGAAGTCCTGGTCGCTCTGCCTCTCGCGCTCGCAGCTGAAGAGTCGAGGGACGCCGTATAAGCCCCTGGGCTTATTGCGAGAGCGTTAGAAGCACCCTTACCCGCGCAGCAGCTAGTCTGGAGGGATACTTACTGGACTGGCACCTTGGGGGATTTCTTGTCGACTGCAGGATTCGGGATGGTCTTTGCCATCCTTGCGTACATCATTCCGTTGATGTTGGCGGCCGTACTCCTTTACTACGTCATTCGCCTTGGAGTGAAGCACGGGATGCGCTCGTACTTCGCTGAGGTCAAGCGTCCTCCCAATTCAGGGAGTGACTGAAAGCCTGCGCCGTCATCGGAGCAGGGCCGCGCTGACCCAGTCCACGGCTTGCGTGACGGCTTCGCGGGACTCTGCAGTGTGATCGAGCATGTCGAACCCATGTTGCCCCTCGGGCACGTCAATCACTTCCAGGCTTGCACTGGACTCGCGTGCCCTGCTCACGAAGGCATCGACTGTGGCTTCAACATGCGGGCGCTCCCGGCCAACCCGTGTAGGAGGATGGGAAGCTTGCCGCTCGCCGACACTGCTTCGGCGGGATTGAACCTGTCGTTGATGTCCCGGTCAGCCGTTGGTCCAACAGGTGCCAGTAACGGATAGGTCAGCGCGACACAGCGGAGCCACTCTGGCGGCTCCCGCAGCCAGTCAGCGCTCAGCAGACCGCCGCCCGAGAAGAACCACAACGCAATACCTTGGGGATCAACGCCTGGGAGAGCACGGACTTGATCGACCGCAGCAATAACATCGTCCGCAGCCGCTGGGTAGTGCGCGACCGAGTGAAGTCGATGATCTACAGTGACACCAACTACCCCGCTGGCCGTCGCCAACGAGCCGTAGCCAATATAAACCGGCCAGTCCCGCGGAGTGGGCAACAGATCAGGAGGAACAGGGCCTCCGTGAATGAACACGATCGCCGGCAGCAGTTCATCGCTGCTCGCAGCGGGCCGGTAGATGTCCATGGCGCCGATTCGTTCCCTTGGGACACTTGCGTGAGTAATAACGAACGGCTGCAGGAATGCGGGATCGGCCATATGTCATTCAATCAGATGGATCCTGCAGCAACCTGCAGCTCCTTCCTCCGATGCCACACAGGGCTGACCTGAGCACAATCGTCTGCGGACGATCATCGACTCCCCCTTCTCACGGGTGCAGGAGGACTTTGGTGTATCCGTCTTCGCGTTTGTCGAACTTTGCGTAGGCATCAACTGCTTCGTCGAGGGAGACTTCGTGGGAGACGATCCAGGATGGCTTGGACTTGCCTCGGATGATGAGATCGCGTAGTTCTCGGTTGTACTTCTTCACCGGGCACTGCCCTCCCATCAGGCTGATGCCCTTGGTGAAAACTTCGCCGTAGTTGAACGCTACACGCCCTTCCTTGGCCAACTCATTCGTGGCGCCGGGATCTTCTGGAACATAGACCCCGACAACCCCGATATGCCCGGTGGCGCGGACAACTTTCACGAGATTATCGAGAACCATTTCCGGATGTTCCTCACCGGTGTGATCGTGCGCCTGGTACCCAACGGCTTCGATCCCGCAGTCGGCCCCGAACCCGTCGGTTCCTTCCATGATCGCCTCGGTCGGATCCATGTCGGCGAAGTTGATGGGTGTTGCGCCGATCTCCTCGGCAAGGGCAAGCCTGTCAGGCTCCTTGTCCACAATAAAGACCTGTGAAGCGCCCTTAATGAAGGCACTATGGGCTGCCATTAGGCCAACCGGGCCGGCACCAAAGACCGCCACGGACTTCCCGGGAGCGACCATAGCCATTTCAGCGCCGTGATACCCGGTCGGGAAGATGTCCGAGAGCATTGTGAAGTCAGATTCATTTTCCTTACCCTCGGGAAGTTTCAGGAGATTGAAGTCAGCCCACGGTACGCGCAGCAGCTCGGCCTGGCCGCCCCAGTATGGGCCCATCATCGGGTAGCCGTACCCGGCACCCGGCTGGCCCGAAGGGTTAGCGCGCAGGCAGGCGGAGGTGTACCCGTTGTTGCAGTTGCGGCAGGTGCCGCAGGCCAGATTGAAGGGCACGGACACCCGGTCGCCGACGCTGATGCGGTCCACTCCGGGCCCGACCTCCTCCACGATTCCCATGTTCTCGTGGCCTAAGACCATACCGGCGTCCAGATTCGCCCGACCTTCATAGGGGTGTAGGTCCGAACCACAGATGTTGGCGGTGGTGATGCGGATGACTGCATCGAGGGGCCCCTCGATCTTCGGGTCGGCGACGTTCTCGACGCTGAGTTCGTAGGGAGCTTTGAATACTACTGCTTTCATTGCTTAATCTCTTTCTCTTCGTGAACTGTCGTCCCCATCTGGGCGGGCTGTCACCGGTTGTGGCAGCCCCAACCATGACTATTTGTTGTTAGTTAATAGTTCTGCGTTGTTGTTAGTTAGTAGTTCTGCGGCGCAGGATGTGCACTGCAGCTGCAGTCAGCAGTGCAAGCCCAGCGACACCAAACAGAACGGCGCTGGAACGATCCGTCCCTTCCGTGCCAGCCGCTCCGGATACACCGGTATCGGCGCCACCGACGGGCATCTGCCCCATCTGCGATGACCCAAAATTCCGATCATTCAGCCAGGTCGAAACCTCGTTAGAGAACTCGTCCTTGGTGTTGTGCAGTGTCACCGCGTGGCCGGTAGCCGGAATGGTCACCGAGGTGAGGTCCTGGACCCCGGTCAGCAGTGCCGCCTGATCCTCGGCCTGAATCGGGTAGATGGCATCGTCCCCACCGATCAATACCAAAGTAGGAACGGTGATTGAGGCGACGTTAGCTTTGTTCGCATCCACCGCCCCCATGTAGGACATGATGTCCCCGCAAGGATCAAGGTTGCGCATGCTCGCGGTCGTCTCGATAACGGCCGGGTCGGCATTATCAGTGAAGAAATGCGCCATGATGAACTGCTCGGGAGTGGCCGCACCGAAGTAGACGTACCCGGGCGCCCCGCCTTCGGATGGTCCGCCGCCGGCCTGGCATTCGGCGGTGGCTGTCTGCATGGCCTGCATCGCTGCAGGAGAGACGGTGGTATCTGAGTAGGACAAAACCATCAGCCCGTCGACATTGCCGAAGCTGTATGCGGTTGCCTGGGCGATGATCCCGCCAACGGAATGACCTGCGATGACCACCTGATCGAATGCCGGGATGCTGCGGGTACCGTCCCCCATCCCGTACTGGCCGCCACGCAGCTGATCGACGATCTGGTGCGCAATATCGGCGCGGGAACCGAAGCAGATTCCCATGCCGGCCGGCTTATCGGAGGAGTCATACCCCAGACGGTCGATCGTGACGGTGACGTTACCGGCTGCGGCCTGCTTCTGCGCGAAGTTGTAGTCCGGCTGGGCATTGTAGTTGGTGAAAAACTCGCCGTAGCTCAGCCCGTGCAAGAACAAAGTCACAGACGACGGGTTCTCCAGGGCTTCCTGCGGGCCCGTGATGTGACCACGGACCGTGTAGGTCTGACCATCCGCCTCACAGGCGATCTTGCTGTTATTGACGTTTTGAACGGTGAAACTCACCGCATGCTGGACCGTCGCAGCTGAACCATCCCCGCCGGCACCGGCCGCAACAACCGGTCCAACACCGAGCAAAAGCAAGGGAAACAAGAAAAGAGTCGATAGAGCAAACTTGAATCGAGTGAACATGACAACCTCTCAATGGGAGCCGCCAAGAGTCAGGCATCTACACTTCATATCCCTGATTGGCACGCCGCAGAATATGACCGGACAACATCGTCAGCGGACTCCTCAGCGCCTTCAACAAGAAGACTGTAAGCATGCTGATCAAAGTTAATCTAGAGCGGTTCCCGGCACTCCTTCCGAGCGTTCACCCATTTGGCTTACTCCCACAAGGGAATCTTGCAGATATAGTCCGGCAAATTTCTGCATGGCCCTTGCAGCAACTCGCCCATTACGGCGATGCTCGATGGGTGAAGGACAACGTAATCATTAGACGGGCGCAGCCAGAAGACTCCGCGGAGTTGGCCGCTCTGAAGGAAGCGTGGGCTGCGCTGTCCCACCCGGTATCTGAGTCTGAGCGGAACGAGTTCATTGCAGATCTCTCAAACTGAATAGGTTCGCAAGGGCAGGCGCTGATGTGCCGTGTAGCGGAGGTCGATAGCCGACTTGTCGGAATGGCGTGGCTTGTGATTTTCGAACGGGTCCCCGATATTCACGATCGACATCGTCTGACAGGTGACATTCAGAGTGTGTTTGTGCGTCCAGAACACAGGAGGCGAGGGATCGGAGCCGCCCTCGTCCGATCATTGGTCGACGTAGCTGACGAGCGAGGGGTTCCACGAGTGACCGTGAGCGCAAACGCCTCTGCCGCGTCGATGTATGAAGCAGAGGGATTCGCTCCTGCACCCTATCTCTTCGAACGTCGAGCAGGGAGGCCGGCCCGCTCATAGTTGCCTTAGCTGCGGGCGCGCGCCTGCCGCCTAAGCCTCACGCCGCCGTCGTACCCGCCGCACAACCAGCCAGATAATGAGGGCCGCGATCGCCCCGTAGAGGACGATGTCAAAGTACTGCGAATATTGATCCACCAGGTGATATTGCGTGCCAAGGAAGTAGCCGAGCCCGATGAGCAGCGCATTCCATACAGCGCTACCAGCTGCGGTAAAGATGCTGAACGTCACCAGCGGCATGTGCTCCGCACCGGCGGGCAGCGAAATCAGGCTTCGCACGCCAGGAATCAGCCGCCCAAAAAACACGGCAGACCGGCCATGCCTGTGGAACCACCCGGCCGCGCGCTCGAAGTCCTCGCGGTCAACCAGCGGCAGCTTCGACAGCCCCCGCACCACGCGCTCCTCCCCCAGCTTCGCGCCGAGGAAATAGAGCACCAGCGCACCGGCATAACTGCCGATCGTCGCGATGACAAAAACCAGCACCGCGTTCATCTGCCCCTGTTGCGACAGGAACCCGGCCAGCGGGAGGACAACCTCGCTCGGAATCGGCGGGAACACCGTCTCGAGGAGCACCAGGAAACCTACGCCGATCTCCCCCAGCGCGGTCATCACGTCCGAAATCATGCCGGTGAGCCCGCCCTGGCTCGGCCCTCCGCCCGAGTTCTGCGCCCCTAAGACTCCGCCGATCACGTGCGGGCGCCGCCACGCAGCTTGGTGTAATACAAAATTCCGAGGCCCACTAGCGCCAGGATGACCAAGACGCGGGTGACCGGGTGCTCGCCGATGGAGATGTCCTCGGTGTCAGCGCTCGCTTCCGCTTCGACGGTAGACGGGCTTGGGCTCGGTGTCGCCGCTGGGGTGGACGACGGCGAGGCGCTCGCAGCCGTGGCAGTTGGCGTTGGCTCCGGCTCTTCCGAAGGTGAGGGCTCTTCCGATGGTTCCTCGGTGGGCTCTTCCTCCGGTGCAGTGAGGTCAACAATCAACCCGGTTGCCGGATCCCAGCGGAAGTTCGTGTAGGTGAATGTAGCCGGATCGATCAGGTTTCCTGTACCCGGCTCAATCAGCAAGCCGGTGTTTGGCTCGATCAGGTAACCCGTCCCCGGATCGATCGTGAACCCTGTAACGGGATCCACCGCAGGTCCCACTGGCTGCTGCGGTTGGGCTGGCGGAGGAGGCGGCTGTACCGGTTGAGGTGCTGGCTGGACCGGTGTGGGCTCCGAGGGAGGCGGTTCTTCAGTTGGAACAGGTTGAGTCGGTTCTGGCTCAGGTTCCGGCCCGGGCGATGGTGGTGCCGGATCTGTGGGCTGCACCGGCAGCACGGGCGGAATTGTGACGACCGGCCCCGCGTATGCAGGTGCGCTGACCGCACCCAACAGCAACGCGGCAGCAAACAGTGCCCCAACAATGCGCTTCATCATGTCCTTACGCTCCCTGTCCACTCAGATTAGCGGTTTCCAGGTAGTCCCCGAGCGTTCCTTCATCCAGTGCGGCGGCAATCTCGGCGATGGCGGCTTCGTCCTTCACCACGATCGACTGCCCGTCCGGGGAGGTTCCCACGCCGAGGTTCGGGAGCGTGAAGAACTTGACGTCATCGGTGCGGACGTTGCGCAGGCTGAAGGCAAGTGATCCGACGGCAGCGGCATCGAACTGCTCGTCGACACTCAGGTACGGGGAAATCTCATTGACAATGCGGCTAACCTTTGCGGGATTGGTGAGTGTGCTGCCGCTCAGGAACTCCGACATCACTGCCTTGATGTATAGCTGCTGGTTGCGCACGCGCTGGTAGTCGCCGTCTGCGAAGGCGTACCGCTCGCGGACAAACTTCAGTGCGGATTCGCCGTCGAGCGTGATGGGGCCCTGTTCGAAGAACTCGCCGTTGACGCCCTCGGACTGGAAGGCGATGGGGTTGTCCACGGTCACGCCGCCCAGCGCGTCGGTCAGTCCCTTGAAACCTTCGAAGTCAACGATCACCACGTGGTCGATTGGTGCATCGAACATGCCCTCGACCGTCTGCACCACCAGCGGCACTCCACCGAAGGACATCGCAGCGTTGATCTTGTGCATGCCGTACCCGGGGATTTCCGTCCAGGTGTCGCGCATGATCGACATGACGTAGATGTTCGCGCGGTCCTTCGGGATGTGCATGAGCATCATCGTGTCCGAGCGCGAACCCTCCGGTGTTTCTGGAAGGTTGGACTCTCCGGCGGTTTCCGCCGCACGCGCGTCGCTTCCCATGAGCAGGATGTTCATGGCGCCCTCCGCCGCCGCCGGCCGGGTGGGCCTCGTCGAATCCTCCGGGAAGGCAGACTCGATGGTGGTGGTGCGCGAGTTGAAGGCCGTCGCGAGGCTGAAGGCGTAGCCCGCAACCACAACGGCAACCGCAACCAGCAGCGCAAGAAGCACCAGGAGAGTGTTGCGAACCGGGTGCCGTTTTTTGGTTGGGTGCTGCGGGGCGTCGTAGTAGTCCTGCGTAGTCAAGCGAAAGGCTCCCCTGCCGAGAATCAGTAACCCTTCATGCTAACGGCGTCAGGTGGGAATCCGCTGAATGTCCGCTGAGTGCTGCTTCAGTCGGAGGAGCGGTGAAGCACGAAGATCCCGCCATACGCTGGCTGGTCCTTACGTTCCTTGTCGCTTTCCGTGTACTCCCGGAGGATCCGGTGAATGCGCTCGTTCAACTCCTCGGCATCCTCTTCCGAAAGGTGCAGCATGAATCGTGAAAGCCCGGCGAGCGCATTTGGACCCGCTTCCCGGAGCTCCTGCTGGAACGCCTCGACCGGTGCGAGCGGCCCCTCCGGCCCCGCCTGGTCCAGCGCGGTGTCGAGGGTCCAGGACCGCCCGGTGGACCGGTACGGTTTCTCTAGCGCGCCACTCTCCCCCGTCCGCACCTCGACCGGTTCCAGGAATCCGGAGGCGAGCAGTTGGCGTATGTGGTAGAGAACCGTCCCCGGATCCTGATCCAACCGGTCCGCGAGCTGCTTATTGGTGAGCTCATGGAGTCCGCACAGCCGGATGATGCGCAATCGGAGCGGATGCGCCAGCGCCTTGATCTCGCGGGCGCTGGCGGCTGGGTGCTTTTTCTGCCGGTCCATGATGTCAATCCTACGTTCAATTGAGGTTTTTACAATCACCTTGAACTTTCTCAATCAATGTGGGATTGTTCACACATGACAAACGACGACGCGTTGGTCTCCGAGGAAACGCGGACGCCGCTGGGCCCCTCCTACTGGAAGCTATGGACGTCCTCCGGGTTATCCAACCTGGCGGACGGCGTCTTCAAGATCGCGCTGCCACTGCTCGCGATCCAGTTCACGCAGTCACCAACGCTGATTGCGGGCCTCACCTTCGCCGGAACACTCCCCTGGCTGCTCTTCGCCCTGACGGCGGGCGCGCTTGCTGACCGGCTGGACCGGCGGCTGCTCATGCTCTTCGCCAACATCACCCGCGCCATCCTGCCCGCACTGCTGGTTGGAGTGATCCTGTTGGACCTCGGCTCCATCTGGGCGTTGTACGTGGTGGCTCTACTGGTGGGTGTTGCGGAAACGCTGTACGACACCTCGGCGCAGTCGATCATGCCGCAGGTGGTGCACCGGGACCAGCTCTCGCGCGCAAACGGCCGCCTCTACGCCGTCGAACTCACCACGAACCAGTTCATTGGGCCCCCGCTGGGTGGCCTGCTGGTTGCGGCCGGTGTTGTCGCAGGATTCATCGTGCCCGGAGCTCTGTGGCTGGCCGCCGTCGGCGCGCTGTTCCTGGTGCGCGGAAAGTTCCGGATTGAGCGCGAGCAGAAGACCACCCTGCGGTACGACATCGCCGAGGGCCTGCGCTTCCTCTGGAACCAAAAGATCCTGCGCACGCTCGCAATCATGACCGGTACCTTCAACTTCGCCTCGAACGCCGCGTTTGCGGTGTTTGTGCTCTTCGCGGTGGGGCCGACGTCCGCGATGCAGCTCACGGAGGTGGGCTTCGGCATCCTCCTGACGTCCTCGGCTATCGGCGCATTCCTCGGCTCGTTCCTTGCCGAATGGGTCGAGCGGAAGCTGGGCCGCTCCAAGGCGCTGGCGCTGACCATGGTTGGCGGGGCACTGTTCGTCGGCGCTCCCGCGCTGACCGACAACCCCTACATCCTGGGCGCGGTCTTCTTTGTTGGCGGAGCACTCATTGTGCTGTGGAACGTCATCACCGTCTCGCTCCGGCAGCGCATTGCGCCGAACAGGCTGCTGGGCCGGGTAAACAGTGCCTACCGTCTGCTTGCCTGGGGAACCATGCCGCTCGGCGCCGTCGTCGGTGGCCTTCTGGCGCAGTGGCTGGGGATTCAGGTGATGTTCGGGATCATGGGCGTGCTGACCCTCGCCCTGCTCGGCCTGATGCCGATCCTGACCGACAAGGCAATTGACGCGGCCGACGTCGAATCCTGACTCCCACTGCGCCTCGGCGGAGTCCTATGTCTCGCGGGGATCCGCATGCGCTGCAGGCATTGCCTGCGATG